>CAYPJA010000028.1:0-28156 GCA_964411005.1 uncultured Prevotella sp. | reverse complement strand
GGACATGTTTCCATATTTATTCATTCTATAAAACCAGGAAGATTCTATCGTGGCACAGAAGAGAGACTATTATGAGGTGCTGGGCGTAACCAAAAGCGCTACTGAAGAAGAGATAAGGAAAGCCTACAGGCGTTTGGCCATCAAATACCATCCAGATCGTAATCCGGGCGATAAGGAAGCCGAGGAGAAATTTAAGGAGGCTGCCGAGGCCTATGACGTGTTGCACGACCCGCAAAAGCGTCAGCAATATGATCAGTTCGGCTTTAATGCACCGGGCGGAGGCTTCGGTGGTGGTTTTGGTGGTGGCGGATTCTCCATGGATGACATCTTCAGTGCGTTCGGAGACATCTTCGGTGGTCACAGTGGTTTCGGTGGCTTCGGCGGCTTTGGTGGTGGCGGACGACATCAGCGGCCGCAATATCGGGGCGCTGATTTGCGACTGCGTGTTAAGTTGAGTTTGCAGGAGGTTGCCACAGGTGTCACTAAGAAGTTCAAGGTTCACAAAGACGTAGTTTGCGACCACTGTCATGGCACGGGTGCCGAGGCTGGAAGTGGTTCGGAGACGTGTCCTACGTGTCACGGGCATGGTGTGGTGGTAAAGACCGTTCATACCATGCTTGGTGTGATGCAGACGCAAACGGAGTGTACTACGTGTCATGGTGAAGGCACTGTCATCAAGAACAAGTGTAAGCATTGTGAGGGAACCGGTGTCGTCAAAGGCGACGAAGTTGTTGAAATAAAGATACCGGCTGGTGTCGCCGACGGCATGGTAGTCAATGTGCCGGGCAAAGGCAATGCAGGTCCCCACAACGGTGTCAGTGGCGATATTCAAGTCTACATTGAGGAGGAGGATGACGGCACGTTCGTGCGCGACAACCAGGATGTAATCTACAACTTGTTGCTTGACTTCCCGACGGCGGCTTTGGGCGGTGAGGTAGAGGTGCCCACCATCAACGGCAAAAAGGCAAGAATTAGCATAGAGCCAGGCACCCAGCCCGGAAAGACGCTCCGGCTGAGAGGCAAGGGGCTGCCGGCTGTTCAAGGATATGGCCAAGGTGTCGGTGACGAGGTGATTCAGGTCAGTGTTTTTGTGCCGAAGACTTTGTCGCGTGATGAGCGGAAAGCCATAGAGGCATTGCGAGAAAGTGAGAACTTCAAGGGCGACACGACGACCAAGAAGAGTATCTTTGATAAATTCAAGAATTATTTTAATTGATTGAAAGGCTAAATGGGAGGATGCATCGTGTGTGAACATGATTTCATACGCGGTGCATCGTTTCTTTTGTTTTATGATGACTTATCAGCAAACCGTCGAATATCTCTACAGCAGAACGCCGGTCTTCGAGCATGTCGGTGCGTCGGCTTATAAGGAAGGATTGTCAAATACGTTGGCTTTGGATGCGCATTTTGGTCATCCTCACCGCCAATATCAGACCATTCATGTGGCAGGAACCAACGGAAAAGGCTCGTGCTCTCATACGCTTGCCGCCATGCTGCAGGCACAGGGGTATCGGGTCGGACTCTACACAAGTCCGCATTTGGTCGACTTCAGGGAGCGCATTCGTGTCAATGGGCAGATGATTAGCCGACAGCGGGTTGTCGATTTTGTGCACGATGAACGTTCTTTCTTCGAACCGTTGCATCCCAGTTTCTTCGAATTGACGACTGCTCTTGCCTTTCTTTACTTTGCCGAGCAACACGTTGACGTGGCTGTCATCGAGGTTGGATTGGGTGGACGGCTCGACTGCACCAATATTATCACACCTTTGCTGTCCGTAATCACCTACATCAGTTTTGACCATACGCAGTTTCTGGGCAATACGCTGGCTTTGATTGCAGCCGAGAAAGCCGGAATTGTCAAACCGGGTGTGCCGGTCTTGATAGGCGAGAACCGACCGGAGACCCGCTCTGTTTTCACTGTTCATGCGCAGGAGGCGGGGGCGTCGATTGTCTTTGCCGATGACGAACCGGAGGTGATGTCCTCCACGGCTGACCTGCAGCACGGTGGACGCATCTACCAGACGCGCCACTTCGGTGTGCTCAAGGGGGAACTGGGAGGCGACTATCAGCAGCAGAACACCAATACCGTGCTGAAAGCAGTGTCGTTGCTTCGCCGTCAGGGCTTGCAACTGTCGGACGAGAATGTGCGGCGCGGGTTGGCGTCGGTTACGGATATGACAGGTTTGGCAGGTCGCTGGCAACGCATTCATGAGCACCCCGCGGCCATCTGTGATACTGGTCACAATGTGGGAGGGTGGCACTATCTGTCTCAGCAGATAGCGGCGCAGCCCTGCCATCAGTTGCGCATCGTATTCGGCATGGTCGACGACAAGGATGTTGACACCGTTATGACACTGCTGCCTAAGCGGGCTGTCTACTATTGGACACAGGCCTCGTCAAAACGCGCCTTTCCGGCAACTGAGATTGCCATCCGAGGGCAGCACCATGGGCTCCAAGGGGTGGTCTGTCCAAATGTCTACAAGGCTTACTGTCAAGCGTTGGCAGATGCCGATGTCGCCGATTTCATTTTTGTAGGTGGCAGCAGCTATGTCGTGGCCGACCTGTTGAGTGCCTTGCGAGAGTTGTGAGTTACTGATTGTTTCGGTCACTAATGCGTAATTGCCAAGAGCCAAGAGCACTATGGCCTTAAATGTTTTTAACACCATTCGTATTACATTTTCCTGTAGATAATTTGTCATTATCGTTTTTTTTCAGTTACTTTGCAATGAAGAATAACTTGAACTAAAAACTTATGGTTATGACGAACTCTGCTGAAACGCAAAACATCTGTGGTCTGAAACGTGAAAACTTCCAGACCACCATCAACGGAAAGAAGACAGATCTCTTCATTCTCAGAAACAGTGAAGGCAACGAAGTGGCATTCACCAATTACGGAGGTGCGCTGGTGGCTATCATGGTTCCCGACAAAAATGGTGTGAGAGCCAATGTCATTCAAGGCCATGATAATATTCAGGACGTTGTCAATTCGCCCGAACCCTATCTCTCCACGCTTATCGGGCGCTATGGCAATCGCATCGCCAAAGGCTCTTTCTTCCTGCATGGAAAGGAATATCATGTACCAGTTAACAATGGTCCCAACTCTCTGCACGGAGGTTTAAAGGGATTTAACGCCAAAGTTTGGGACACGGAGATGATAAATGACCATGCCGCCGTGCTCAAGTATACCAGTGCTTATGGCGAGGAAGGCTATTCGGGAGAGATCGTTGTTTGGGTTGCCTACACGTTTACCGATGACAACGAACTTATCATTAAGTATCAGGCTACAACCAATAAGAAAACCATTATTAACTTGACTCACCACGGTTTCTTTTCGCTGGCGGGTATAGCCGACCCCACACCGACCATTGACAATCTGGTCTGTGAGATTAATGCCGACTATTATCTCCCTATCGACGACACAAGTATCCCTACGGGTGAGATTTTGAAGGTGGCCGGAACGCCATTCGACTTCCGTACGCCGAAGCCTGTCGGACAGGATATCGACGCAGACCACGAGCAGATTCGCAACGGCGCAGGCTATGACCACTGCTTCGTGCTCAACAAGCGTGAGGAAGGCGAGCTTTCCTTCGCTGCCAAAATCACAGAGCCTGTCAGTGGACGCGTCATGGAAGTCTACACCACTGAGCCTGGCGTGCAGGTCTACACCGACAACTGGGCCGACGGATATAAGGGACAGAACGGTGCCACTTTCCCTCGCCGCAGTGCCATCTGCTTTGAGGCGCAGCACTTCCCTGACTCACCCAACCATCCTTATTTCCCCTCCGTAGTGCTTGATGCCGGACAGACCTATACACAGAAAACGGTCTACCGCTTTGATGTGGCGAAGTGAGAAACATAGAGAATTGAACATATAAAACAGAAAACGAGAACAGAGAACAGAAAAAACATATATAAAAAAACAATGGAACAAACAAAGAAACCGAACTATACGTTCGCGCTGATTGTTGTCTTTATCGTGTGCTTCCTTATCGGATTCATCACGACGATGAACAACTCGATGATTGCCTTCTGCTCGAAGGCCTTTGATCTCACTGCCCAGCAGGGACAGTATGTCAATACCGCTTTCTATGGTGCCTATCTGCTGAGTATTCCTTTCGCCATGCTGATGAGCAAAATCGGCTATAAGGGCACGCTCATCCTCGGTCTTGCAGTGGCAGGTGTGGGCTTCGTCATCAACTCGCTGGGGTTGAGCCATGTGATTGGGCTCAATGCCTCCCAGACCACTATCTACACCGTCTTCCTCTGCAGCATGTGTCTCGTGGCCTGCGGTGTGGTGATGCTTCAGAATGTGGCCAACCCTTACGTCATGGTGCTTGGTTCGCCTGAGAAAGGAGCCTTCCGCATGACACTGAGCCAGGCCCTCAACTCGGTGGCAACCACACTTGCCCCGCTCTTCATCACCTATGTCATCATCGCAGGAAAGGCCCCGGCCCCCGACGCCGTTCCTGGTCCGTTCCTCGGTCTGGGCATCTTTACGCTCGCCATTGGACTTATTCTTGTCTTCTTGAAACTCCCGAGAATTGATGAGGGCAAGCAGGCTGAAGAGGCTGGTGTGCACCGCGAGTATAAGAGCAGCGTGTTTAAGTATACGCATGTATGGCTCGGTGCTCTCGCCATCTTCATGTATATGGGTGTAGAGATTGGCGTGCCTTCCATGTTGCCCTACAAGTTCCGTGACATGCTCGGAGCCGATTCCGACTACACAGCAATCGCCACTGGTTTCCTCTCCTTCTATTGGGGCGGTATGATGGTGGGCCGTTTCATCGGTGCAGGCATCTTGGCCAAGTTTGAGCCTCGCAAGCTTCTCTCTTGCTGTCTCGTGCTCGGAGCCCTCTGCATTCTGCTTAGTGTCGTGCTGCCTGGCTATGCAGGCATCTATGCCATGATAGCCGCTGGCCTGTTCCATTCTGTCATGTGGCCGCTCATCTTCAACCTCGGCCTTCAGGAACTCGGCCCACACACCAAGGCCGCTACAGGTGTCATCAACACGGGTGTCATCGGAGCCGCTATCCTCATGCCTGTCATGGGTGTGCTCGTCGACCACGTGGGCGTGGCTATTGCCTCATGTTGCCTCTTCGTCTTCTATGCCTACATCCTCTGGTTCTGCCTGAAGGGTTCACGTGTTGGCTTGGAGACTAAGTAATAAAACTGCGAATACATATATTCACCTATATTTAAACAACAAAAAAACGCTATTATTATGGATATCGAATTTGTAAGAAGTCGCTTCATCAAGCATTTTGATGGCAAGACAGGTAATATTTATGCCTCGCCCGGTCGCATCAATCTCATCGGAGAGCACACCGACTATAATGGTGGATTCGTCTTCCCCGGAGCTGTCGAGCAGGGCATCATGGCAGAGGTTCGTCCCAACGGGCAGCAAACCTGCAATGTCTATTCCATCGATCTCAAGGATATGGCTCACTTCAAGGTTGACGACCCCAAGGGTCCCAGTGCCACATGGGCCCGCTACATCTACGGCATCGTGCAGGAGATGCGTGCCTTGGGTGTTGACGTGAAGCCATTCAATGCGGCTTTTGCCGGTGATGTGCCTCTTGGTGCAGGCATGTCTTCTTCGGCTGCACTGGAGAGTTGCTTTGCCTATGCTCTCAATGACCTCTTTGGCGACAACAAAGTTTCTAAGTGGGACATGGTTTTAGCCGGACAGGCTACTGAGCACAAATATATCGGCGTCAATTGTGGTATCATGGATCAGTTTGCCTCTGTCTTCGGTCAGAAGGGCAAGTTGATGCGTCTCGACTGCCGCAGTCGTGAGTTTGAATATTTCCCCTGGGAGCCCAAGGGATACCGTCTCGTACTCGTCAACTCGAAGGTGAAGCATGAGCTCAAGGGATCTCCCTATAATGACCGTCGCAACTCTTGTGAGAATGTGGTCAAGGCTTTGGCTAAACATTTCCCTGACAAGAAGTTTGAGACATTGCGTGATGCCGATTGGGACGAGCTGGAGGCTGTGAAGCCTGAGGTGAGCGAGGAAGACTACACCCGTGCCCACTTCGTTCTCGGAGAGGTTGACCGCGTGTTGGCCGTGTCTGCCGCATTGGAGAAAGGTGACTATGAGACCGTGGGCCAGAAAATGTATGAGACTCACTATGGCTTGAGCAAGGAGTATGAGGTGAGCTGTGAAGAGCTCGACTTCCTCAATGATGTGGCCAAGGAAGACGGTGTCACCGGATCGCGCATCATGGGTGGCGGCTTTGGCGGCTGCACCATCAATCTTGTCAAGGACGAACTCTATGACCACTTCACCAAGGATGTCGTCAAGAAGTTCAATGATAAGTATGGCCACGAGCCTGTCATCATTCCCGTTGTTATTGGCGATGGCTCGCGTCGCATTTGCTAAGTTTCTGACTGCATCAGTCAATTACATTTCATAAGGAAAGGGATTCCCAAAGCGTGGGAATCCCTTTTCTTATTATTGCTACTCACTAATTTTTTTTCGTCGAAAAATGGCGGACGGCAATAGCTTGGATTACTTGAAACGAACGAATCACAATCTGGTGCCCTCTCATTTTTCGATTAGGAGTTTATGTCAAGTGCTTGTATATTAACTTGTTCTCGTATCATATTATAGTTGCTCTTCCATGATTTTCATTGTTATACTGTGTTATAAACAATTCAGCTCTATTGATATCAGTCCTAAACATGTGTGCGGTTTCGTCTCATAAGTTTCATAGCCTTTACGTAGCGCAGCCATATCTGTTGCTGACATAATTATAGATATTGTCATGATGTCATTCATGTATCATTATCTGATGGGGCCAATTGCGCTTTTTCAGAGGCTTGTGAAGGATGAAGGGGGCCTTGGAGCTGTACCGATGAGCCGTTTTCTTTGTACCAACAAGCCCTTATGAACGTTGTAAGCTTATAGAAAAAGATTTTCAGCTACATAGCGTGAGATGAGACGTTGGGTAGCGGAAGAGCTTTTGCTATGTTGCGAAAGCAAGTCGGGGAAAAGAGCTTAAACCTCTGTATAGACGTTCGTTTTGCCAATCTTGGTCTTCAGGAGGATAGGATTGTCGCCGGTTGTCATCATGTCAAGGCATTTCTTGGCCGAGTGATAGCTGAGCCCCGTCTCCCGCTGATATTCCTGTATTGTTACGTATCGGTTTCCGGTGGCATCAGATGACAGGCATCTTTCCAGTTCCTCGTTGCGTTTGCCATAGTAGGCAGTGTCTATGGGATGGTTGCGGTGATCGATGTTGATGCTTTGAAATTCTTGTTTGACAGCCTCTCGAAACTCCTTGGATGGACGATAGTCGATGCCCTCAAGACAAATGTCATTTGCCGTGACTTTCTCGTCTTCTGTCATTGTACGGAAAAATTGCGGTTTGACATAGAAGCTGCCAATGGGAGTCTTTACGCGTTTGTGTTCGCCAATGAGATGTGGAATCGCATATTTAAGAGCTTCAAAGCAGCGAACAACATAGCCTTTGGGCAGATTCTCATACATATGACAGAATGTGTCAAGTTTTTCCAAACTGACTTCCTCACGGGCATTGGATGATACATAAAGCATCTTTTGTCCGTTTGCAGCGTTGAAGTTTGATGGATATATAACCACATGCAAAGGGTCAGTCTTCTGTCTTGCCATATTTTTTTAATCGTATTTCCCTATTTTTTCCTGTCTTTCTCGGTGATGAGGCCGTGCCGGTAGGCGACGAGGAGCTCCTCAAGGTCGTCAATTTGGGTTTGCAGTTCCTTGCCTTTGTCAGTCTCCTTGATGAGCATGCGTTGGCTGGCCATCTCGACAATCTGTGTGGTCGACTTGATGTCGGTGCCTCGCTCGATGGCGTCGGCCGTGGAGGTGAAGGGTTCGTGTTGCACGAGTTGGAAGCCGCGGCTGTGGTAGACGAGGGTGTAGCCGGCTATGCCTGTCTCGTTGTGGTAGGCCTTCGAGAATCCGCCGTCGATAACCATCAGGCGTCCTCCGGCCTTGATGGGATTTTCTCCACTGGCGGCATGCACGGGCACGTGGCCGTTGATGATGTGGCGGTTGGGGCCGTCGATTTGAAATTCGTCCATGATGCTGTCGCAGACGGCCTGCGAGTCGCGCAGTTTGAAGAAGTTGCCTTTCTCTTCGTGCCAGGTGTCATGGTCTGCGATGAAGTAGCGCTCGAAGGTGGCCATCTTCGATTTGTCGAAGAGTGGGCTGTCGGGGCCAAGCCAAAGATAGAGGAAAAAGTCGACGGCATAGCTGCGCTCATCGGCTGGGGCGTCGGCTTGGAAGGCTTTGCGGATGAGCATGCCGGTGTCGTACATGAGTTGCTTGCCGCGCACGCGGTGTCCGGGACGAATCTCAACTTCCTTCATGGTGCCGTCGGCGCAGAGAGGCACAGAGGCATGGAAGAGTAGATTCTTGTTGTAGATGGCGTACATGCAGCCATGCTTGAGCAGGAGTCGCATGTGGCGGTGTAGCTTCTCGGAGACCATGAAGCTGTGGTGGAGTCGAGCGATGAGATCGGCTTCTCCGGGCGAGAGACGGTTGGGGTCGGCCGGGTCGACGGTGGGGAAGTGGCAGCTGGTCAGTGGATAGCTTTTTCCGTCGAGGGTGATGGTGCCGTGGTTGTAGTCGACAAAGCGGAATAATGCGCGGTTCTCCATGCCCCATTCGGGGTGGCGGGCGCAGGTCTGCGCCTCCAGCTTGAACTGGAGCACGGCGATGGCTTTGTGCATCTGTGCGGTGAGGCGCAGGGTTTTGTCGTCGGGAGTCTCGGCTCCGCCGCTGAGCTTGGGCACGAATTCGGTGCAGGGGTCATCCTTGTAGGTCTCCATGGCAAAGGTGGCCAGAGGCACGAGGTTGATGCCGTAGCCGTCCTCAAGGGTGGTGAGGTTGGCATAGCGCAGCGAGAGGCGGATGACGGTGCAGATGCAGGCATCGTTTCCGGCGGCGGCGCCCATCCAGAGAATGTCGTGGTTGCCCCAGGTAATGTCCCAGCGATGGTAGTTGTCGAGGAGATCCATGATCTTGTGGGCACCGGGTCCACGGTCGTAGATGTCGCCGAGAATGTGGAGACGGTCGATGGCGAGAGTCTGTATGACGTTAGCCAGGGCGGTGATGAAGTCGTCGGCACGGCCGGTGGAGATGATGGTCTCGATGATGACGCTCACGTATGCGGCCTTGTCGTCGTCGTCAGTGCGTTCGTGGAGGAGCTCCTGGATGATGTAGGAGAAGTCGGGGGGCAGCGATTTGCGCACCTTGGATCGGGTGTACTTGCTGGAGACGTCGCGGCAGATAGCCACGAGCCGATGGAGCGTGATGACATACCAGTCGTGCATGTCGGATTCGGCGGCCTTGACGAGTTCCAGTTTCTGCTCGGGATAGTAGATGAGCGTACACAGTTCGCGTTTCTCGGTCTCGCGGAGGGTGGTGCCAAAGAGCTCGTTCACCTTGCGGCGGATGTTGCCGCTGGCGTTCTTGAGCACGTGCTGGAAGGCCTCATACTCGCCATGAATGTCGGCGAGGAAGTGCTCGGTGCCTTTGGGCAGATTGAGAATGGCGTTGAGATTGATAATCTCGGTCGACGCGTCGGCGATGGTGGGAAACGTGTTGGACAGCAATTGCAAATAGCGCTGATCCTTTTCTATGTCATAGTGGCTGGTGGTCGTCATAGTGATAATTCTTTTCTTTGGATGTTTTTTCACTGATTGTTCTCGATGTGCCGGCGGATGACGTCTGCGGATTTGACTGTCGACGGCGGGATGGGCATGAATCCTTCGGTCAGTCCGGAGTTTTCGGCCATCACTTGTTCCAATTGAGCTGCCAACTGGTAGAGCCCTTGTTCACGGAGCACATCGGCCATCTGGTCCTCATCGTAGTCGGCTTCAGTCATGGTGTGGGCCAGATCGTCGAGCAGCGGCTGGGGCAGGGAGCCTTGCCGGAGGCGGTAGCGCAGGTAGAGTATCTTGCGGATGATGGTCTGCATGGCTGGTCGGTCGTCAAGGAAGGCTGTGCGTCGGTCGATGTCGGCATGAATTTCTTGTTCGTGCCGCTCGATGGTCTGACAGTAGAGGTCGTGGAAGGAGTCGCCCAAGGCTGTCTCGGTGATTTGCGTTGTAACGACGGGGTTGAGGATGACTGCCATGAGGCGTGGTTTGCCGATGGCCTCCACGGCCTTCTTCTCAACGTTGCTTGTCACGTGAATGGTATCAGCGAGGCGCAACATGCGCTTTTGATAGGCAATGAGCAGGGTGCGCTTCTTGAGCTGTTCAGCCTTGATTTCCCATTCGTTGAGTCCTCCCAATGGCGAGTAGACCACAGGGATGAGCTGTTTGTGAGCCTTGAAAAGTGCCTGGGCCGCATGGATATCGAACGCCCCGATGATGTGCATGAGGTGGGGGGCGGCCGCGTCGTCATCGGTGTCGGTGATGCTGGTGTCGGCGAAGCGGGCCAACGATGCGTGCAGGGCTTGCGTGAACCTTCCGCCGATGTCTGACCTTACAGTCTCTTCCGTGATGTGGAATCTGATGCGCATGGGCCTATTGCTTGTGGGTGGTGAAGTCGAGCTTGTCGGCGCGCAGGTATCTGACTGCATATGCCAGATTACGCCATACGATGGCCAGCCGGCTGAAATAGATTCTCCAAGATGGGATGTTGCTGTCGAAGGGGGCGATGGCCCGAGCACCAATGACATCGTTTAGGATGACAGTGAGCAGTAGCGACAAGCTGGCGGCCCCAGCGATAATCCACTGGGTGGTGAGGATGGAGAAGGTCAGTGCGGCAAGGAGCAGCAACAGTTGCAGGTGGAGCACGATTTGGTCGAGGCAGAACAACAGTCGGTGGCTGTGTGATCGCTTTAGCAGACGGCGAGTGGCAAGATAGAAAAGGTGCTTGCTGCGCCACGAGGTTGCGGTTGGGGTGTCCTCGGTCAGCCATGCGTCGGGATTCAGCACGAGCCGGGTCTGTCCCGGTGTGGCATATTTGTTGACTAAAAAGTCGTATTCGCCGCGGATGAGCTCCAGGTTGCCGCGATAGCCTTCGCCTTGCATGAACATGCTCTTGCGGAACATCAGGTTGCTGCCGTTGGTGCGATAGGCTGTGGCAACCAAATCTTCGCGCATGAGATAGAAGGCTGTGTGCAAACGCTCGAAGCGGCGGCTCGCGGGGGTGGTGTCGTCGTAGTGGGTGTAGCCGATGACCAGTGTAGTCTCGGTACCGATTCCTGAGGCCATGGCTTGCAACCACCGACAACTGGCTGGGTGGCACTGGGGATCGGTGAGAAGAATCCACTCAGTGTGAGCTGCCTTGACGCCGAGCGTGACGGCCAGTTTTTTGCGGCTGATGTAGCGACTGGAGGCTGGCAGAAGTGTGTAGTAGAGTTGGTGGTTGACTGAGAAGAGTTTCACGCCTTCGTCGACAGTCTGCACGTCGTTGTTCTGCTGTTGCTTGCCTTCGGTGAATCGCTTTAAGACATCGACTGTCTCGCTGTCGGTGCGGTCAGCCACCACGATGACCCGGAAACCGGCAGGGTAGTCCTGATTGAGGATGGCAGGCAGGTTGCGCTCCAAGGCGGCTGCGTCGTCGTGGGCCGTTATAAGTACGGTCAGCGGCTGCATGTCGGGGAGGGGCTCGTTCCCGTTCGTCTGCCTTTCGCCGTCATTTGTCAAATCCGTTTCTGCCAAATGTGCGGACATGTCTGAGGCCTGCTCCTGCATGGGCACACGATTGCTCTTCAGCAGGCGAAAAATCTTGCGATGCCTGAAGAACGGATTTGACAATGGCGCCAACAGGGCTGTAAGCAGCAGGATGGAAGCGCAAATGATGGTCGTGGTGGTTATGGTCACGTTTTGATGTGTTAAAGGAGACTGGAAGAGGACGGAACTTGTTGCAGGTCCTCGGTGGTGTATGCCGACGGAAGCCGACGGCAGTTGTACTGGCTGGCCATTATCTCTCCGTAGGCTCCCGCTGAGCGGATGGCTATCAGGTCACCGCGTCGAGTTTCGTTGAGATCGATGGATTTGGCAAAGACGTCACTCGACTCGCAGATGGGCCCCACGACATCGTAAGTCTTCAACGGCGCATCGCTCGTGATGTTCTCTATCTTGTGGTAGGCATTGTAGAGAGCGGGACGGATTAGGTCGGTCATACCGGCGTCGACGATGACAAACTGTTTGCTAGTGCCTTGCTTGACATAGAGCACGCGCGTGATGAGGCTGCCCATTTGGGCAGCTACGGCGCGTCCAAGCTCGAAGTGGACGGTCTGTCCTGGCCGGACGTGCAGGTGGCGGGCATAGGTGTCGAAGTAGGCTTTGAAGTCAGGTACCGGCAGGCGATTGGGATGCTGGTAGCTGACGCCCAGTCCGCCTCCTACATTGATGTGAGCCACGTGGATGTGGTGACGGTCGAGGAGGTCAAGTAAATCGTTGACGCGGTTGCAGAGGGCCTCGAAGTCACCCATGTCGAGAATTTGGCTGCCGATGTGAAAATGCAGGCCAACAAACTCGATGTGGCTCATCGACGCGGCTTCCTCGGTGGCGGGCAACATGTCGGCAGCGGCTATGCCAAACTTGTTCTCAGCCAACCCCGTCGTGATCTTTGCATGGGTATGGGCACCCACATTCGGATTGATGCGGAAACATACACGGGCCGTCTTCTGCTTTTTTGCGGCAAGCTCGTTGATGACCTCAAGTTCAGCGATGCTCTCCACATTGAAGCAGAAGATGTCGGCGTCAAGGGCCAAGTTGATTTCCCAGTCGCTTTTGCCTACACCAGCAAATACGATCTTCGACGGGCTGAATCCGGCTTTGATGCAGGCGGTTATCTCACCGCCGCTCACGCAGTCGGCTCCCAGTCCAGCTTGACAGATGATGCTGAGCACCTTGGGATTGGCATTGGCCTTGACGGCATAGTGCACGTGAAATCCCTCATGTCTGCCCATCTCGTTGCTGATGGCGTGCAGCGTTGTGCGCAGCAACTGTGTGTCATAATAATAGAAAGGTGTGGTGAGCTGCTGGAATTTATCGATGGGAAACGTTCCTTTTGTCATTCTTTGTGTATCGTTTTGTGCTTATGTGTGTTGTTTTGCCGGGGGAGGGAGTACCCTTATGCCCACTCCTTCCCACCGGGATGGTTGAAGAGTACGTCGGAGAGATTTTGTAGTGCTCTCTTCTTGTCGGCCTCCTTGATGAGGAACGATATGTTGTAGTTGCTGCCGCCATAGGAAATCATTCGGACGGGAATGTTCTTCATTGCCTCGGTGGCGAGAGACTCAAAGCCCAGGTTGCTCCAGTCGAGGTCGCCTACGACACAGATGATACACATATTAGTGTCAACGGTCACGGTGCCATATTTCTTCAGTTCGTTGACGATGTCGTCAAGGCGGGTGTTGTCATCGATGCTCATGGATACGCCGACTTCGGAGGTGGCAATCATGTCGATGGGCGTCTGATAGCTCTCGAAAATCTCGAACACCTTGCGCAGGAATCCGGCAGCCAGCAACATGCGGCTCGACTTGATCTTGATGGCTGTGATGTTGTCTTTGGCGGCCACGGCCTTAATCTTGCCTCTGACGATGACGTTGTCGATGATGGTGCCCTCGGCCTGTGGGGTCATCGTGCACTTCAGCCGGACAGGAATGCCTGCATATTTGGCTGGCTGTACACAGGTGGGATGGAGAATTTTCGCCCCGAAATAAGCCAATTCGGCAGCCTCGTCGAAGTTGAGCTGGTGGACGGCTTCTGTGTGGTCGACGATGCGCGGATCGTTGTTGTGCATGCCGTCGATATCAGTCCAGATCTGAATCTCCTCAGCTGGAAGAGCTGCTCCAATGAGTGATGCGGTATAGTCGGATCCGCCACGCTGCAGATTGTCGACCTCTCCGTAGGCATTGCGGCAGATGAAGCCTTGCGTGACATAGACTTGATGCCCTTCGTTTTGATTCATCACAGCCTGCAGTTTTTCTTTAATATATTGCGGGTCTGGGTCTGAATTCTTGTCGGTTCGCATGAAGTCGAGCGCGTTCAGCAGAACGGCGTTTACCCCTTGTTCCTGAAGGTAGTTGACGAACATGTTAGTTGACATGATTTCCCCCTGTGCCACAATGCTCTTCTCCTCAAAGCTGGTGAAGAGATCTTTGGTGAAGGAACGCAGGTAATCGAACTCGCTATGAAGAAAGTCGCGTGTCTTCTCCTGATATTCACTGGTGGAATAGAGGCTGTTCACGTGCTGCATGTATTTCTTTTCAAGGGTGTTGATGACCTCTTGGGCACCTTCTGGGTTCTTCTTGTAGAGATAGTCGGAGATGTCTATCAATGAATTGGTCGTTCCACTCATGGCAGACAGCACCACAAACGTGGGCTCGCCCGACTCTGTTACCAGTGAGGCCACACTTCTCATACGCTCTGGAGAGCCTACCGAGGTGCCTCCAAACTTCATTACCTTCATAGCTGTATTATGTCTGTTGTTTTTTTTGTTCTAATTGTATCAATTCTCTTCACTGTCCTCAGTGAGGTCCATCTTGTTGTATTCTTTTGTAACATCCGTCATTTGGTGGTCCTTGCATCGGTATACGATGCCCGGAAACATGTCGAGCAATGGGATGTTGTGGGTCGACATGACGACGGCCGTCCCTCTTGCTGTGGCATTTTTCAGCAGACTGACGATATTGCAGGCCGTTTCGGGGTCGAGGTTGCCCGTCGGCTCGTCGGCAATAATGACTTTGGGATGGTTGAGTAGTGCACGCGCGATGGCGATTCGTTGTTGCTCGCCACCCGACAGTTCATGAGGCATCTTGTGCTCTTTGCCAAGCATGCCGACATCATCGAGTACCTCCTGGATGCGTGCTTCGATGTCCTTTTTGGCTTTCCAACCAGTGGCACGGAGCACGAACCGCAGGTTCTGGAACACGTTGCGGTCGTGGAGAAGCTGGAAGTCTTGGAAGATGATACCCACTTCGCGGCGCAAAGAGGGGATTTCCTTCCGTCTGAGCGTCAACAGATTGCGACCGAGTACTTCGGCTTTCTCGGTCTCGTCGGTGGGCAGGTCGAGTTCACAGTACATCGTTTTCAGCAATGAGCTCTTGCCGGAGCCTACCTTGCCAATGAGATAGACAAACTCTCCTTCGTCTACATGGAAGTCGACGTTCTCAAGAACGAGACTGTCCTGCTGATATACATTGACTTTTCTGTAATCGATTAGCATTTTCGTAAATAGGAAATGACGGATGGATGAAAGAAAGGATCAGGACGCAACGACCTTGAATATGAGTTTGTGCAGCCTTTCCGGGGCTATGCAGGGGGCATGGGCATCTTGTGGAAAGAAAATGGCAAACTCGCCGGGCTTGACCTGAATATATTGTTCGGGCTCCGACTCTGAGAAGGCTATGTCGTTCTCGGCATCATAGATGCCGGCCTTGACGGAGTCCAGCGGGGCAACACCTATTTCCTCGGTGCAAGCGAGGGGCACTTGCAGGTCAATCATCTGGCGGTGATATTCGAGACGGGCCTCGCTGCGTGACTTGCCTTCTGTACGCTGTACGTTGACATAGACACCCTCGGCTATGTCGTGACGCCCCTCTCTGAGCGTCTGCAGGTTGTTGTTGGCAATAAAGTCGATTACGTGCCTGAAGCCGGGGTTCATGGCTACGTAGTCCTTGAGATGGTCGATAGTATCAAGTATCATAGTCGTAGCAATTCCATTCTTATATAGAGGTATGTACCTTTATATGTATATTGGTAGTGCAAAGATACTATAATAAATCGAGAATGGGAAAAAGAATTGAGAAAAACTTTATGTTTTCACATCGGGACTTGCGATACGTTGGGCGTCTCTGATGGAACTGCGAGCCACTTGCAATGTCTACCGCGATGGCCTCATAACTCTTGGGATGAGGCGGCTTTGAGTATGATGCTTGTAGCCCCGATGGTGAACAACGAACCGTCTTCGAGAATCCGGCGCTCACGGTCGCCGAGGATTTCATTGTCGACAAAGGTACCCGTGTTGCTGGGGCCGTCACGCAACACATATTTCAACCGGCCTTTCTTGTCGCGTGAGACCTGGAGAATGCAGTGGGTCATGTCTATGCTGGGGTCGTTGGTCTCTATGGGGCAATTAATGCCTGAGCCTTTCATGTAACGGCCGATAATGTTGTCGCCCATGTGAAGGGGCAATACTTGCTTGTAATGGAAAACGTTCTCAATGACAACAATCTCGCCGAGCCCCGTGGTCTCGTGGACATCCTCAGGACGCTCTTCCCGCTGTCGGTCACGCAACTTGCTCATTCCCATACGGATGGCGAAGGTCTTACCGCAAGACGGACATTCGAAGACAAGTCTTTGACCTGCCTCATAGCGTGTCTCGTCGAAAGTAATGAAATTGTCACATTTGGGACAACGTACGCGTTTCATAATCTACTCGTCGGTTGAAACATGTAAAATCCATGCGTCGCGGAAGTCGTCAAGGTCACGCATCACCCGCAGTTTCTTGCGTGCCTCTTTTTCCGTCGGATACTGTCCGTAGATAACTTTGGTTCCCTTGGATTTCGATAGGACGGTGACTTCATTCATGCCTTGCTCTCTTAAGCGCTCTGCGAATATATTCGCGTTGTGCTTCGTCACGCGGCTTGCCAAGACGATGGTATAGAAATCAGATTGGCGGATATTCTTTATCTGTGGCTTGGACGTTGTTGTTTGTGGTGTCTCGGCCTGCGAGACAGTCGACATGGACTTGACGGCGGTCTGCAAGTTGACAGGCTCTTTTATGTCGGCTTTGGGCATTACCTTTGTCAGCATCCCGGTGTCGACATTGCTACCCAATAGTTGCAGGCTGTTCTCATTGCCTAACTTGACAGGAAAGAGCAGAAAAGCGAAGATGACGATGGCGGCTGCCAAAACGTTGCGAAGCACGCTCACGCGGATGCTGACACGTCGCTCCTCATTGCTTTCCGTCGTGTCTTGCGCCTCCATGATGTCGCGCAACGATGGCTTGGCTGATGCAACGGCCTCTTGTTTCGGATGGGAAATGTCAGAAGTATTTTCTGTCATGACATCCACGTGGGCGAGGGGTGAGGTCTGCGCCAACAAAGGCATTTCGAAACTGCTGAGACCGTAATATGCTGGTGTGAGTAGGCCTGCCTCGCAGGGTTCGAAAACGATATTCCCTTGCTCGTTGCGTGAAAGTACGCCCAAGTCGTTCATGTCGTAGAAACCATCATTGTCGATGTGCTGCCGAAGTTCGTTAACCTCGTCTTCAATGCGTCGCAGTGCTTCCGGATAGCTGATGTCGTAGGCTTCTATGTACGACTGCGCCAACAACGAATCGTTCACTTTCAGTTGTGGATTGAAGCCGATGGCACGCAAAGGCGGCAGGAACGAGCCGTCGTTCTTGTCGTATCTTGCATCGACATGATGCGCCATGAATCCACCGAAACCGGGAACAATGACGCAGTCGTTGCTCAAAAGTAGAATCTCTATGTGCCTTTGTATTTCAATCACGTTGCAAAGATACAAAAAATAATTCTAAAAAGCACCCTGTTGAGATGTCGATTTTCAAATGACGGATGATAAAAACGCTTACGTGCTTGTGCCAGTTGTTTGCAAAAACAGCTTGGAATGGCATGGAACTGTATAAAAGATGGGATATTTTGGAAGTTTCGGAAAAAAGTATTAACTTTGCCCATATTTTAAAAAGTTATTCATTTTATTATGGAATACAAGGAAACTGCCATCAAAGGTGTGTGGATTCTGGAGCCAAAGGTCTTCAACGATGCACGGGGATATTTCTTTGAGTCGTGGAGAAAGGCTGACTTCGAGGCCCATATTGGCTCAGTCGACTTCATTCAGGATAATGAGTCGAAGTCGAGCTATGGCGTTTTACGTGGTCTTCATTATCAGAAAGGAGAATACTCGCAGGCTAAACTTGTGCGTGTTATCAAAGGAAGGGTGCTTGATGTGGCTGTAGACATCCGTAAGAGCAGTCCTACTTTCGGCAGTTATGTCGCAGTGGAGTTGAGTGAGGACAACAAGCGGCAGTTCTTTATTCCTCGTGGCTTTGCGCATGGCTTTTTGGTGCTTTCTGATGAGGCAGTCTTCACTTATAAGGTGGACAATGTCTATGCTCCGCAGAGCGAGGCCAGCATCCGGTGGAATGACCCTGATATAGGCATAGAGTGGCCCATAGAACCTGCTGACGTGCTGACTTCGGAGAAAGATTTGAAGAAGGCTGTTGCACTAAAGGATGCCGAAGTCTTCGAGTGACGTAGCTCAGAAAAGAAACTGAGAACGTCGTTTTTGTAGAATGATAATGATTAGGCATAATATACCTCTTTATATTATAGGTGCTGTGATGCCCTTTACCGTCACATCGTGTCGCAAACAGTCTCCACAAGCCAAGGTCGTTCAGGAAAATGCTGCAGCCAAGCGAATGCTACAGGGTGTGTGGATTGACCAGGAAGACGAGAGCATTGTGTTCAAGGCGCAAGGTGACACTATCTATTATCCCGACTCGACTTCAGCTCCGGCTTATTTCATGATAGACGGTGACACGCTTGTGCTTCAGGGTGCCAACAGGGTGACTTATCCCATCGTGAGGCAAACGGCGCATGCCTTCCGCTTTCGTAATGCGACGGGCGATGTTGTGAGCCTCGTCAAAAGCACCGACAAAGCTGACAATGACTGGTTCTCGAACAGCCAGCCTTTGCCCTTGAACCAGAATAGGCTTATCAAGCGTGATACGGTCATCGTATATGGAAACGACCGATACCATAGCTATGTGCAGGTGAATCCTACAACTTATAAGGTCGTCAAGGCTTCATTCAATGATGATGGGGTAGAGGTAGACAATATCTATCATGACAACATCATTCACATCAGTGTCTTTCGGGGAGGTTATAAGTTGTTCTCACGCGATTTTCATAAGCAGGACTTCGCGCGCCAGGTGCCGGCCGATTTTCTCCAACAGAGCATTTTGAGTGATATGGTTCTTGCGGCGATGGATTCCCGTGGCACTCACTTTCAAGCACAACTTGTCATACCTGATAGTCAAAGTAGTTTTCTTGTGGATGTGACAGTTGACTTCCGTGGCGGCATGAGAATGGCGGTGAAAAAGTGAGAAAGCGTCTCTACGATGGGGCTGTGGCGGTATTGTCAGTCGATGTAGTCGGCCACAACACTGTTCATAAAGTCCATCATCGGTTTGGCGGTCTTGAATACCTCGCAACTTTTCTGAATCCAGTCGTCGTCGTCAAAAAAGTCGTCACCGACGCAAATCCATGCTGTATAGTCTTTCATTTTCAAGTAGTCGAGACTGTCTGTGTCGGAAGGGAAACCTTTCGGGGCTTTCTTCAGATGTTGCATGCCGAATCCTTTCTTGGTAAGAATATCCTCATTCTCGTCCCATTGGCCTTCGTCGGGACGACCGAAAAGTTTGACGAACTTTTTGTCTTCGACAGCTCGACGCCATTCCTCGATGTTCACCATTATCTCATTGCGGCATGAAGTAAGGATGTTGGTCGGAAGAAAATACACTCCGCATGAGATAAGGCAACGTCCCGGTTGCATGTGGATGTAGTATCCCCCATACAGGCTTTTGCGGCCATGGGCACAGATGTAGGCTCCGAAATGTCGCTTATAGGGTGACTTGTCTGCAGAGAATCTGATGTCTCGATAGAAACGATAGCAGCAATCTTGTGCCGTCAAGTGACCGATTTCGGGGTCGAACTTGCTGATAGCCGCTATAAGGCGGCTGACTCCTGCTTCAAAGTTATCCTTGCATGCCTCGTATTCTGCTTTGTGCTCATGGAACCACGGACGATTGTTGTGGGTTGCCACATTGCTGAGGAAATTGATGATTCGTTTGCTATCCATAAAAACTGTTGATTTGCTTTTTGTTTAATGAATATCTGCTATTGTTTAGATGTAGAGTGTGTAATGGAATAATAGATGGTAATCTACCGTTTATTAGTATGTAAACGGCCATGTTTTATGTTTATTCCAGTTTACTGTTTTTTAGCAGGTGTGGACAGAAACTGTCGAACGGACATTTCCCGCATTTGGGTTTGGCACTTTGGCAGACGTAACGTCCGTGCAGGAGCAGCCAGTGATGCGCGCGCGGGATATCGTCTTCAGGGATGTTCCTCATCAATTCTTCTTCCACCTTGCGCGGTGTATTTGCTTTCGGTGGCACGAGGCCGAGACGGTGGGCTACGCGGTAAACGTGCGTATCGACGGCCATCGTAGCCTGTCCGTACCACACGGCCAACACTACATTGGCTGTCTTGCGCCCTACACCGGGTAATTTCACAAGGTCCTGCATGTTGTCAGGCACTTCACCGGCGAAACCGTCAACTATCATCCGCGCCATTCTGACCAAATGATCAGACTTGGCGTTGGGATAACTGACGGTTTTGACGTATTCCAGTATCTCCTCGGGTTCGGCTTTTGCCATGGCTTTTGCGTCCGGATAATGGCGAAAAAGCTCTGGTGTGATGGCATTGATGCGTTTATCGGTGCACTGGGCAGAGAGCACCGTAGCACACAATAGCTGAAAACAGCTGCCAAATTGCAACTCTGTAGTTACGATTGGCAGCTGCTTTTTGAAATAGTCGAGGATATATGGATATCTTTCCTGACGCGTCATTTATTTCTTTTTGGCTTCTTTTTTGGTGGCTGCGGCTGTCGGCTTTGTCTTGTAAGCTTTGTTCAGACCGGCAATCACATCTTTTGTGATGTTGTAGGCTTGGTCTGCATAGAGCAGATTATTCCCAACCTTAAGGAAGATAAGTCCGTATTTCCGGTCTTTGTTGAATGCTTTCAGATAGTGCTGAACCGAATCGTTGATGGCTTGAGCGTAACGTGCCGTTTCTTCTTGAAGCTCGGCTTGAAGGCGTTGAGAGAGTTCTTGGAGCTGCTGCTGCTGGCGTTGAAGAGCAGCCTGTTGGGCTTGTCCCTGCTCTTGTGTGAGTTGGTTTGACTGTGCTTTCTGCACGAAGTTCTGATAGGCTGATTGGAAAGCGGCTCCCCGCTGGTTCAATGTGGCCTCAATGTTCTGCTGCTTTTTGGTCAGAATATTACGGCAGTCCTTGCTGAACTGATAAAGGCTGTCAATGGAATCGCTTTCAACGAAGGCAATCTTCATAGTTTGCGGAGCCTTCACTCCAGCGTTAGACTCTACTTTCTGGCCGGATTTGTCGCAGGCGGTCATGGCCAGCAATGCAACAGCCGCTACGGCTGCGTAACGAAACATGTTTTTTTTCATTATCTTCATTTATGATTTATATTCTTGGTCTCGACTGTCTTTTCAGTATGCTTTTCCGGCAGCGCGTGCTTCCCTGTCTTGGTCGATTACACAATGAATGCCTTTTTTGCGCAAGCCGGGATTGTCATGGACGTGTTGTGAGGAGAATTTGCCATTCTTCCGGACAATAACTTTGACACTTAATAATGCCATGCAGATAGCAATTATTAACACGCTGAGAAGCAGGGTTTTCAACATTTTTATTAATTTTGCAGTTGTTGATGACGCTTTTTGCTTGCAAAGTTAGTGGAAATCATCAACATTACAAAACTTTTGAAAGTCTTTATCATTATAAAACTTATAAAAATGAGTAACATCGAACTGAAACCTGCTCGTGTTTTTGAGCAGTTTGCTAAAATCAATCAGATTCCGCGTCCGTCGAAGCATGAGGAGAAGATGATTGAGTATTTGAAGGAATTCGGCAAGAGTCATGGGCTTGAGACAAAAGTCGATGAGACAGGCAACGTGCTGATCAAGAAGCCGGCAACGCCAGGATACGAAAATCGCGCTACTACCATTTTGCAAAGCCACATGGATATGGTGTGTGATAAGCTGGTAGATGTCGACTTTGATTTCCACAAGGATCCTATTCAGACTTATGTCGATGGCGAATGGATGCATGCCAAAGGAACTACTTTGGGCGCAGACGATGGAATTGGTGATGCCATTGAACTTGCCATTCTCGATTCGGATGATATAGAACATGGCCCTATTGAGTGCGTATTCACGCGCGACGAAGAGACAGGACTGACCGGAGCTTTTGGCATGAAAGGTGGATTTATGAGCGGCAAGTATCTCATCAATCTTGATTCGGAGGATGAGGGACAGATTTTCGTTTCTTGTGCCGGTGGCATCAATACCACTGCCACCTTCCGACTCAAGCGTGAGGATGCGCCGAAGGACTATTTCTTCATGGAGGCCTCGTTGAAGGGGCTCAATGGTGGGCATTCAGGTGATGATATAGAGAAGAAGCGCGCTAATGCCATTAAGATTCTTGGTCGTTTCCTTTACAGTGAGAACGAGAAGATGGATCTGCGCCTTGCTCAGTGGAACTCGGGCAAGATGCATAATGCCATTCCCCGTGACGGAAAGATAGTTTTTGCCGTGCCAGCGGATAAGAAAGAAGAAGTGAAGGCTGCTTTCAATGTTTTTTCCAAGGATGTGGAGGATGAATATCATGTCACAGACGCTACTATGAAATGGGCACTTGGCAGCACAGATGCTCAGCAGGTGATGGACAAGGAAACGTCTACGCGTCTCATTCGTGCCATTCAGGCTGTCGACAATGGCGTGTTTGCCATGTGCCAGGATGAAGCTTTGGCATGGATGGTAGAGACATCAAGCAATATAGCCAGTGTGCAGTCGGATAACGAGAAAGTGGTTGTCGTTGCTAGTCAGCGTTCCAATGTGATGAGCAATCTGCGTAACATGGCAAATACCATAAAGGCTTGTTTCCAGCTAGCTGGTGCTGAAGTCGTACAGAATGACGGATACCCTGCCTGGAAAATGAATCCGGACTCTAAACTCGTTGAGATTACGGTTGATACCTATCGGAAACTCTTCGGTAAAGAACCTATTGTCAAGGGAATTCATGCCGGTTTGGAGTGTGGCTTGTTCTCAGAGAAATATCCTCATTTGGACATGGTAAGTTTTGGTCCGACGCTTCGTAATGTGCACACTCCCGATGAGTGTTTGCTCATTCCTACTGTGCAGATGGTGTGGGATCATCTGTTGGAAATCTTGAAAAATATCCCTGAAGATAAGGCATGAGACGTCTGCGTCTTATTTGGCTAATGGTCATCGCTTTGATGGTGGTGGCCATTAGCTCTTGTGGTGAAAAAACGAAGGCGGAAAAGATAGTGAAAGACTTCATGAAGACTAACATGGAGGATGCAGACTTGAGTCTTGTACAATACTCACGGTTAGATTCGACTTTCCACATTGATACCAAAGCCGTTAATGAACTTCGGACGAGGGCTAATGATATTGAAGGTTTTCGCAAAAACATAAGCTACACACAGGAACCGACTCCTAAATTGCTGAGAATCAGAGTTACCTATAAGAAAGGGGAAGATAAGGATCTGCATGCGCAGACCTTTTATCTTGATGAGCATGCACAAGGTGTAGTGGCTTTCAAAAATAATTAAAGGATACCCCGAGGGTATCCTTTAATTATACATTATTATGTCAGTAGAAAAATACGGGGGCTTTATTAATCTTTTTCTTTCATGATGTCATCAAAGAATTGGTCGAGGTCTTGATCGAGACCTGCCATCAAATCGCCACCAGCAATAATAGTGTCGTCGTCGGCAATATAAAGTTCAGCCGAATGCTCGCCGTCCTCATCTTCCAAGACAAAACTGTAAGGCTTGAGGATGCCCATTTGGTCAATGATTTCATAGTTTTTCTTCAGTTCCTCTCGGAGAAATTTGGTAATGCGGTCGAAGAAATGATCGTCTTTGTCGTTCATCCATTGTTCTACAACGATGCGTGTAATTTCTTCATCGCCATCGTCATAGGCTCTCAATTCTCCAGAGTCTTGTGAAACACGGAGATGGATGTCGGTAATGATAGATGATTCGTTGTCGGCAGGAAATTTCTGTGCAATCTTCCGGATAGCCCTGTCAACCTGCTGGATAGTTTGTTCTGTAGCCTTCATAAAATAAGATTACTTCTTCTTTGGGATGCAAATATAGTAATAAATGCGCGAAAACAAGAAAATAATCGGAAAAATATTTGGAAGGAAAAATATTTTTTGTATATTTGCACCGTGGCAAGTATGAAAGTAATCAAAATGTAGTGTAAAATGAGAATTTGAGCATTTTGATCAATGATATTTTCAATTCTTGTTTTACGAATTGGAATGTGAGAATAATAGACTCTTAAACACAGAGCTATTAGTTTTCAATAGGTGGTTTTTTATAAGGTAAAATGCCCCAACGAGTGTAGTGATACTGTTCGTTGGGGCTCTTTTCCTATCTATGTTTTAAGTGTGTTTACTTTTTCTTTCTAAAGCTTCACCTTCTTCTTTTTAGGCTTACTCTCATTGGCCATTCTGTCAAGTGCCGTAACGAGGTAAGTGTATTTTCCTTCTAGTTGAGGTAATTCGAAGTAGGTATTGGGCGTAATGGTAACGATGTGAGAGGCGTCGTTTACATCCACATGCTCTCCTTTTGCAAAGCGGTAAACTACATATTTCGTAGCTTTGTCGTTCCAATGGGTGCCTTGTGGAGCAGTCCAAAAAAGCACGGGACCATTACTGGTATCTATCACCTTTACTTTACGCGGTTTCCCAGGTGCCTTGTTGTCAATGAAGGGCATGAGAGGCTGTAGGGCAGGGCTTTTCCAGTAGTTTTGTCGGAGCATGCTGCCGTAGTTGCCAGTGTTGTCTACCACAGCCTTGGCATACCATAGTACAGTTCCTTTGACATTCTTCATCTGCTGATGGAGTTGATGTTTGGCAGGCATCTGATTGATATTCGGGTTGTTGACATCGGCATATTTGACCGTCCGTTCAACATCCTCTCCAATGAAGAGAGGTCTCTTTCCAGCATACTGATTCCACCATTTGATGAGTGTGGCGTAATCGGCAGCAGGATGTCCTATCTGCCAATAGATTTGTGGCACGCAATAGTCAATCCACCCATTGTTGACCCATAATAGCACGTCGGCGTAGAGGTCATCGTAGTTTTGCAGTCCGTTAGTATTGCTGCCAATGTTGGGCGCGTTTTTCTTGTTGCGGTAAATGCCGAACGGAGAAACACCGAATTTCACCCATGGTTTTGTGGTATGGATGGTCTCACTGAGTTCCTTGACGAATACGTTGACGTTATCACGGCGCCAGTCGGCCAGAGTAGAGAATCCACGTCTGTTGCTCTCGTAGAACCGTTGGTCCTGAAAGGGCTGTCCTGCCACAGGGTAGGGATAGAAGTAATCGTCGATATGGAGACCGTCGATGTCGTATCGGTTCACTATGTCTTTCACTATCTGGCAGATATAGTCGCGATTCTCCTTCAAGGCTGGGTTCAGAATAAACTGTCCGTCGTAACTGATGACCCGTTCAGGATGTAGGATGGCCACATGGTTAGCCGCCAAATCGTTGGTAGTCTTTGTCTTGGCGCGGTAAGGATTGATCCATGCATGAATCTCCATGCCGCGTTTGTGACATTCGTTCACCATCCATGTAAGCGGATCCCAATAGGGCGACGGCGCCTTTCCCTGTGTGCCAGTCAGAAAGCGGCTCCACGGCTCATAGTTGCTGGCATAGAGAGCATCGCATTCGGCCCTCACTTGAAAAATGATGGCATTGACACCATCCTTTTGAAGTTCGTCAAGCTGATAGCGCAACGTTTTTTGCATGGCTTCGGTTCCCATGCCTTGAAACTGCCCGTTGACACATTGAATCCAAGCACCACGGAACTCCCGTTTCCCGGCTGCCGCTGGGCAGACGGAAATTAGGAGTAGCATGATGAGTAAGGTTAGAGTCTGCTTCATTATCTTATTCTGGCATTTGGGCTTTTAGATAGAGTTTTTTCACAAATTTCATATCATGATCGACCATGATTTTCACTAACTGGTCGAAGGAAGTCTTGCGTGGATTCCAGCCCAAGGTCTTCTTTGCCTTCGTCGGGTCTCCGAGGAGTTGCTCAACTTCGGCCGGTCGGAAATATTTTGGATCGACCTCAACGAGTACGCGTCCTGTTGCTTTGTCGATGCCTTTTTCTTCAATGCCCTCACCTTTCCATTCCAGTTCTATGCCTGCATGATGGAAGGCCAGTGTGCAGAATTCGCGCACTGTATGCATTTCACCTGTAGCGATGACGAAATCGTCGGGTTGAGGTTGTTGCAGGATAAGCCACATGCACTCAACGTAGTCTTTAGCATAGCCCCAGTCACGGCGTGCGCCAAGATTTCCGAGATAGAGTTTGTCTTGGTAGCCTTGCACAATACGGCATGCGGCCAACGTAATCTTGCGTGTGACAAAGTTCTCGCCGCGTCGTTCACTCTCATGATTGAAGAGAATGCCGTTGCAGCAAAACATGTTATACGACTCACGATAGTTCTTCATTATCCAGAATCCGTAAAGCTTGGCGACGGAGTAGGGAGAGCGTGGGTAGAAGGGTGTGGTCTCTTTCTGTGGAACTTCCTGCACTTTACCGAAAAGTTCTGATGTAGATGCCTGATAGATTCGGCACTGCTGGTCGAGATGGCAGATGCGCACAGCCTCCAGTAAACGCAACGCACCTACGGCATCGGTGTCTGCCGTATACTCGGGAACATCGAAGCTCACCTTGACGTGGCTTTGTGCCGCAAGATTATAGATTTCTGTCGGTCGTGTCTCACTGATGACGCGCACAAGCGATGAGGTGTCGGTCATGTCGGCCCAGTGAAGGTTGATGAGACGCTGCTTCTTCATGTCGCGCACCCACTCGTCAAGATAGAGATGCTCAATACGTCCTGTGTTGAACGAGGAACTACGGCGCAGAAGTCCGTGTACTTCATAACCTTTCTCTATGAGAAACTCAGCCAGATAGGATCCGTCCTGTCCAGTGATGCCTGTGATAAGAGCTACTTTTCTTTCCATTTATTTTGTTTGTTTATGGTTTTCTGTGTCTTCCCTTTCTTTGTTTAGGGTTGTTCGTCTGAAGAGAACTGTTTTATTCGCTGTTCTTCGGAGAGTTTACAGATTAGAAGCGTGTTGTCTTTTTCTGCCACGATGTAGCCGTCAAGTCCCTGTACGACAACCTTTTTCTCCTGAGTCGTATGCACAATACAGTTATGAGAGTCGTACATATGGATATTGTTTCCGATGCAACTGTTGCCATATAGGTCGTGCGATGTTTGCATGAGCAGCGATCCCCATGTGCCGAGATCACTCCATCCGAAGTCGGCGGGGCAGACGAATATCTCCTCGGCTTTTTCCATAATGGCATAGTCGACCGAGATATTTTCGCATTGTGGGTAGCGCTCGTCAATGATCGATTGTTCCTGTTGTGTTCCGTAGACATCTCGCATACTCTCGAATATTTTGCTGAGTGCGGGTTGGTAGACTCGGAAGGCATTGACAATGGTTTCCACGCTCCAAATGAAAATGCCGGCATTCCAGAAATAATTGTCTTCCTTAATGTATTTGGTGGCAGTTTGGAAGTCGGGCTTTTCGCGGAAACTATCTACGCGGTATATCTCTTTGTTGCGTGCCGAGTTTGAGCTGAGGTCTGCCTGTATGTATCCGTACCCCGTCTCAGGTCGTGTGGCTTTCATGCCAAGCGTCACAATGGCGTCAGTCTCACTGGTGAACTGCAGACACTCTTTGATAACGCGCCGGAACTCTTCTGTATTGGTGACGATATGGTCACTGGGTGCGACAACGATGTTGGCATTGGGGGTGATAGATTTGATTTTCCAGCTGACATATGCGATGCAAGGCGCCGTGTTGCGTCGGCATGGCTCCAGCAGAATGTTGGCTTGGGGAATATCGGGCAATTGTGTGTGTATGATGTCTGCATATCTACGTTTGGTGACAACCCAAACGTTTTCTGGAGGTACGATACCGTTGAATCGGTCGTAAGTCAGTTGGATGAGAGTACGGCCTACGCCCAATACGTCAATGAATTGCTTGGGGCGTTCCTCTGTGCTCATGGGCCAAAAACGGCTTCCCACGCCACCAGCCATAATGACCAGGTGATTGTTAGATATAGCCATAAAATTGCTGTTTTGTTTCCGATTTTATATTATTAAGGCAAAAATAGTGAAAAATATCGGAACTGAAAAATATTTCGAAGCTAAAAAACGTATCCAGCTTAAATTGCTCAAAACAGCATCAGCGACTTGTCTTCTGTGAGTTTGGTTTCCGGTTCGGGTTGGTCTTGATTCTTGTTGAATTCTATG
>CAYPJA010000027.1:0-28496 GCA_964411005.1 uncultured Prevotella sp. | reverse complement strand
GCTCGTCGTAGCATGGAAATCCAGCGCAACAGTGTCGCTGCAGAGCAAGGGCATTATCAGAGTCAGATTCAGGGAACTCCTGAACAGGATCGCATGTTGACTCAGATAGGCCGTCAGCAGGAAGTGAAGTCAGGACTGTATTTGATGTTGCTGCAGAAGCGTGAGGAGAATTCTATTTCACTGGCAGCTACGGCCGATAAGGGAAAACTGATTGACGAACCGGAATTGGGAGGCAAAGTGAGCCCGAAAAACTCGCTTGTTATGATCATTGCCCTTATTTTTGGTGTTGCCATTCCGTCAGTCATTCTTTTCATTATCCAGTTCTTCCGCTATAAGATCGAGGGACATGATGATGTGGTCCGTCTTACCAAACTGCCTATTCTTGCCGATGTGGCTGTGGCCAGTGATACGGCAAAGACAAAGGCTGACATTGTGGTTCATGAGAACAAGAACAACCAAATGGAGGAAATTTTCCGTTCCATGCGTACCAACTTGCAGTTCATGCTCAAGGAGAACCAGAAGACCATTCTCTTTACTTCATCCATGTCAGGTGAGGGTAAGACTTTCACGGCAGCCAACCTTGCTGTAAGTTTTGCTTTGCTTGGTAAGAAGGTCATTTTGGTAGGTCTCGATATTCGTAAGCCGCGATTGGCCGAGCTTTTCGAAATCAACGACCATCATCATGGTATTACTAATCTGCTTGTCAAGGAAAATCCGACACGTGAGGATATCAATTCCCAGATCGTACCGTCAGGTGTTAATAATAATCTTGAGTTGCTTATGGCTGGCCCCACGCCGCCTAACCCCTCAGAGTTGGTGGCTCGTACGTCGTTGGACAAAGTGATAGCCATGCTTAGGGAGGAGTATGATTATGTCCTCATTGATACCGCACCGGTTGGTCTGGTTTCTGATACGTTGCAGGCCGGTCGCATTGCCGATGCCACGGTTTATGTATGTCGTGCCGACTATACGCCGAAACAAAGTTTTGATCTCATCAACAGTCTGAATGATGAGGGCAAGTTGCCTAATATGAGTATTGTGCTCAATGGCATCGATATGAGCAAGAAGAAGTATGGCTACTACTATGGCTATGGCAAGTACGGCAAGTATGGAAAATACGGTCGTTATGGCCGTTACGGTTCTTATGGTCGTTACGGAGGTTATGGGCACTATGGTCATGCTTATGGCAATTATGGCAATAGCCATTATGGCGACAAGAATGACACGTCGGTGAAACTCTGATAAGACGGATTTCTGTCGATAACTAAGATAAAAGTGCTTTGAGATAAGATATGACAATAGCAGTTGATTTCGATGGAACCATCGTTGAGCACCGCTATCCTGAGATAGGCCCAGAGATACCTTTTGCCACGGAGACGCTGCGCATGCTGATCAAAGAGCACCATCAGCTCATTCTTTGGAGTGTGCGTGAGGGAAAGCTTTTGCAAGATGCCATTGACTGGTGTCATGAGCGTGGTGTAGATTTCTGGGCCGTCAACAAGGATTATCCAGAGGAACATCCAGATAAGAACAACCACTACAGTCGGAAAATTAAGGCTGATATGTTCATTGACGATCGGCAAATAGGAGGACTTCCAGGTTGGGGAGAAATTTATCAGATGATACACGAGCATAAGACATATGCTGATGTTATGCGTGATAAATATCGCGGTCAGCTCGACCAGTATGCTCCTCCCAAGAAGAAACACTGGTGGAACTTTTGATATTTAGTGGTTTTCAGCTCTAATAAAAGAAACCGGCTCAGGGGAACGATCCTGGGCCGGTTTCTTTTAGGTGCTTTTTATAAGTCCTGTTTTGGTCAGCGCTTCAACGTTTTCCATGTCAATCCTTTCAGCCCTTTCTTGTTGGGGCGGATGAACGACAGAAGCAGGCCGACGATGACACTTACGGCAATACTGACGAATCCGAATAGCAGGAAATTGACGTCTGTATAGAAGTTCATTAAGAACACCACAGTTGTACCGCAAATGAAACCTGCAAGTGCGTTACCGGCACTGATGCGCGGGAAGAATATGCCCATGAGGAACAAGCCTCCAATGCCTCCGCTAAGCAGTCCGAGGATGGTGTTGAAGTAGTCGAGCAATGACTGGATATTGACTGTAGCCATAAGAATGGCAATGACCATTCCGATAATTCCACTCACGATACCGGTGATGCGTGCCGTATATACGATGCCCTTGTCGTTGATGTTGGGACGCAGTCGTTTCCAGATGTCAACCGTGAAAGCAGTCGATACGGAGTTGATATTGCTCGATATAGTACTCATTGTAGCGGCGAAGATGGCTGCGATGAGCAGTCCGGCAATGCCTGCAGGAAGTTGGCTCATCATAAAGAAGGGAAATATGGCGTCGTTTTTGGCCATGGTCAGGTCCATCATGTCTGGATGTGTTTTGAAGAAGGTGTATAGTCCTGTGCCGATGGCAAAGAAGGCAATCGTGACAAAGACACTCATTAATCCGTTGGTGAGGATGCCGTGGGCGGCACTTTTCTCGTCCTTGGTGGTCAGGTATCGCTGTATGACGGTCTGATCGCTGGTGTAAGAGATGAGGTTGTTGGCCAGACCACCGAGTATGACTACCCAGAAGGTGGCGTTTCTGTAGTCGAAACTCCAGTCGAAAAGTCGGAACTTATCGTTATCAGCGGCAATGTGGAAAAAGTCGGAGACGCCGCCCCCTGTATTGAAGATTAAGTAGCCTGCTGCGAGGAAGGCACCGCCTACGAGGATGATGCCCTGCACGACGTCGCCCCATACCACGGCTTCCATGCCGCCCATTGTACAGTAGATGATGGTCACGATGGCCATCATCACGATGCATGCAAAGATGTTGATGCCTGTGACGGCCGACATGGCCAGTGAGGGCAAGAAGAGCACTAAGGCCAAGCGTGCAATCATGAATACGATGAAAAGCACCGAGGCCCTCACGCGTGTCCGATAATTGAATCGTCGTTCCAGGTATTCATAGGCCGTGGTGACGTTCAGGCGGCGGAAGAATGGCAGATAGTATTTAATGACAGGGAATGAGACCAGCAGAATGCAGATCTGCATGGGGTAGTAAGTCCAGTCTGTAGCATAGGCCGTGGCGGGTATGCTCATGTAGGTGATGGCCGAAAGCATGGTAGCAAAGATGCTGATGCCGGCAGCCCACCAGGGAATGCGTCCACCACCCTTGAAGAAATCGTCGCTCGATGATTCGCGTCGCATGAAGTAGTAGCCCAAGGCGAGCATGCCTACGAGATAGAGAATAAGCACCGTCCAGTTGAGCCATCCGAAGTGGGTGGTGTAATCCATTTCCATGTCGGTGACGGCGGCTGTCCTTACACCGGGCTTCTCCTCGCCGCCTATAATCACCCAGTGGGTCTTTCCCTGTTCATCCTTCAAGGTGACAATCGATTCACCGGCCAGGGCAAGCAAGTGACTTGACGCGAAGGTCGACCAGACATCTGTAATGGTTTGATAGACCAATATCTCATCCGAGAAGTGATACCATTCCTTGGGGTGGCTTAGATAACCTTCTTCGGGTGTCCGGATAGCTTTCTCGAAGATCTCTTTGTTGACACCTCCTATAACAAGGATGTGCGAACAACCTGAGGGCACGGCGACGGCACCCACGATGGCACGTGTCTGCCGTAGTCCATAGGGTATGGTTGGTGCTGTGTTGTGCCACTGATGGTCGCGTGGGTTGAAGTAGCAACTCGTTGTGTCGACTGATTGGGTCACAGGGTCGAAACCTCCTAAAAGGTAGAAGTTAGGGCCGATGTTTCCGTTCTGTACCACTGCTGCTGGCTGCACTCGTGCTGTCCCCGGCATGTCGGGCAACCGCTCCCACTGTTTGCCGCCGGGATATTTCAGCCGGAAGGCCATTTGGGTTGGGTTTCCGTTGCTTTGTCCACCGGCAATATAGATGTAGCCGTCTCCATAGGCTCCGGCCATGTTGTCCAGTCCGATGGGTAGCGGTGGCAGCGGTTGGGCCTGTGTTTTTCCTCCCTCAGTTTTCAGCAAGCAGACATCCTGCCGGCTTGTTTTACCATCGCTGGTTCCGCCGATGCAGACAAGACCTTCGCTTGTTTGTATGCTAACGCCGTAGGCCGTGGGAACTTTCAGATGCCCGATGAGCTCCCATTGTTTACCGTTTAGCTCGTAGATGTTGTCGTAGAAATGTTTGGTGCCACCTTCGGCCGCAGGACGATCCGGGAAGTTGCATCCTCCGGCAACGACGATTTTTCCGTTGATTTTTCCGGAGAATGCCCCTGATACACCTTGAGGGCCATTCACTTCGAGCGCAGGCATAGGTGTCAGGTGGAGATGGTTGAACCTTTGCTCGTTGTCAGCCTTTGTCTGTAAGGAGAAGCAGAGCAGGAATAATAAAAGGTAATAACAGTAGTGTTTCATTGGGAGGGAAAATGATAGTGGTAGATTATGTGCTTTGGAGTGATTGCCACCGTGCAAGGGTGTTAGCCATTGCATGGTGGCAATCTATTCATGCGTTAGGGCTACTTGTTGCAATGGCTGAAGAAGTCGATGGCTTCGAGTTCTTGCTTCATGCGTGCCTCTTCTTCATTGGTCATGTTTTGGAAGGGAGTCCGGTTGTGGCCGAGATCCAGTCCGATGAGTTTCATGATGCGTTTGCCTGCGACGATGTTGCCACGATAGTGGCAGATGACGTCAATGACGTTTTGTGCATAGTTTTGCAGGGTGCGTGCTTTTTCCAGATCACCAGCGTAGAAGGCGTCCTGGATGCCTTTCAGGCAGCGGCCGTTATAGTTGCTCGTACCGCAGATGCCGCCTTGCGCCCCGCCCATGGCCATACAGGGCAGAATGGTCTCGTCTTGTCCATGAAGCATGTCATACTTTCCGTTCTTGTAGCGGCGACAGCGGTTATATTCGTACAGGCTCTCAAAGGTGTACTTGATACCGGCGAAGTTAGGGATGCGTCCACTCTCGTCAATGGCCTTTATGAAGTCATACATTGATACATTGCATCCGTTGAAAGCCGGGATATGATAGAAGTAGAAAGGCAGTGACGGAGCGCCGCAGGCTATCTCCTCACAATATTTGATGAGTTCCTCCACCCGTCCGATGTGCGGGAAGGGCGAAGCCATGGATCCGATGCCCCATGCGCCGATTTCTTGTGCGTGCTCGGCCAATTTGCGACTGCTCTTTACGCAGCAACTGCCCACATGCACGATGACCTTGAACCCCTTGGGCACCGACGCCACCCATTTCTCTGCGAGGCGCATGCGCTCTTCTTCGGTTAGCATGTAGCCTTCGCCCGACGATCCGTTGATGAACACGCAGGTCAAGCCGTTGCGCGACAGAAGCGACGCATATTCGGGAATGATGTCGTAGTTGACTTCTCCAGTCTCCAGAAATGGGGTGAAAGGAGCATCGATTAATCCTTTGATTTTTTCCATGAGTTTTTCTCTTTTAAGTTTATGGGGTTTAAGCTTTTGGGATGCATTTGTTGATGTGTTGCTACATTTTTTTAGACAGGCAGGGGCTTGATTACCTTGTCGTCAGTCCACGTACCGTCCTTCTTGGCCAGCACGATTTTATGATATTTCTCCAGATGTGTCCTGGCGCGTTGAGCAGCCTCCTGTACATGGATGTTGCCTGCCGCCTCCTTGGGTGTAATGCGCATGGTGTGTGCGTTGCGGATGAGGTCTTTCACCACCTCGCCGCCCACGATGAGTCCTGCTGCGGCAGGCACGAAGGCGTTGCTGGCTGGAATGTCGCGTCGTTCAGTGCATTTGCGCATATCCTTATCGGGACAGATGCAATGGAAACGACAGGAGATGGTTTCGTCTTCTATTTGTTTCAAAGGCTCTTCTTCGCTATATACCACCTTCAGACGTGGAATGTGGAGCTTGCGCAACTTTTTGCGGATGACCTTGGCCAATGGGTCCATCTTCGTCTTGTTGATGTCACTGATGCGGAAAGCCGTTGGGTCAAGTTTGTTGGCTGCGCCCATACACGAGATGATGGGTTTGTGGAGAGCGTAACATCGCTTGACGAGTTCCAGTTTGGCGGTGACTGTGTCAATACAGTCGACGACATAGTCAAACTGGCTGAGGTCGATTTCGTCGGCGTTCTGCGGCATGTAGAACATCTGATATTTGTGCACGATGCACCGTGGATTGATGTCATGCACGCGCTCTGCAGCCACGTCCACTTTGTGGCGCCCCACAGTAGAGATGAGGGCATGTAACTGCCGGTTGACATTGGTTAGGCACACGCGGTCATCGTCGAAGAGATCCAACTCGCCGACACCACTTCGTGCGAGCACCTCCACTACGTATCCGCCGACACCACCAACGCCGAAGACGGCCACGCGCGACCCGCTGAGCGTGTCGATGGCCGGTTTGCCGAGCAGCAACTGTGTTCTGGAAAACTGATTCTGCATATCTTAGTTGCAAAGGTAGTAAAAAAGTAAAAGAGTGAAAAGCGAAGAAAGACAAAAAAGTAAAAAGTCGGAATGGATAAGCGGTCATTGTCGGTTTTTTCGTACTTTTGCATGGAATTATGAGGAAAACGTTGATTTTGCTATGGCTGGTGCTGTCTTTGGTGGCATGCCATCAGAGCGGTAGCCATGTTTCTGAGCAGCAAGGGGATACTTTGCGTTTGAAGTATGCGGAGAATCTTACCATCGTTCGTTATGCCGACCACGCGGTGGTGGAACTGAAGAATCCGTGGAAGGCGGGAACGGTATTACGTCGTTACGTGCTCTGTACAGACAGCAGCCAAAAATATTCAGCCAGGGGAGCCACTGTTGTGCAGGTTCCGCTCAAGCGTGCCGTGGTTTTCACTTCGGCTCATGCCTCACTGCTTGCCATGCTGCATCAGGAGGGAAGACTTGCAGGGGTATGCGATTCCCGTTACATGCTCTTGCCTTGGGTGCATGAGAGGATACGCCGGGGCACCGTGACCGACTGTGGTAACGGCATGTCACCTGACGTAGAGAAAATCATCGAACTCAAGCCCGACGGTCTCTTTGTGTCTCCCTTCGAGAACAGTGGCGGCTACGGACGGCTGGAGGATATCCGCATACCTCTCATTGAAACTGCTGACTATATGGAAACATCGGCTCTGGGGCGTGCCGAATGGATGAAATTCTATGGCATGCTTTTTGGTTGTGAGAGTCAGGCAGACTCGCTGTTTGCCGTGGTAGAGAAAAACTATCGTCAGTTGAGGCAGCGTGCATCGAAGTCCCGGACGAGGATGACGGTCATTCCCGATCGTAAGACAGGATCAGTATGGTATATGCCGGGTGGCCGCAGCAGTGTCGGCCGTCTGTATCAGGATGCCAATGTGGGTTATGCTTTCTCGCGAGACACACACAGTGGCAGTCTGGCTTTGCCTTTCGAGACCGTACTCGACAAGGCCGGTGATGCCGATGTGTGGATCTTGAGTTACAATGGGGCGATGACGCGCCGTCAATTGTTGACCGAATATTCAGGCTATGGTGCTTTGAAGGCGTTCAAGAAAGGCGCAGTCTATGGCGTGTCGGTTGATCGTACACCTTATTTTGAGGAGGTGTCATTCCGTCCCGACTGGTTGCTGCGCGACTATCTCATCCTCTTCCATCCCGACTTGCATCTCGGAGCTACACGCTATTACAAGCAATTGCCATGAAGCATCGCGTAGCTTATGTTCTGTTGACAGCGGCCATCGTGCTGCTTTTTGCCGTCAGTTTGCTCACGGGATCCGTACGCATACCGGCAGCCGAGGTGTGGAGCATCCTGTTGGGTGGTGGAAGTGGGCGTGAGAGCTGGCAGTTCATCGTCATGCAGTCGCGGTTGCCTCAGGCCATTACGGCCTTGCTTAGTGGTGGATCGCTTGCCGTGTGTGGATTGATGTTGCAGACGGCGTTCCGTAATCCGCTTGCCGGACCGTCCATCTTTGGCATATCGGGTGGGGCAGGGTTGGGAGTGGCACTTGTGATGCTGGTCATGGGTGGCAGTTTCACGGCTGGCCTGTTCACGGTGTCCGGATTCATAGCCATTATTGGAGCCGCCTTCGTCGGTGCGATGGTTGTCACGGGCGTCATCTTTGCCTTCTCACAGGTGGTGCGCAACAGCGTGATGTTGCTTATCATTGGCATCATGATAGGCTATCTCAGCAACTCCGCGGTCTCGTTGCTCAACTTTTTTGCCACAGAGGAAGGGGTGAAGAGCTACATGGTGTGGGGCATGGGCAATTTTGGTGGCGTGTCCATGGATTACATGCCGGCGTTTGCTACGCTTTCCGTAGTCTCCATTCTTTCCACGTTGTTCTTCATCAAGCCACTCAATGCGTTGCTTCTGGGCGAGCAGTATGCCGAGAGTTTAGGCATCGATACGGTTCGTGTGCGCAATGCCTTGCTGCTGGTCACGGGCATACTCACTGCCATCACGACGGCTTTTTGTGGTCCGGTGGCATTCATCGGATTGGCTGTGCCGCACATGGCGCGTTTGCTTTTGGGCACGGAGAATCATCGTCAGCTCTTGCCGGTGACTATTCTCGCGGGCAGTGCCGTGGCCTTGCTCTGCAACATCATCTGCTATCTGCCTGTTCATGGAGGCGTCATTCCGCTCAATGCCGTAACGCCGCTCGTCGGTGCCCCTGTCATCATCTATGTGATTGCACGTAGGCGGTAAAGGTCGACAAGGGATTTGATGAATTGTGTTATATTGATTGATTTTTGTTTTTTTGCCATATGAAACTCACAAGTGAGCAACGGCGCAGGAACATGGCTTCCATTCACTCGAAGAATACGAAGCCGGAGTTGATTGTGCGCAAGTATTTGTGGCTACATGGGTTTCGCTATCGGTTGAACAGCCCGCGCTTGCCGGGGCATCCGGACATTGTGTTGAGGAAGTATCGCACGTGCGTGTTCGTCAACGGATGTTTCTGGCATGGTCATGAGGGATGCAAGTACTTCCGTATGCCGAAGACAAACGTCAGTTTTTGGGAGAAGAAAATCACTCGCAATCGTGAGCGCGACAAGGAGGAACAAAAGAAACTGGCCGACATGGGATGGCATGTCATTGTGGTTTGGGAATGCCAGTTGAAGCCGGACAAACGAGAGAAGACGCTTGCCTCGCTCGCTTTCACGCTGAATCACATCTATCTTCAAGACCATACCATAGCCTATCAGCGTATGGAGGAAGAGAGCGGGCTGGAGACTGCTGCGGAGTCTTTATGAGTCTGGGTGTGTTACAAAGGGCTTGTAATGTCGTTACAAAGGGTTTGTAACCGCATTACAAGCCCTTTGTAATGCGGTTACAGGATAGTTGCAAGGGTTTTAGAATGCGGGCAACGACTTGTCATGATGCTCCTTGACGCCCATGCATTCCATCTCGATGAGTGCTCCCTGACGGCAACCGGCCGCATGGACGAAGAGGGTGGGGATAGTGGGATATTGCTTTTGGAACAGGCTGTACACGGTCTCGTAGTCGGCCGGGTCGCGCAGATAGACTATCATCTGCCCGATGTCGTCGGCGATAGTCATGCCGGCCTCGTGGAGGAGTGCTTCGGTGTTCTCCCAGATGCGGCGGGTCTGGCCGGCCGCATCGCCCTCGCTGATCACCTGTCCTTTGTCATTGATGCTCGCTGTGCTGGAGATGAACACCTGACGGCGGTCTCCGTAGTCGACGGCTGTGCCGCGCTCGAAGGATACTCCGTAGTCGCTGGTGCGGTTGAGGTGGTCGGCTGCATAGAGATAGCTCACCTGTTCCTTGCTCAGTCCGTCCACGGCATAGTTGTCGAGTTGCGAGAGAACACCGTGTTTGGCTTCCCGTCCGCCAATGGCTGTAGAGGCAATGAAATGGGTGTCGGCGGTCATTCCCTGTGTGAGGAACACGTCGTTGCGTGCCTTTACGACTCCCCGGTAGTTGTTGTCGATGTCGTTGACGAAGAACCATGTGCGCACGCAGTTGTCGGCGAGCCTGCATCCTTCCTCAAGCAGCTGCATGACATACTGTGAGAGCAGCAGGCGTGTCTGCACTTCCGAGTTGCCTCCCTCGATGTGGGCGCCTCCGTTCCACAGGTGGCGGTAGCTGCCGTGAGCCACCTCGTAGAGTCCGCTGCGGTTGGCCTTGGTCGTAACGCCGGTCATCATGTAGCACCAGAGGGCAATCTTTGTGCCGTTGGCGGGTGGCTGCTGCACCATGGAGACTGCATAGTAGGGGCTTTCCAGCTCGTAGCTCATCAACTCGTAGGCCTGGTTGGCGGCGTCGCTGAGCGAGTAGCGCTTGTATACGGGGCTGGCGTGCAGTTCTTTGCGGATGGTCTCAAAGCGTTTGATGAGTGCCTGCATCTGCCGGTCGAAGGTGAGGCTGCGTCCTTCGTCGGTGATGCTGAGCAGCAAGTGGTATTCCCGCACCTCTGTGCCGTTGTCAAAGCGGCTGAGTTGTACGAGAACGTTATCGTCTGTATGTTTGTCGAATATCATTTATTATGAGTTTTCTATTTTCTTCAGCGCGATGCATTCCGACTCGATGAGCCATCCCGGTCGGCACACCGGCGCATGGAGGATGATGTAGGGCGTGTCGGGGAACCTCTCCTTGTACATCTTGGATACGACGGCATAGTCGGCAATATCGCGCAGGTAGACCGAGAACTCGGCCACGTTGTCGAAGGTGCAGCCAGCTTCTTTGAGCAGGGCCTCGATGTTTTCCCACATGCGGTGCACCTGTTGGCGGATGTCGCCCTCATACATTACCATGCCTTTGTTGTCGATGCTGGCCGTGCCCGATATGTAGACGCGGCGCCGTCCGGCAAAGTCGACATAAGTGCCGCGCTCGAAGCGCACCCCGTAGTCGCTGGTGCGATTGAGGTGGTCGAGGGCATAGAGATAGTGAATCTGGTCTTGGCGGATGCCCTTGATGGCTATGGCGTTCATTTTGCAGTAGACGTTGTGGTCGGCGTCGCGTCCGCCGATGCCCGTAGATGCGATGTAGTGGGTGTGCTCAGTGAGTCCTTCTTGGTCGAACACGTCGTTGCGGGCGCGCACGACGCCTGCATACTGATTGTCGATGTCGTTGACGTAGAGCCAGGTGCGGATGCAGTTGTCGGCAAGCGTACAGCCCTGGCGGCGCAAGTGGTCGGCATAGTCTGACAGGATGGCATAGGTCTGCTGATAGGAACTCACGCCGGGGGCGGTGTTTTGCGTCGACCACAGCTCGTCATAGCCGTCGTGGGAGACCTGATAGAGATGCTCTTCTATCTTGCGGTTCACGGTGCCAGTCATGAGATAGGTCCACATGCCCACCTTGGCACCGGCCAATGGCGACTGTTGCACCATTGATACGGCACAGCCCTCGTCGCCGGTGACCGACTTCAACTCGTCGACCTGGTTGGCCGCGTCGCTGAGATAATATCTTTTGAAGGCAACCTTGGCTGTGTCTAAGTCGCCAAGCTGTCCTTCGAAATTAGTCTCTTGAATGTGCCGGCAGCAAGCAAGCAGCTCGCTCAGCTGCTCCTTGAATGTGAGCTCCGGATTGTGAACCGTAAACATGCAGAGGTATTCGTTGACCCCGTTACCGCCATCGAAGGCGAAGAGCCTTACGTTGGCCTCATTGTGTGTCAGCTTTAATCTTTTTATGTTCATCGTTTTCTAAAATGTATCTTGTTTTATTTGTTTGATCGTTTATGCGTATGAATGCATTCCGCTCATGAAGAAGTTGACGCCGAAATAGGTCATGAGCACGGTCAGGAACGCGAGTGTGAGGTAGAGATGAAAATAGAGATCGTTCCGCAGGAAGGGTAGGGAACGGTCGTGGAAGGCTACGCCGTAGACCATGAGTGTGATGAGAGCCCATGTCTCCTTGGGATCCCAGTTCCAATAGGAACCCCAACTCACATTGGCCCAGACGGCTCCCAAAAAGATGCCGATGGCCAACAAGAAGACGGCCGGATAGAGCATCAAGCGGCTTAGCGTGGTGAGTTGGCGAATAATGCTCTCTTTTTCCGACTGCATTGTGGCCGGCATGGGCCTGAGAATGAGTATGCAGGCGAAGATGCCGCCAAGCATCATGAAGGCCAACAGTGCGTAGGCGGCCATGATGACGCTGACATGTAGGCTCAGCAACGGCGAATGGAGCACGGGCATGAGGGCGGTGATTTGCGGATTCATCTGTCCCAGATGGCTTACCAGCAAGGCGAAGCCCGAGAGAAGCAGGCCAAACGGCGTGATGAAACGGATGCGACGGTGCAACAGGAGGGTGATGCCCATGACGAGCAGCCCCAGCAGGAGCATAGTCTCGTAGCCGTTGCTCAAAGGAATGCGGCCACCGATATACCATCGCAGGATATAACCACATAGTGCAAAGGTAAATGAAAAAAACAGAACCCATGTACTAATGACTGATATTTTAGCACTTATTTTCTTTTTTGTCTGCCTTGTGACGCTGTAGAGCAGGAAGAAGAAACAGAGGAAGCCAACCGTCAGATTCAGCATGAACAGAATGGCGGTGAACGGGATGCGGTTGTAGAGGATTTCCGCCTCGACATGCGGCTCATCGAGATGGGGCTCGTCGGGACTGAGCGGCGTGAACAGCGTGCGATTGACGAGCATCAAGATGAGTCCGGCTTTCTCGTCGGTCTCACGGAGGGCTTTGCCCATGGCGTCCTTAGCCTGCTCTTGCTGCACCATCGACATGAGTCGGTACTGACCGTCTGCGTCGAAAAGGTCCTGCATGGAGGCATATTGGCCGTTGATGCCAAGTCGCTTGCGCAACTCACGATTCTTGATGCGAATCATCTTCTCCTCTTTCCATACTTCGGGACGGGCCATCCAACCGTAGATGACCTGTTCGGCCGACAGACCCTTGTAGCTGGTCTTGCCATAAACTTTCCGCATGAAGTCGATGGCAACCGTGTTGAGGGGGACGATGCGGTCGTTGTAGACCACTTGATAGCGGGCCACTTCTTCGGCTTTCTGCTCGTTGATGGTAGGGATGCTGCGTGCTGAGGCTGTCTGATGAACGCTGCTGCAGATGGCAAGGAGGCACAGGCCACGCCTCAAGGCGGGGGAGTTGAGCAACCGCCGAAACTCCTGATGGCGGTCGAAGAGCGTGAGAATCATCGACAGAGCCAGCAGGGCGTAGCCGAAATAGGTAACGCCTGTGCCCCACGGGTCGTAGTTGACCGAGAGGACGGTGCCCTTCATGTCCGTGTCGAAGCTGCTCTGATAGAAGCGGTAGCCGTGGCTACGATAGATGTTGTTCATCGAGATGACGGCTTTCTCGCGTTGGCCGTCGGCACCGTCTCTATGGATGTGGCTGATGAAATCGGATGGGGCGTGTGTGCCTGGGTAGTATTTGACCTGAAACCGGTCGAGCGTCAGCTGGAATGGGAGATTTCCGATATGCTTGTCTTGGGTGATATAGGCAGCGGAAGCCTTACCCTGACGCAGATGCATCGTGCCTTTCTTGCCAAAGAGAAAGGTGATCATGGCACCGATGAGAATGATGATAAAAGAAATATGAAGAAGACAAAGAGGAAGCTGACGGTACAGCTTTCTCTTTGTCAGATAGATCCCCGACGATAATACCAGCAGTGCCCATAGCAGGCAGAACCATGGCGTGTGATAGATGTGGGTGGCAGCCGCACCGGCTCCTTCTGCCTGACCTAAGAAGGTGGCATACCCAAGCACGCCGATGATGACTACATAGAGCGTAAGTATTGCATACTTGATGACTTTCATCTGATATGGAAGCGGGGAATAAAATGTATTGAACTAATTTTTTGCTCCGCTATTGATCCACTCTTTGACGAGGTAAATCAACTCTGCGGTGCGGTCTTTGTTGAGGATGTCTTTGTGGTTTTCGCGCCAAGTCTCCGTGAAAGTGCTGTCGTTGATGACCTCGTAGAGCACGCTGTTGGCGGCATCGCCGGGTGTCACGCGATTCTTCTCAGGTACTTTCGTTGAAGGCAGGTTGACCAGCGATGCGTAGGCATGGCCTTCGGTGAGGTTTAGGCCGCCTCCGGAAAAGCCGTTCGAGCCGTGGCAACCTATGCAACTCACGTTGAACAGACCGACCTGAATGGCGGCAAGGGCACTCACGTCGACGGTTCCGAAGTTGATGCGGATGGTGTCGTCATCAGTAGCCGAAGATATGTCCTCTGAGGCGAAGGTCATCACACGCTGTCGCAGGCTGTTGAGTACGCAAAGTTCTACGTCTTTCACGTTGCCGGTGATGGCTGACAGCACGATGCTTACATTGCCTTGGGCATCGGTGGTGAGCACCTTGGAGATGGTGGCATAAGGAGAGGGCTCGTTGTTGGCTTGCTCTGTGAAGCCGGCAATGGCGACATTGTAGTGGGCAGGCCATGTGTTGAGACCTGTCACTTGACCTTCCACTTTGACGATTTTTCCCGTGGAGTAGGCCGCCTCCTTCTCCTCGATGGTCCCGTCGTCGCAGGAGGCGAGGAGAAGAAGTGCGGTCAAGGGGATTAAGAATAAACTTTTCTTCATAAGCTGTATCCCTTAGAAAGCATATTGGAGCATCACGCAAGCCTGATGGGTGGCCAGGCCGAGGTCGTCGAGGTCGCGGTCGAGTTGCGTGTCGTGGCCCCAGCGGCCCATATACTGATACATGGCCGAGAGCTTGATGTTTGTGTTGGGTACGAAGTAATTGCACACTACTGCGGGCAGATTGATGCTGCCGTCCTTGTGGTTACCGTTGCGGTCCATCCAATCGTAGCGTGCACCGATTTGCCAATCGTGGGTCACAAAGTAGCCCACCTGTGCGTAAGCGCCCCAGAAATTGTAGCTTTCGTCAATCTTCTGACGGTGTGTGAAGTCGACATTCATGTAGTAGCACTCGGCTGCGGCCGACCAGCGTCCGCTGAGCAGTGCGAACTCGAAGCCGGCACGGAAGTCGTTGGTCGACTCATATTCGGCTTCGTTATTGTAGTTGAATGACAGTCCGATTAGATATTTTGTGGGACGGTTGATGAGATTTGGGTTGCCTTGCGTCATTGGCATGGCTCCGTTTCCTTGATAAGTGATGCGGCCGGCATAGAGCAGTGAGGGCAGGTGGTTGTCGTCGCTGAAGCCCTTTGTGGCACTGTTGACACTGCCGCCTGTGCCGTTGAAGATGCCTAACTCGTAGCCCCACTTATTGGCGATGAGGCCGTGCATCTTGACACCGAGATCCCACCCTGTGCTCATGCTTGGATTGATGGCGTTGAGCGAGTAGGGCATGATGGTTGTTGCGCTCAGTGAGATGGGTGTCTGAGGGAACAGGGTCTCGCCCAGCGTGGTGAGGAAGGCACCCGTGAATGGGGTCTTCTGCTTACCCACACGAAAGCGGATGGCCGGATTGACGGTATAGTCTATCCATGCCTGCTGGAGGATGGCACCGCCATTGGCTGCTGCGTTGACGCTCACGTTGTAGTCAATCTTGCCGAAAGCCTTACCCGTGAAGCCAATAATGCCGAAGGGAATGGAGAAGCCGGAGTTGGCCACATTGTCTTGATTGTAGGCTTTGTCAAGTCCCTCGTCGTCGTAGTAGTTGTAGTTGAGCAACGTTTGGAGCATCAGATAAGGCTTCAGGATGAACTTTCCATCCTTTGATTGCAGTGAGAAACCACGGTTGTCGGCGATTGGGATGACGCCGTTTTCCATGTCGTATTGCACCTCGTGGCGATTTTCCAGTGCCTCGTCGAGGGCTGTCGATGTGTTATTCATCTCGATGGTTTCCTTGCTGAGGTTGTCGGCCTCGGTGTCGGTGGTGACTGCCGTACCGGCGAAAGCCGCCGACGACAAACCTGCTGCGAGCAGAGCAGCGTAAATACGGTTCTGTTTCATTATGATAGTTTTCTATTTTGTTTAACTTCTAAATCCCTTTTTTATTTTATGAATATCCGTTTGTTATTGTCTCTATCAATACAGGGATGGTCTCTTCCCTAATCAGAGGCTCTGCAAGAAACGGATGAGCTGGGCACGTTGGGCCTTGTTGAAGTGGGCGAACTTCTCACGGCTGGCCTGCCCCTCGCCGCCGTGCCACATGATGGCTTCGGTGAAGTTGCGCGCGCGGCCGTCGTGAAGGAAGTAGGTGTGACCGTTGACAAGATTCTGCAGGCCGATGCCCCACAGTGGCGTGGTGCGCCACTCGTTACCACGGGCCAGACCGCTGACCATATTGTCGTTGAGACCTACGCCCATGATTTCAGATCCCATGTCGTGGATAAGGAAGTCGGAATAGGGATGAATCTCCTGACGTCCACCGAGCCATGGAAGCGTCATGCCGGCGAGCAGAGTCGTGCCCCGGGCATTGGTGTGCAGGGTGACGACGTGGCAGAGGTGGCAACCGGCCTTGTAGAACAGTTTCTCACCTGCTTGTACGTCGGGATCATTGACATCGCGGCGCGCAGGAACGCCCAAGCCTTGCATGTACAAGTCGACAGCTTCCATGTCCTCGGTGCTTACGTCGAGCATCTCATAGCTCAGACCCATCATCGATCCTTCGTCGACTTGCTTCTGTCCACGGCAGATTTCCTCCGGATAGCGTGAATTGGTGAGACCCATGTCCGACGAGTAGCCTAACTCGACGGTCAAGTCGCCATGGTGAGCCTTATTGCCACCGACGCCAATTTGGCTGACATTCTTCTCGGAAACCACGTTGCAACGGCCACTGATTCCCCATTCTGGATAGTTGCTCTTGACGGCAAGCTGCTTGATTTCCTCACGGTCGAGTGCCATAATCTGTCCCATACCGACGTGACGGAGCGGTGTGCGCACGGAGATGAACATGTCTTCGGGCCTGATGCTGTCGGCATACCATTTAGTGATGTAGAACTTGGGATAGCAGAGCGTGTAGGGCTCGCCGTCGGGGAAGTGATAGGTGGCAGAGTCAATTTCGAAGTGAATTTCGCCTTCAGGTGTGACGCCGTAGATGGTGTTGTCGTGGATGACGCGGCCGTAGTTTTGGAAGAACTTTCCGTTCTTGCGTGTCACATAGCAGAGCATTGACGAGAAACCGTAGTCGCCGGTGGCCTTGTCGCTACCATTCTTGAAGGCAGTCCAATAGGAAGGCTCTGTGCGGCCGGCATTGCGGTGACAACTGCCACAGCTAAAGCCTGCATAAACAGGTCCGAGTCCACCGCCATGATGATTGTAGTTGCTCGTTGTGACGTTGTCGTAGAGTCGGTCACCGGTCTTGAACTTGGTCAGATAGGCTCCTGATACCCACATGGCTTCCTGGTCATAGGAGAATGCGGACCGTGAGAATTCGGTGGAGATGCCTGCCGACAGGGCATAGCCATTGGGAACCTGGATGTCGTCGGCTGTCAGTTGGTCGTCATCGTCACAGGCCGTCAGTGCTAATGCTGCGGTGAAAAATAAGGCGTATTTGACAATTTTCATACTTGTTTTTTTATAATCTTTATTTTAGCGTACAATAGCGAAGCCAAAGGCATGCAGCCTTTGACCTCGCTTTAGATGTGGGAAGTGTCCCTCTCAAATTTACTTAACGGTGCGCGGCTGACCGTTCTTGAAAATCAAGAACTCCATGGTGTGGAAACCACGCAGGTTCTGAGCGGCAGCAATCTTCTGACCTTCCTCGCTGTCTTCGTCGTTGGTGTAGTTGCCGTCCCATTTCATTTGGTTCCAGTTCTGAGATGAGAGCAGGCTCACGATTCCGTCTTTGTCGAGCGGCCATGAGTCCATGTTCGGGTCGAGTCCATCATCGGATACAGGGCCGAAGAGGAATGCCTCAAACGACTCCCACGGCTGACGGGCGGCAATCCAAGCCTTGCCAAGCGCGGCGAATCCGGCATTGGACGGATTGCGCTGGAAGGAGATGACCTCATTGTGCATAGCGCTAATGAGGTCGCGCAGGTCCTTGCTGGTGGGCACGATGACGTTGTCGACGATGTTGGCCACGATAGGATCGCAGACGGCATCGGTCTTGGCGTTGTCCTCAAAGAATGTTTTCAGCTCATGAGTGAGCAGGGCGCTCAGCGTGGCGCAAGCTGCCTGTGCGGCTTTCGACTCTGTCGAATTGATGTGGTTGCGGAACGGCTGTGGGATGGCCTGAATGGCTGCAATGGCACCGTCGATGGCATTCACCAGCTGCTTGTTCAGCGTTGGATTGATAGAATTCACGGTGTTGTACATTGAGTTGGCAGCCGGCGTGTTTGTCCGGTTGTTGATGCTCTTGTCGTAGACACCAAAGTAAGCATTACGGATGGAGAGGATGTTGTTGGAATAGTCGTCACGTGAGTGCCAGCTATACCAAGATTCCACAGCGTAGAGACCTTCACGCATGTTTGCCTTGTTCATCCAGTTGGCTGTGTACTTAGCCAAAGGCTCGCCGATTTTCGACTCGCCGACCTCGTTGGCGATTTCGGCCATGCCGTCGATGATCTGCTCCAGGCAGGCAAGACCTGTTGTCAGGCCGGACACCTGATGATTCTTGAACTGCTGCTGATAGGAGTCACCCTTCTGATAGCTCACTGTCCAGTCGTCATAGAGTGTTGTGGCGTCGTTGAGCAGCAGTGAGTCAACGGCACGCATGTAGTTGCCCCAAGCGGTAGCGTTGGCGGAAGTGTAGTCTACATTGTCCTCGGCATCGATTTCATCGATGATTTCCTGCTCGGTCTTGGCGCCGTTGTCAGTCTTCTTGTTGTCATCGTCATCGTCGCTGCAGGCTGTGAAAGCCAGGCCCATAGCGAGAAGACCCAGAAGCAATAAATTTTTCTTCATTGTTTTGTACGTTAAAATAAGTTGTTGATTATGTATGTTTGAGTTATTTTTTGCCGTAGTAGAGTGTGTAAGCAACGGCTACACGGAACTCGTTCTCTGAGTTGTACTGTCCTTTGGCGAACACGGCGTGTGTACCAATTTGACGTGTGGCATAGTCGGCTTTCACTACGAGGGACGGCAGTGGTTTCCAATTGAGGCCGAAGGTCCACATGCTGACCTGTGCGCGGGGGTCGCGTGTCGTAGTGCTGGCGACTGACTCCTGCGGATTGTAGTAGGCATATTGTGCGAAAGGATAAATCACCGGGAACTTCGGGTTGCGGAAGAAACTGGCGATATTGATGCCGAGCTCGGCATTGTAGCCCAATGCGTGGGAGCCAACGCCACGCTTGCGCGTTCCGTAAGGTGATGAGGAGGATACGGAGTGGCTGTTGATGCCGTCGCTGTTGGATAGGTAGCCGTGAATCACGTTGGCGCGTGCCGTGACATAGCGGTTGACATATTGTGCATCAAACGAATAAAGATAGATGTTGATAGCGTCTTCGTTATCGTAGCTGGTCAACTTCTCGCAGTTCTTTCCTGCATTGGGGTTGATGAATGTGCTAAAACCGAGACGCAGGCCAGGCACACCTGTCCAGTTGAGGCGCAACGTATAGGCTGGGGCGGTGAAGTTGTCGAACTCGAAGGCTCCCTGTTTGCCATTTTTAACCCAGTTGTATTTGCCGAATCCGTCGGGATTCAGTCCGGAGGTGATCATAGCCTGATAGCTGAACGATGCTAACCCCTTGCCGAAGTCGCCGAAGAACTCCAAGCCGGTCTCATGCCACGTGGAGGGAATGATTTCGGTTTCGCTCTCGGGGCGTGAGGCAGAGAAGAAAAAGAGTGGCTCGTGGTGAGTATTGGACAGTCCGACAGGCAACACCATGTGGCCGACGCGTACATTGAAGGCCGGAGTGATGAGACGTGTGATGTGGAATTGTTCCAGAGCGACCTCGCCACCTTTTTCAGTCTCGGTTTCATACTCGCCATTCTCGGATCCGGATCCTTCCTCTATCTCATAGGCAGAGCCCGTGCCGCCGGCCTCAAATTCGATTTCCGCTCCCAAAATCCATTTGGAAGAGAACTTGTATTCACCTTGCAATACGAAGCGTGGGATGGAAATTTCGTTGTGGTCTTTCTTCAGCGTACCGTTGGATGTGCCGGTGTAGCGATTCTGTCCGTAGTCCTTAAAACGGGCCAGCATCTCTCCATAGCCGCCAATACGCCATTGGGAGAAGTCATCATACTGTGTTGTTTGATTCTTGGGGGTGGCATTGCTTGCCGGTGGATCGGCAGCAAAGGCTGGCGAAACGGAACCTGTCATCAGCAGGCCACCCAGCATACCAATTGTGAGTTTATTCATTCTATGGAAATTAATGTTTGTTTTCGAATGCAAAGGTATGGCGTTAACGGGATTTGCGCAATACCTAAAAATCATGAAATATTGATCAATTAGTGCTTAAAGTGATGGTTTTCTTGCAGTTATAGAACGCCATACCGGTTGACGAAAGGCTCGTGAACCGATGATGCCGAATCGAAAAGGAGGGGCCTTGGCGTCCGGAATAATCCTGATGGTTGGTCGTTTTATAGCCAATGTTTGAAAGGTAAGTAAAGATAAAAACAAAAGTGCAGATTTCTGGTTGCGTTCTTGTCCCCAATGTTTGGACGCACATATAATTGAATTGGTCAATCGCGTTGGTTTCATTGACGAATCAAGAGTGGTAATCATCACTGCACTTTTGATATTTATTTCTTTCAATTGATTTTTTTTCTTGATTTACGGTTGCAAAATTAATGGTATTTCGATGTTTGCGCAATACTCAGATGTTGGTATTCTCTGCCACTCATCATTTGTAGGTATTTATGGGTCGCAGGTGAAAAAAACAGAGTGAGGACGATTCCTATTCCATACAAAATTGTTACTTTTGCAGTGCTAAACGTATATTAATAGGTATATGAAGAATCAGAAGATGTATGAGGCTGGTGATAAAATGATTAGTATCATCAGTGACAACTATAACATTCTTCAGAGTTTAGGTTCCTTTGGCATCAATCTGGGCTTTGGAGACAAGACCGTTCAGGAGGTGTGTGATGAGCAGAATGTTGACACATATACTTTTCTGTCGATAGTCAATTTTTCTATCAATGGTTACCGTGATCTTTCTGATGCCGACCGTCTGTCTGTGCCGACGCTTGTCCATTATCTGACAGCCAGTCATGCTTACTTTATAGAATTTCAGTTGCCGTTCATCCGGAAGGAGTTGACCGAGGCTCTCGACGAGAATGATAATCTGGCACGGCTCATATTGAAGCTGTATGATGAATACGCGCACAGCATACAAAGCCATATGCGCTACGAGGAGAAGACCGTGTTTCCCTATGTGCAATCGTTGTTGGAGGGGCGACCTATCAGCAACTATGACATAGACACTTTCTCGAAGCATCACGGGCAGACGGATCAGAAACTGCGCGAGCTGAAGAACATTATCATCAAGTATCTTCCCTCTGATGGCCTTCGCAACAATCAACTTACGGCTACTCTCTATGACATCTACAATAATGAGGAATGGCTGAACATGCATGCGCAGGTGGAGGACGAAATCTTCATTCCAGCCATTCGGCGGCTGGAGATCAAGAGCCGACAGAGCGATGTCAGTGTTCAGATCTCGAAGATGATCAATCAGAATCCAAGCGGTCAGGAGACTCTCAGCGATCGTGAAAAGGATGTTATCGTGAGTCTGGTACAGGGCATGACTAACAAAGAGATAGCCGACCATCTGTGCATTTCCATCAATACCGTCATCACCCATCGTCGTAATATAGCCCGCAAATTGCAGATTCATTCGCCGGCAGGACTGACCATCTACGCTATAGTGAACAACCTTGTAGACATATCGTCCGTGAAGTTGTGAGGATTTCCGGTTTGCTTGCCCCTCTCTAAATCTTGCTGATGTCGACGTATCCGTGCATGACGGCGTAAATGGTGAGAGCTGAGACACTCTTAAGTCCCAGTTTGTCCATGATGTTTTTGCGGTGCGTGATGACGGTGGTGAGGCCGATGTTGAGCCGATCGGCAATTTCCTTATTGATATATCCCTGAACGATGAGTGAGAGTACTTCTATCTCGCGGTCACTCAGCGTTTTTGTTTGGATTTGTTGTGGCATAGGCGGCAGATTTTTGCCGTGGGCGTGGGCGTGTTGCTCCAACGTGAGCAGCGACTTGATGAGCTCGTCTTCGGTGGCATTGACGCAGATGCTATGGAAAGCGGCCAGTTGGTTTTGTGGATTTCGGGAGAGTGTGAGCACGATGGTCTTCATGCGCCGTTGTAGGAAGAACGCCATGTTGGCAATGACGATGTTTTGTGCCACAAAATAGTGGACGAAGCTGTCGGCATCGTGTTGTCGCAGCTCGTCTAAAGAAAGAAAAGTATTCACCTCCATGATGGGGATGACCTCTTGCAGAATTTGTCTTAAACCTATCACCGACAGTGTGTTGGGATCGATGATGGCAATCTTGGGTTGTGGCATAGGCAAGTTTGTTTTTACAGGAAAGGTGCCAGACGCTTGCCAATCCAACCTCGGAACTTCTGCCAGGGCGTGCGCCATTTATCCCATCGTTCTTCCGTCATGAGCCAGCTGTCTTTCTTGTTGGACTCAAAAAGATTTTCCAATTGCTGGGTAGTATAAGGGTCTACGATGACCAGATTCTCCTCATAGTCCCAACTTAAGCTGCGCGCGTTGAGATTGGCAGATCCAACGGTGCAGAACTGTCCATCGACCATGATAATCTTGGTATGATGAAAGCCTCGCGTGTACATCCAAATGTTGCATCCAGCTTTCATCAGTTTGTGAGCATTGTAGAATCCGCAGTCGGGAGTGAGAGGAATGTCGCTTCGTGTGGAAAGCATGATGTCGACTTTCACTCCTCGTTTCACAGCTCGTTTGAGTGCCTTCATAAGGGGGCGGTTGAGCGTGAAGTAGGGGTTGATGATTTTGATGGAGTCGTGTGCGTCGTTGATGGCGTTGGTGTAAAAGAAGCGTATGATGTCGTTGCTGGTGTGGGGCTCGCGGTTGATGACGCCTACCGTCTTGTGGTAACGTGTGGGTGTCGTGTCTGGTTTCAGTCCATAGAAATAGTCGGCAGGACGCCATCCACGATAGTATTTGGCTCCATAAACGTTTTGGCCGGACACTTTGTTCCATATACGCAGGAAGATGCGTTGCAGGGTGTTGACCTCAGAACCGTCTATACGGCAGTGCATGTCGTGCCATTCTCCCACCTGCTGCGTTCCCTTGATGTAATAGTCGGCAACATTCATACCGCCAGTGTAGGCAATCTGTCCATCTATGACGACAATCTTGCGGTGGTCGCGTGAGAAAACATGGTTGACCCACGGGAACGTGATAGGGTCAAATTTGTAAATTTCGATGCCTTTAGCACGGATAGAGTCGAGGTGATAACGTTTCAGCGGACGGTTGTTGCTGGAGTTTCCGAAGGCGTCAAACAGTGCGCGTACTTCCACACCTTCGGCCACTTTCTGTTCGAGAAGGGTGAAAAGAAGGCGCGCAATGGAGTCGTTGCGGAAATTGAAGTATTCCAGGTGAATGGAACTTTTGGCCTGCCGAATGGCTTGAAACATATCGTCAAACTTCTCCTGCCCGTTTTTGAGCAGGACGATGGAATTGTCGTGCGAGAAGGTTATGTGGCGTTCCTTCAACTGTCTGATTATCAACGAATCGGCGGTCTGCGCATTTCCCAATGCGTACGTCCATATAAAAAAGAAAAGTATCTTGATTCGAAAGTTCATTTCCTTGATTCCCATCGGTGAAATGCGTATCTGCAAAGCTCATTACCTGTCTACATCAGTGCCGCCGCATAGCTGTCGACGATGCCGAGCAGGCGGAGTTTTTTGTCGGTGACGAGCACGGAGTGGATTTTGTTAACGTGCATGATGCGCTGTATCTCTGTGATTTTAGTTTTGGTGGACACTATCTTCGGGTCGCGTGTCATAATATCGCTGACGGTATGGTCGAAGAATTTGGCTTGCCAGCGTTCCATAGCACGTCGAATGTCGCCGTCGGTGATGAGGCCGATTACGCGGTTATCGGTGTCAAGCGATACGCCGAGTCCCAGTTTACCTTTGCTCACATGGATGATGGCTTCACCGAGGTGCATGTCCTGCGGTACGATGGGCAAATCGTCGGTACGCATCACGTCTTCAGCTGTGGTGAGCAGACGCCGACCAAGTTCGCCGCCCGGGTGAAAATGGGCGAAGTCGCGTGGCTTGAAGTCGCGTATCTCCATCAGTGCTACAGCCAGCGAGTCGCCCATGGCTAAGGCTGCTGTCGTCGATGATGTCGGCGCGAGATTGAGTGGGCATGCTTCGTGATCCACCCACACCTTGATATGTACGGTGGCGTATTTGGCGAGCAGTGACTGTGGGTTTCGGCTCATACCGATGATAGGCACATGCATGTGTAGCAGGATGGGTATGAAGCGCAACAGTTCATCGGTCTGCCCGGAGTTGCTGAGTGCCAGAACAATGTCGTCGGCCGTGGCAACACCGAGATCACCATGGTAGGCATCGAGGGGATTGATGAAGAAGGCGGGTGTGCCCGTCGAGGAGAGAGTGGCTGCAATCTTGGCTCCAATGTGCCCGCTCTTGCCCACGCCAGTGACAATCACCTTACCCTTGCAGTGGTATATCATCTCTACGGCCTTCTCGAAATTGTCATCGAGTTGTCCGATGAGGCCCTTCACGGCTTCAGCCTCGTCAAGGAGGCATTGTATGGCATATTCTTTTGCCTTCGTCAGGCGTTCAGAGTGCTTGTCGTCCATGATTACATTACTTTATTTCCTCAACTCCTCAATTAATCCTTCCAGTTTGTCCAGTTCCAGCATGTTGGCAGCATCGGAAAGTCCATGGTCGGGGGTAGGATGCACTTCAAAGAAGTAGCCTGTGGCTCCGAAGGCCTTGGCGGCCAGTGCCATTGAGGGGACAAACTTGCGGTCGCCGACGGTATTCCCGTTACCTGCAGACGGGCGCTGTACGCTATGAGTACAGTCCATGATAACGGTTGGCACGATATCTTTCATGTCAGGAATATTGCGGAAGTCGACAACGAGGTTGTTGTAGCCAAAGCAGTTGCCACGTTCGGTAAGCCAAACTTCCCGCGCGCCGCTGTCAAGAGCTTTTTCGACAGGGTAGCGCATGTCGCGCCCACTGAGAAACTGCGCTTTTTTGATGTTCACTACGCGGCCCGTGCGTGCGGCAGCCACGAGCAAGTCGGTTTGGCGACACAGGAAGGCAGGAATTTGCAGTACGTCGCAAACTTCTCCTGCCGGTGCGGCCTGCCAACTTTCGTGGATGTCGGTGGTGATGCACAGGCCGTAGCGTGACTTGATGTCGGCCAGCATCTGTAATCCCTTCTCGATGCCTGGCCCACGAAATGAGTGAATCGATGTGCGGTTGGCCTTGTCGAACGATGCTTTGAATATGATGTTGGTGCCCTGTCGGTTGTTGATTCCGATGAGCGTTCGGGCGACGGTATCGAGCAATTCGGCTGATTCGATGACACATGGCCCGGCGATGAATATTTGCTTATCCACTATATAAAATAATGTATGTTCAATGCAAAGGTACACAAAACGTAAAGCAACACCAACGATTTAACATTCATTTAAGGTTGAAAACCAAAAAAATGTCTAAAAGCTTTTTTCATAGAAAAATATAGTTTACTTTTGTAGCTGCAATCGAAAAGTAGTGTGTACGTGCACAACTGCCAACAGGAGATTGTCTTAGATAACATGTATAACTAATTTAAGCTAAGTAAAACAAATGAAGAAGATTTTCATGACTTTGGCTGCTGCAGTAGTTGCAGTCAGCGCATCGGCTCAGGTTTATCTGGGTGGAAACTTTGGGGTCAGTTCACAGAAGGTGAATGACAATGACTCGAAGACTGCGTATGCTGTCTTGCCAGAGATCGGTTACAATCTGAATAACGACTGGGCTATTGGTACGACTGTGGGCTTTGGTAAAGGCAATCCCATGAGCATTACAGAGTCGAACAGTGTTGGCCTGCGCAACTATTTCACGGTGCAGCCATACGCGCGTTATACTTTCGTTCATTCTAAGTATGTGAACGTGTTTGCTGACCTCGGTTTCGGTTATACTCACTACAATCATGCTGATGCTGCTACCACTTCCATTAATGCATGGCAGGTCGGTTTGAAGCCGGGTGTTGAGGTGAATTTGAACGAGTGTTTGAGCTTTGTCGCTCATGTTGGAATGCTCGGATGGCAGCAGGCTAAGTATAAGGATAGTGACAGCAAGGTTCAGGAGTGGGGCGCTGACTTCAATGGGAACAACCTGACCTTTGGTCTCTACTATAATTTCTAAGCAAAACGGCGGAATAGGTGCGCTTTTCTTCCTTCTGGAAGGAAAGCGCATATAAACAAGGGCGTATCCATCAGTGTGGATACGCCCTTGTTTTTATCGTATACTTGGGTTGTTCCTCGTCGTGCTTGTCATGCGACGGATCATTCTAATATAAGTTCCTTCGATTGTTCTTGCACGCTTACTTGACCTTCTTTTGGGCCAATGATTCACGTTCTCTTTCTTCTGCCTCAGCTATGTCGGCATTGTTGGCATGGATAATGCGAATGTCACGCTGTGGGAATGGTATTTCGATATGATAGTCGTTGAGTGTCTTGTAGACGCATTCCAGTACTTTGCCGTCTGCGCTGGATTGCGTGAGCACAGGTACCCAAACGAGTATCTTCAAATTGATGGAACTGTCGCCAAAACTCTTCAGCACAATGGAGACGTCGCGTTTCTTGTAGATGCAATCAAGTTTCATGATGGCGTCGTGGAGGAGTTGCTTCACCTTCGGGATGTCGGTGCCATAAGCAACGCCTACTTCAAGGACGTCGAGTTCGTAGCCATGGTTCTTGGTCATGTTCTTATAGTTCTTGGTGAACAGTTGTGAGTTTTGGAAAGCGATGACAGAACCGTCGGTGGCCTCGACCATCGTTGACGTGTAGTTGATGGATGAGACACGTCCGCGGATGTTGTCGACAACGATGTAGTCTCCAATCTTCACGCGCCCGGCCATTAGCGATATGCCATAATAAATGTTTTCGAGGATATCCTTCATGGCGAATCCGATACCGGTGGATAGACCTCCCGAGACGACAACGAGCCATGTATTGCTAATGTGGAAAATATTGAGTGTGATGAGCAGCCAGATGCCCCATACGATGACTTGCAGTACATTCTTAGTCATCACGTTACGAGAGGCGGCCGTAGTGTGGTCACTCTGCTCGAAATGCAAGCGTAGTAATTCCTTAGCCGTTGCGTTGATATATTTGAAGAGGAAATAAAGCGTAATGACCTGTACGATGCTGAACAGTGAGGCAGAGAAGTTTTTGGTGTCGATGAATAGGCCTGTGAACAATCGCCATGTCGTGTCGCTGAGATTGAATACGTCAGCGGCCCAATAGATGGAGATGATGAACGAGAAGGTGCCCATGATGGGGATGGCGGCATCCTTGATGAGATTATAAAGCCAAGTCTGCGTGATGGGTTTCTCGGACAATTTGTGATGTGCCGAATAGTTGTTGAGCCATCCAGAGAGGCAGGTTAGTGTGAGAATGCATGTCAGCTGCATGACCCACCAAATGAGCAGCTGTACGGCGAAGAGCGTGTAGCCGAGCCAAGAGGCGATGACCGACACGATGAATACTATCTGTGATGCATAGGTATAGGTGACGTCGCTCTTGGGAACGTTGCGCTGGTGGCGTCCGATGACGTTCCATTGCCAAACTGTGGCGATGAGAAGGAGGGGGGGGAGTAGCAGATTGACAAGCTCATTGGGAATGAGCACGACGCGGAAGGCTATAACGATGAACCCCACGGCCATGATGGGGCTGTAGAGGCGGAAAGCCGACATGATTTGCTTGCTGTCGAGCCGGAAGAGAAGTGAGAGAAGAATAACACTTTGCAGCCACGTATATTCTACGAGGATGCCACTGGCCATGATAATGAAGTTTTGGTTGGAGAAGAAACGCAGCATCATCAGAATGATGGCGAGTGTAACTGCTGACGTGGCCAAGATGATGCAGGTGCGTTTGGCTATGAACTCTTGGGAGCGCAATCGGTGTGGAATGAGCCATTTGAGTGCTACGAAATTAACTCCCACTGCAATGGCTCCATAGATGAAGAGGGCCATGAAGAGCCCAAAAATGTACTTAAGGTCCCATTGCGATTTTGCTTTGCTGTTGGTGAAATATTTCTCTTTGATGACTTCTTTTGACTGGTGTATTTGCAAGCCAAGCTGCGAGAGTACGTTGAAATAGTTGGTTCCGCCGTTGCTGAAGATATTAGATTGAATGTCACTGTAGCGCTGGTTGGCATAGTCGTTGAGGTTCTTCAGCTGCTTTTCCGTCATATTATAATAGGTAATATAGGTCTGCAACTGATCGCTGTTCGCTTTCAACGTGCGGCTGATAATGATTGCCAGCGAGAGACATACGTTGCGGTCAATGCGCCCACGAGGCGATAGTGCCTGGGCATACATCTGGCTGAGGTTGTTGATGAGCGAGTCGTAGCGTGCTATTTCCTGATCGGTGTTGGTGATGAAATTGCGAAAGGGCAGTACGTTTTGCTTAAATTTGCGGTATTGCTCTGTTGCCTCATGGCAGGCATAGGTGAGGTCGAAGATATATTCCGACTTCTGCGAGTAGAG
>CAYPJA010000026.1:0-28528 GCA_964411005.1 uncultured Prevotella sp. | reverse complement strand
CTTTTCATATCCTTAAGTCCTAAGGAGATCTATTATTTGACATAAAGAAAGCGTGAACCTCTATGCCCGATTCTAAGTTGGAGGTCCTAGGAAAACCTGTATGCACGAATTGGGAAATAGCAGCCCACGCCTATAGCGTGAGAACCACTATGCCACCTCTTGCATACGTTGTGAAATTTCCTAGGTTTCCAACTACAAGATAAGCATAACGCTTCTTCTTCTTTTACCGCGATGTCTTGAGTGCTCTGCCTATGAAAGGCTACAACTCGGTTGCAAAGTAAAACAATATTTTTTAATTACGCAATAAAATAACAGGAAAAGTGCAAAAAAAAACAGTCCTTTTTTATTGCTTTTGCAGTAAACATTAAGCTAATAGTTCTGTATTAATCCTTTTCTCACTATTTTATGCGGTTTTCCTGTTCTTCTTTTCACTGGCAGGTTTATGAGTCATGCGCAAGACAGGCTCAATCATTCACCCAAGAAACAAAATAATCTGTCCGTTAGTTTAATTAAGTGGTTGACGTCTACATCACTAATCCGTAATCATTCAAAACCATTTTGCAGGTACTTGAATGATTGCGGATTAGTTTGTGAGGATAGACTCAGTTTTTAAAAGGTCTTGTTCATCTTGAAAAATAGTATTGATTTTATTATTATTTTAAAGTCATGATGGCGTTGATTGTCTGGAAAATGTTCTCATTCCTTGTATAGCAAGGAAATACCCCCGGCAAGCCTGTTGTGGGCAGGTTTGTCGGGGGCGGTTTGTTTGGTTTTCAGTCTACGGCTTATAGCATCCCGGCCTTTCCGGCTACGATGAGCAGGGTGAAGCCGAGGATGAGGGTGACGATGCCGATGACGAGACCGCTGCGGGCCATGTCGCGCTGCTCGATGAGTCCGGTGGAGTAGGCGATGGCGTTAGGCGGCGTGGATATGGGCAGGCACATAGCGGCCGAGGCGGCTACGGCAATGCCGATGAGCACGGTGGAGGTGCCGCCGATGGCTTGCAGCTTGTCGCCCATGCCGGCACAGACCACGGTGAGAATGGGGATGAGGAGGGCTGCGGTGGCGGTGTTGGAGATGAAGTTGGAGAGGAAATAGCAGACCACGCCGCCGGCAATGAGCACTACGATGGGGCTCCATGCGCCGAACGGGATGGCACTGATGGCGGCCTCGGCGAGGCCGGTGCCGTTCATGGCCATGCCGAGGGCGAAGCCGCCGGCTACCATCCAGATGACTCCCCAGTCGATGTCTTGCAGGTCGCGGGCGGTGATGACGCCGGTAAATGCGAAGACGGCAATGGGCAACATGGCGGTTGTGTTGGCGTTTACGCCGAGCTGCTTACCGAAAACCCAAAGCAGGATAGTGATGCCGAAGGTGATGGCAACGACCCATGTGCGCCAGTTCCAGTGGGCTCCGCCCTCGATGTGGAGCTCGATGGTCTTCTGCGAGAAGGGGAAGAAGCGACGTAGCACGACCCAGGCGATGAGCAGGAGCACGATGACGAGCGGGCCCATGATAAGAATCCAGTCGCCGAATCCGATGTTCATATTGAGTCCGGCGGGGTCGTTAAGCACCTTGTAAGCGAAGGCGTTGGGTGGTGTTCCGATGGGCGTTCCCATTCCTCCGAGGTTGGCACCGATGGGTATGGCCATGGTGAGGGCAATGCGGCCCTTGCCGTTGGCGGGCAGCGACTTGAAGACGGGCGTGAGGAAGGTGAGCATCATGGCCGCGGTGGCGGTGTTGGAGATGAACATGGAGAAGATGCCCGTGATGAGGAGGAAGCCGAGAAGCACGTTCTCGCTCTTGTTGCCGAAGGGCTTGATCATGGCGCGGGCCATCATGACGTCGAGTCCCGACTTGGTGGCGGCGATGGCAAGGATGAAGCCTCCGAGGAAGAGGATGATGGTTGGGTCGGCGAAGCAGGCCATGATGCCGACAGAGTCGAGCAGCTGTCCGTATTCGCCCTCCTGTCCCTGCATGAAGTTGAACGAGGAGTTACTGACGAAGAAGAGCAGCACGAAGATGATGGTGACCGAAGTTGCCCAGGCGGGGATGGCCTCGGTGAGCCAGAGCAGCACGGCCATGGCGAAGATGGCGATGACGCGCTGCTGTACGACGGTGAGTCCGTCAATGCCGAAGCAGGTTGACGGGAGATTCCATACGATGAGGGTGACGATGGCTGTGAGGGCGAGCATGCAGGCTTTGCGCTTGCTGAAGTCACCGGTGAGAGCCTTGTGGATTGTCTCAGACATGATTACTGCGTTTTTAGTTTTGTTGTTTTGTTGATAGGCATAAACGGTGACAAAGGTAGCAAAAAAAGGCAGAAGAAAAAAGAAAAGAGGGAGAAAAACGTTGCTAATTACGAATTACTAATTTGTGATAGAGACAATTAGTAATTCGTAATTAGGCAAATGGTAATTTACTTGAAGATCACTTTGCGGCTGGTGCCGTCAGCATAACGAACGATGTTGACGCCGTGGCGGGGTTGTTGCAGGCGTCGGCCGTCAGGACTGTAGTAGGCGACGGGGACGTTGTGGCCGGTGTTGGTGATGCCGCCGATGTGGGTATTGTCGGGATCGTCGATGCCGTCGATGGCACAGTAGGAAGGCGTGGTGGGGCCGTAGGCGTTGCTGCGCGTGGTGGTGAAGTCGAAGCTGAGGCCGATGACCTCGCCGAGGGCGGTGAGGTCTACCCACTTCCAGTCTTTGAGCTGCTGTCCGTCGCGTGCCAGATAGACGTCTACGGCGGCGGTGGTGCTGTCGGCGTGGGTACCGGTGATGGTGACGCGCAGATAGTCGGCCGCAGTGAAGCCCTGGTCGCCGGTGTAGTTGCCCTGTTTGTCGGTAGACAGTCCGTCGCCGTTGGCGATGGCACTGGCAGTGTAGGCGGTGTTGGTGATCCAGAGTCCGCTCACGGGGCGTGGCTTTCCGTCGGCGGTGGTGATGGGCAGAGCGTAGGGGTAGGCCACGCAGAAGATGTTGCTGCCCTTGGCACCGTGGCCGGTGACGTTGTTGAACTGGTCGGGCGTGGTGGTCTCTTTGTTGAAGGTGGTGGCGGTGCGGTTGCTTAGGGCGTAGCCGCTCCAACTTGCCCAGGCTGGAGTGTAGTCGCACTGGAAGCGCCATCCGCCGGAGGTGAAGTAGTTGCGGTAGGCTGGGAAGCCCCAGTTGTCGTAGGTGTCGGTGGTGAGTGTGTCGCCCCGCCAGTAGCCGTCGGCATTGAGCAGCGAGGCTTGGTCTTCAAAGGTGGTCTGTGCACTGGCCGCTCCGCTGAGGAGGGCGGCGAGAATCAAAGTAGAGATTTGCTTCATGTTTGTTTTGTTTAAAATAAGAAATAGTATGTGAATAATAGTGGAAAAACAATCGTGTTCCCCATTTCCCAGTCTCCTTTATGGGTGCAGTAGTTCGGCTCCGGTGATTTCGGTGGAGGTTTCGCCGAGCCATCCGCACTGTTGGTTTTGGGCGGTGTAGACGCGTATGAAGTCGACGTAGGGCAGCGTGACGGGCTGCCGGCGGTCGTCTACGGCGTTGCTGATGTCGAAGCTGGAGCCTGCGCGCGAGGGGTCGTTGTCGACGTAGCCCCAGCCAAGCTGGTCGAGTGTCCAGAAGGTACCGGTGGCATTGACGTGGCCGTTGGGTGGTAGGAGGGTGCCGGTGAAGGTGAGCGAGGTGGGCAGCCAAAGGGGGAAGTATTCCTGCGTGTGGTAGCCGTTGCGGTCGACGGTGCCCTGTCGGCCGAGGTTGTCGTGCCAGGGGGTGTCGATCATGTTGGTTCGCGTGTAGGTGATTCGGTAGCCATAGACGACTTTCCCTGTGGAGTCGGCGTCGGCACTGCCGCTTAGCTCGTACCAGGTGTCGTCGGGCAGGCCGTTTCCGTTCTCGTCTTGCGAGACCATGACGATGCCGGGCTCGGCGGCACCGGGATGGCTGTTGCCGCGCACGAGGAAATCGGCTCCTGGCAGATTACTTACGGGTCGGTGAAAATGGAAGGTGATGTAGCCGCCATAAGAGCCGAGCGAGACGGTGCCACCGGCATTGTCGGCGAGGGCCTCCGTGCATTTTCGTGTCATGGAGGCCGGGGTGTCTTCTTCGCTGGCTTGTGGCATGAGATTGACAAACTGGCCCGGCGCGGGCACGTATTCGTCGACGGCGGCTATGTAGGGACTGGCGGCTGTATCGGTCGCCACGGTGTCGGTGGTGGCGTTGCCTGCGGCAGTGGTGAAGCAGGCGTGACCGGGAATGTCGCCAGTAGCGACGCTCCAGCGCTGTCGTCCGTGGCGGTCGAAGCAGAAGAGGCGTCCGCTGGAGACATAGTTGGTGGCATCCATGGCGTATAGGTCGCGTGTCTCCGGATTGACGATGAGGCCGTAAGGGGTGCGCAGGGAGGAGGCCGCTTCGTCGGCGAGCAGATGGTTGTTGACTACCTGGTGGGTGCGCACGTCGATGATGCCGAAGGTACGAGGTGTGGCCGTGTAGAAATAGAGTGAGTCGCCGGCAAGGGAGAAGTCGCCGACGGGGAGGTCAAGCGAGTCGGTGACGTGTCCGCCTTGCACGACGTAGGTTTTGCCCGGCAGCGTCTTGTAGTCGCCCTGCGAGGTAATCCAGAGTTGCCCATGACGGTCGGCGCGGATGCGCAGCAGGTTTGGGGCCACGTGGATGTGACCCTGCAAGGCGAAGGCGTCGAGGTCGATGACGCTCACGCGATTGTCGTAGCCGTGGCCCTGCAGTGCGTTGTAGCCGCCGCTGTTGGCCACGTAGAGGTGTCGGCCCACGACGGCCATCTCTTCGGGCTGATAGCCTACGTTGACCTTGCCGACGATGCGTAGCGTGGCGGTGTCGACCTTGTAGACGGCACCGAGGATGCTTTGGGTGTCGATGGCTCCGACGTAGCTGGAGACGTAGGCGTAGCCACCGTCGAAGGCCAGCGATCGGCAGTTGGGAATGTCGACGTGGCCGATGCTGACAGCAGTGGCCGTTGAGGCCACTTCCACTTTGTTGGAGCAGTTGATGGTCATCCAAAGGCGGCTGCCATAGACCTTGATGTCGTTGCCCACGTCGCCAAGTTCCAGCGTCTGCCCGGGGTTACGGACTGGATATATATTGCGGCTGTAGATGCCGGTGGCGAGGTCGAGATAGTCGAGTGTGGCCTTATTGGAACCCATGTTGCCTTCGCAGAGCACGTAGAGGCCGCCGAGGGAGGTGGGGCTGACCTCTGTAGGCTGGTGGTCGGGTTGTATGACGGTCTCGTCTTCGCGGCAGGAGGCGATGGCAAGGAGGAGCGTGAGACAGAGTAGCAGCGATGTCGTTTTTCTCTTTTTCATTGTTTTCTGTTTATGTTCGTTTTTCCTTTCCCGCTCAGAGCTCCATCTGCACGCCGATGGTGGCGTTGCGTCCGGGCATGGGATAGTTGGCGATGACCTCATAATGCTGGTTGAAGAGATTGCTGACGGTGAGCATGGCGCGCCATCGCAGGCCGGCCGCGGCGAACTCGTATTGCAGGTTGAGGTCGCTCGTGTACCAGGGTTGCAGGTGGTTGAAGGTGATGTTCTCCTGCTCGTCGTAGCGTTCGCCGGTGTAGATAAAACTGTAACGGAGCGTGCACGACCGCCATGTGATGGCCGTGCTGACGGTTCCGCTGTGGCGGGGCACGTAGGGAATTTGGTCTTTATAATAAGGTGTGGCCGGATCCGTCACGTCGCGCGCGTCCTGAAAGGTGTATTGCAGATGGGTTGTGACGGTGAGGTCGCTTATGGGGGTGGCTGTGATGGTGCCAGAGAGGTCGAACCCCTTGATGTGCACCTTGCCCAGGTTAAGCATTGTCCATCGGAATTGCTGTCCCTTGGGGTAGGCGATGATTTTGTCGTGCACGGCGTTGAGATAGCCGTCGGCCTGCAACGTGAGGCCCGTCAGCCAGCTGTTGCGGAAGACGGGGGCGATACGCAGTCCCACGTCATACTGTATGGTGCTTTCAGGACGCAGACGGGCGTTGCCCATATTGGTATAATAGAGGTCGTTGAAGGTGGGCATGCGGAAAGCCTTCTTGGCGAAGGCGCGGAAGGAGAGGGCGTTGCCGCTGCCGGGGCGGATACTGACGAAGACGGCCGGTGTGAGCTTGGAGAGGGCGTGTGCACGGTCGGCGTTGGCGTTGCGTGTGATGTCGTGTACGAACGTGGCGAGCAACGACCCCTGCAGACTGACGTGAGACCATTGAGCTGCGGTGGCGATGCTGAGCATATTGGTGTAGCGGCGTGGCCGCGCAAAATCGTGGACGTCGGCGTTGAGCTTGTTCCAGCGGAAGTCGTAGCTCAGTGAGGCGATCCATCCGGGCCACAGCTTGCAGGCGTTGGCGGTGCTCACGTAGAGTTCCTGTTGCCAGTAGCGGTTGTCGACGGGCAACTGCGTGGTATCTCGGTTGAGATAGTGAGTGCGGTAGAAGGCATATTTGGCCAGCCACTGTGTTGAGATGCGGTCGGTGAGGTCGCTCTGCAGGCGGCCTTGCACGAAGGTGTTGAGGTCCTTCTGCCGCTCGGCCCGTCGCCAGACGTTGTTGACGATGGCCCCAGGGATGCCTCGGTCCGACTGGTAGAGATAGCCTTTGAGGTGCCAGGTGCCGCGGTTGAGGAGTCCGTTGAGGTTGAGCTCGGTCCGCAGGGCGTGGATGTCGCCGCCTTGACGGGTGGCGGTGGTATCGTAAGCGGTGGTTCCGTCGAGATTGCTGCGGCGGTAGCGGAAGCGGTAGCGGCCGCTGGAGGTGAGGTAGGCGGCGAGGAACGACGACGAGACACCGTGTGAGAGCCTTTCTTCCCACAGGGTCGAGAGGCGAAGCAGGTCACTCGATCCGCCTTCGAGGCGCAGCCGCAGGTTGCGTCGGCGGTTGTCGCTGAAGCGGGGCGTGCGTGTGCGGAGATAGATGGATGCGCCGCTGGCAAAATCGCTGGCAGGTTGGAGGAGCGCGCTTTTTTGGCCATTATAGAGAGCAACCTCTTCCATGTTGTCGAGCGAGAGCTGCGAGAGGTCGGTCTGGCCGTTCTGTGCGTTGCCGAGCTGGATGCCGTCGTAGAACACGGCTGTGTGTTGCGAGCCCATGGCCCTGACGTCGACCGTCTTGATGCCGCCCACGCCGCCATAGTCTTTGAGTTGCAGACCGGCAAAATAGCGCAGCGCATCGGCCACGGCGAGACTGCCCAGACGCTGCAGGCTTGTGCCTCGGAGCGTCTGCGGAGCGATGACCTCGCCCTTTTCTGGGCGCGCCACGACTATCACTTCGCGGATGTGGCGTACGGAGTCGGCCACATCGCGACAATCAGCCTGCGCCTCTGCAAGTCCTGTGGACATGCAGAGGGCGAGGCCCATAACGTATGTTTGAATGCACATGATGGTTCTTTTGCAGTCTTTCCTCGAAGACGTTCAAAGAGAAGCGATGGAGGCAGGTCTTCTGACTCGCCGTCCGGATGACAAACGCCTTCCCAGTCTGAACTTGTGACCAGTGGCTTATGATGTTTGCTCCTGAAAGACGGCATACAGCAGCGGGACTGTCCGGGATTCTCACCCGGTTCCCTGTTAGTCGCCCCCTAAGGGCGAACCTCCATGCGCGTGCAAGGGTATCGGAAGAAGAGAAGACGGTCAGAATGCCGATTGGAACTGGCCGAGGAAACGCGTGTCGTTTTCTGAGAACAGGCGCAGGTCGCTGACACGGTATTTCAGATTGGTGATGCGCTCCACGCCCATGCCAAAGGCATAGCCCGTGTAGACATCTGGGTCGATGCCACAGGCGGCGAGGTCGTGCGGATCCACCATGCCGCAGCCCAAAATCTCCACCCAGCCGGTGTGCTTGCAGAAGTTGCAGCCCGTGCCGCCACAGATGTTGCACGAGATGTCCATCTCGGCACTGGGCTCCGTGAACGGGAAGTAGCTGGGGCGCAGGCGTATCTTGGTGTCGGCGCCGAACATCTCGCGGGCAAAGGTCAGCAGCACCTGCTTGAGATCGGTGAAGCTGACGCCCTTGTCGACGTAGAGTCCCTCCACCTGATGGAAGAAGCAGTGGGCCCGGGCCGAGATGGCCTCGTTGCGGTAGACGCGTCCGGGGCAGATCATGCGGATGGGGGGCTCGTGGGTTTCCATGTAGTGGGCCTCGTCGCCTGACGTGTGGCTGCGCAGCAGCACGTTCTTGGTCACGTCGGCTGAGTTGCTCTGCTCGATGAAGAATGTGTCCTGCATGTCGCGTGCAGGATGGTCGGGCGGAAAGTTGAGCATTGTGAAGACATGTTTGTCGTCGTCAATTTCCGGACCGTTGAAGAGCGTGAAGCCCATGCGCTGGAAGATGTCGATGATCTCGTTGCGCACGATGGTCAGCGGGTGGCGCGTGCCCAAGGCGATGGGGTAGGCGGTGCGTGTCAGGTCGGGAGCCTCGTCGGCCTCCTGCCTCGTCTCCACCTGCTCGCGCAGCTCGTTGATTTTCTCGAGGGCCGTCGTCTTCAGCTCGTTGATCTTGATGCCCACGGCCTTCTTCTGGTCGGCGGCGACGTTTCGGAAGTCGGCCATCAGAGCGTTTATCTCGCCCTTGCGGCTCAGATACTTCAGCCGGAGCCGTTCCACATCGTCGGCGTTTTTCGCCGTGAGCTCACTCACTTCGGTCAGAAGTTCCTGAATCTTATCTAATAGCATATTGCGAATTTGGATTGATTTTTATTTGCTGCAAAGGTAGTAATAAAAAACGAAAATAGTGTTGTATATCGAATAAAAGTTGTAATTTTGCCGCGTTATGAGAAAGAGTGGAATGATTTTCCGGTGGGCCCTGGTGGCCTTGGCGGCGTGCTTTGCCGTGGCCGGATGCTCCGACAAGCGGCCTCTCCGTGAGCAGGCACCGCAGTCCGACTCAGTGGTCGTAGCCGACACGCTCAGCCCTGAGGACAGCGTGATTGCCGAGCAACCCATGCCCAAGACGGCCGACGAGCTTTTCGACGACTTCTTCTTCAACTTTGCCGCCAACCGCAAGCTGCAGTTGCGGCGCACGCAATTTCCCCTGCCCGTTACCAGAGAGGGTAAGGTTGTCAAGCGCATACAAAGGAAAAACTGGCAAATGGAGCATTTTTTCATGCGTCAGGATTATTACACGCTCATCTTCGACGATAAGCGGCAGATGGAGTTGGTCAAGGATACCGGTGTGGCTCATGTGACAGTCGAGAAAATCTTCTTCAAGACCAAGACCGTAGAGCAGTTTGAGTTCAACCGTATCCGCGGGCAGTTCATGCTCACAGCCATCCATTTCAAGCCCATGTATGAGAACAAGAACGCCTCGTTCCTCAAGTTCTATGAGCATTTTGCAGCCGACTCGGCGTTTCAGGTGGCCAGCATGAACGACGAGGTGACCTTCACCTCGCCCGATCCCGATGACGACTTCGAGAATCAGACCGGCGTGATCTTGCCCGAGCAGTGGCCCTTCTTCAAGCCAGCCATCATTCCCTCGGGCACCATCTACAACATTCTGTATGGTCAGACCTACCGCGAGAGTACGCAGAAGATATTCGTCATTCGCGGAATTGCCAACGGGCTTGAGATTGAACTCACGTTCCGCCGCAAGGATGGCCACTGGAAGCTGTTTAAGTTCAACAGTTGAGAAAAACGTTATTTTCATGAAAGAACGATTCCATTACAGCCTGCTCCGGCACAACACGTTCGGCATCGACGCCTCGTGCCGCCGCTTCCTGGAGTATGAGAGCGAGCAGGAAGCCGCCGCCATCGCGCAGACGCTCACCCGTCCCTATCTGCTGCTGGGTGGTGGCAGTGACCTACTGCTCACGGCCGACTATCCGGGCACGGTGGTTCATTCGGCCATCACCGATATGACTTCGGAGCCCGTCGAGGGCGGCATGTTGCTGCGCGTGGGCTCCGGCCGCACGTGGGACAGCGTGGTCGAGCTCGCTGTCGGTGCCGGCTGGCATGGGGCTGAGAACCTCTCGGCCATACCCGGCGAGGTGGGAGCCAGTGCCGTGCAGAACATCGGTGCCTATGGTGCTGAGGTGAGTGACCTCATTGACAGCGTGGAAGCCGTCGAGATAGGCACAGGGCGGAAGGTCAGATTCTCGAATGCCGACTGCCACTACAGCTACCGGCAGAGCCGCTTCAAGCACGAGTGGCGCGACCGTTTCCTCATCACCTACGTCACCTATCGCTTCTCCCTCACCTTCACGCCCCAGCTCGACTATGGCAACATCCGTGCGGCCCTTGCCGAGCACCACATCCAGCAGCCCACACCTCAGCAGCTGCGACAGACCATCATCGACATTAGGGCCGACAAGTTGCCCGACCCACGCCGGGTGGGCAACGCTGGCAGTTTCTTCATGAATCCGATTGTCGACGAGAATAAATTCCATGCTCTGCAACAAGCCTTTCCCGGCATGCCTCATTATGTCGTAGAGGGTTCTGATGGCCGTCCGATGGCCTACAAGATTCCGGCAGGTTGGATGATAGAACAGTGCGGATGGAAAGGCCGGTCGATTGGTCCGGCGGGCGTGCATGACAAGCAGGCCCTCGTGCTTGTCAACCGTGGTGGAGCCACCGGGGCAGACATCGTCGGCCTCATGCACCGCATACAGGCCGATGTGAGTCACCGCTTCGGCATAGACCTGCAGCCCGAGGTCAATATCGTCTGACTCTGTTTAGGGAATAGTCATGATGAAGTTCACGTTTCTTGGCACAGGCACGTCTCATGGCGTGCCCGTATTGGGATGTCGATGCGACGTCTGCCGCAGCTCCGACCGGCGCGACAAGCGGCTGCGGTCGGCAGGTCTTTTGGAGACGGCCCGTACACGTATCCTTATCGATGCCGGCCCCGACATTCGTCAGCAACTCATGCCACAGCCCTTCCGCCAGATCAATGCAGTGCTGCTTACCCATCATCATTACGACCACGTGGGCGGCATTGACGACCTGCGGCCCTACTGCCAGTTTGGCGACATCGACCTCTATGGCAACGAGGAGACCATCCGTCAGGTGCGCCATAATTTTCCCTATTGTTTCACAGACCACCTTTATCCCGGTGTGCCCCGGCTCCGCACTCATGTTCTTCGGCCCGGCGAGCCGTTGCAAGTGGGTGACATCCGTGTCATGCCCGTCGAAGTGATGCACGGCTGTCTGCCCATCCTTGGCTATCGCTTCGGTCGGCTGGCCTATATCACCGATATGAAGACCATCGATTGTGACCGGCTGCCCCTGCTCGAAGGCGTCGAGACGCTGGCTGTCAATGCCTTGCGCTTCAGCAAGCCTCACCACAGCCACATGCTTGTCGACGACGCCATAGCCTTCAGCCGACGCATCGGCGCACGCCGGACGTGGTTCATTCATACCACACACCGCATCGGACTCATCGACGAGGCCGACCGCCGCCTGCCCCCGGGCTTCCGCTTCGCCTACGACGGCCTGCGCATTGATGTCCCGTGAGCGGCATCAGCGGTCGTCCGACCGACACAGGGATATTCAGAAAGAAAACGAATAATAAACTATGGAAAAAGGCCGAAAAGCTTAAAGAATGTTATAAAACGGTTGGTTTTAGTGCTGATTTCCATCGTCGTTGGAAATTTATCGCTATCTTTGCTACGTGTTTTTCATAGTATTAGATTTAAGGTTAACAAGGTGGGAGAGCAGCGGCTCTCCTTTTTTGTGCCATTCTTGTACTTGAATGCATCGTTTTTTTGTTTCAATCCTTGCATGATTGAATCGTTTTGTGTATTTTTGCACATCATGAACCGAGAACCCCACATGCAGAACTCTCAAGGCAAAATGGCTGAAGCCATGCACGATCAGCCTCTGCTCGACCTCCGGCAGGAGGGCGACTGCTGCCCTTGGGTGGCCTTGCAGCTCTTCAGTCCGCGCCAGCTCGACATTACGGCCCGCTTGCGTGATTTGGGTCTTTCGGTCTTTGTGCCCATGGAGTGGACGTGGGTGGAGGACGCTCAGGCCAAGCCGAAGCATGTGTTGCGCCCCGTGGTGAGAAATCTCCTTTTCGTCAAGCTCACCCACGACGTTGCCGATCTGCGCGCCATCCTCGCCGACCAGCCGTGTCCCTTGCGTCTGGTCACCGTCACGAAGGACGACCGCCGCCCCGCCCTCATACCTGCCCGACAGATGTTTGAGTTTCAGGCCATGTGTAATCCCGACATCCTCGCCAAGGTCTATCTCAGTCAGAGCGAAGCCCGCCTCAAGCAGGGGGCACGCGTTGTCGTCACCCATGGGCCCTTGAAGGGCATGCAGGGACGACTGGTGCGCGCCAGCCGCCGCTACTATCTGCTCAAGGAGTTGCCCGGCATCGCTGTCATGATGAAGGTCACGCGCTGGTGCTGTCAGCCCGTCGGCGACCCCGCGGCCACACAGCAGCAGCCGTAGCCATACCGCCATCGACGCGCACCCGAATGGGCGCGGAGGCGTCTTCATTGTGAAGGGCAAGAAGATGGTGAGATAAAAGATAATTTTGAGGAAGCTTTAAAACGAAAAATCAGGCTGAATCCCGATTCGGGTTCAGCCTGATTCCTTTTTGTTCTCAACGCTTTCAGCGTTCTATATTTCTTCGATAATCTCATCCACGGCTTTCCGTTTCTTTTCCGGAAGCGGGCAGTCGGGAGCGATGTGTCCGACGGGCACGATGGCCACGGGCTCAAATCCTTCCACGGGAAACAGCTGTTTGGTGGCGGCTACGTCGAAATTGCAGACCCAGCATGTGCCCAGTCCGCGTTCGGCGGCAGCCAGACATAGATGTTCCACGGCTATACCGAGGTCGATGTCGGCGTGTGCCTTTCCGTCTTCCTTGCGCACCCAGCCGCCGTCCGCCTCCTTCAGGCAGACCACGTATAGCGGTGCCGTGGCAAACCATTCGCGGTCATAGCACTGCCGCATGCGCCTCTTGCCCTCGTCTGATGTGACGACCAGAAACTTCCATGGCTGTCGGTTGGTGGCCGAGGGAGCCAGTCGAATGCATTCCATGATATACGCTGTGTCCTCCTTGCTGACGGGGGGGGCGGCATATTTTCGGCAGGAAAACCTTTTTTCGGCCAATTCTTTGAATGTCATATATCTAAAAAGTAAGGTGATAACTTGATGCTTTTTTAAAAAAGAAGCAATGAGCTATTCTTTGTTGTTTTTTCTTGTTTTTTTTAATTTTATTCCTGAGTTCATTTTGATAATCTTTTCCCAGTCAATTGAAAAGTCTTCTTTGCAGTATTCCTTCATGAACTCTGCAGTAAATTCGTTTATCATTTTGTCGTACTGCATTTTGTAAACTGCATTCTCTTCATGGGCACGTGCCCCAAGTGGCTCTATGATTTTTCTATATAATTCACTGTCGCCAGAAATGAGTTCCCAAAACTTTTGGCCGCATATCTTTTCGTGGTAGTCATGTCGGTCTGTTTTGTTGTCTTGTCCGTAACAGCACCCCTCGATAGCCATTATGTTTCCACTGTTTCCACTCGTGTGGTACACGCGTAGTGCTTTTTTGAATTTTTCGCGCAATGATGCCATTGATGAAGAGTTGCTCCAATTTGGGCCTGATTTCACACTGATGATATAATGAATCCCGTTCTTTTCAAGTTCAAGGTCAATACCTTCAACAGCACTCTTGTGTCCGTTATACACCTTGCTGGCAACAAATATGGCGAGCCCTTCGAGCCAGTTGCCAAAGATGGACTCTTCAGCAGAAGACATGTAGGCTGCGGCAATACTCTCGACAACATCATTGGCTTTATTCAAGTTTTTTGCCTTGTACATATAGGGATTTTTCGACTTGAGAAGTTTGTCGAGTCTTAAAGTCTTGAGTTTCTCAATTCTTTTCTGATGAAACTCGCCAATATGAGAATTCACATATTCTTTTACTTCGTTGATAATGCTTTCCATAAGGCAGATATTTTTTTATGATACACGCTCTTCAAAAAATGAAGAGATTTCATTGTCAGTCGTATTTTTATACCTTGAATAAGGAATTTTATTTTGGGTCTCCTCGTTTATACTTATTTTCCCTTGTATATGGTTCATTACTTGCTTTCCGGCTGCATAGCCCAAACCTATGGGAACGGCATTCCCGATTTGTTTATATACCTTTTGAATGTTGCCCTCAAAAATCCAATTGTCTGGGAACTGTTGAATACGTGCATATTCCTCAATAGCCAAAGGGCGGAGTTTAGTCGGGTGGCAAAGCAATGTGGCGGGCATGGTGGGGCTGGTAACAAGTGTTGGTGAAGGTTGGTCGAATCGTAAACGGCGAAGAAAGCCAGTCTTTCCTCCTGAGAGATAAAAAGCTTTGCCCATAGCTTCTTCTGCTAATTGAGGTGGTAAGTCTTTCCAGTTCTGCCCTTCTTTGAGCATTTCCATATACTTTACGCTTTTAGGGCGCAAAGGAATATAATGCAGGTCAACTCGATCCTCAAGGTCGCCTATTGCTTCACGAAGTGTAATCCAACGTTTGGTTCCTAAGATGCCTTTTTCAGAATGGGTGGGGGATGGTATGGGCACTCTGTCGCCTAAATGTCCAATAACAATCATTCGTTCCCGCCTTTCAGGCACTCCGTAGTTTGCAGAGTCAAGCAAAGCGTAGCTGATGCTATACCCCAGTTTCTTTAGTTGGTGTGTAACAAAATGAAGTACACTGCCTTTAGTATCTTTTATAGAGCCGTATTCTTTCTCAAATTCAGGGGGGACAACATTGAGTTTTGCAGACAATAGGCCTCTAACGTTTTCGAGAATGAAATATTTGGGCCTGATATCAGATACAACGCGGAGATATTGCATAATTACATTGCCGCGGAAATCGGCAAATCCCCGTTGTCTTCCTGCCGTAGAGAAAGCTTGGCATGGGGGGCCGCCGACGACAAGCGTTACTTCTTCTTTGTGGAGGCCTGCTGTATTCAAGATTTCTTCAGTAGATATATTGTTTATATCCCCTTCTGCAACGGGAATGTTGGTATTTCTTTTTATGGTTTCAATGGCCCAATTATCCATTTCAACACATGCACGAATATTAAATCCAGCTTTTTCTATACCGAGGTCAAGTCCCATTGCGCCGGAGAATAATGATATGGCATTGTATTCTATTTTACCTGTTGTCAGCATAATGTTGCAAAGATAGCAAATAAAATTGGATAAGTGATTAAAACAGTAATAAACTTTTAAAAACAGATAAATCTTCCCCAAATATAGACATACTATTCCTTTCTCTGTTAGTAGTAGCCATATATAAGGATTGTAAAAGATGCCATCATTCTTTTATGTTTGGGGAGTTGCTTCTCGAGAAAATGGTAAAATGTTAGGAGAGACACGATGTCATCATCGGCTTGGCAAAAGATGGTATTTTGCTTTGTAAGAGGTGCTAAAACGAAACGTGAAAACCCGTTTCCTGCAACGTAATAGCGCGTCTTCTGCAAGGGGGAGACGGGCACGCGGCCGGTCCCGGATCAAGCTGATTTGTCGGGCGAGCCGGTCAGATAGCACGAGGGCCACCCCTGCCGACAAGCATCAGAAGCGTGGTGCGTCGTGCTGAGGTGACCCTCGTGGCCGGTCCGTATCGCCTGTCCGGACGATGTGGGAAATGCGTCAAAGATGTTTCCGCGAGACATGCGGACGGCTGTGTGGCCCGTTCTTGCGCGTGGGGGCGGCTGTCGGCATGCGGCTGTCGGCCTTAGAACTCGCTCGTAAAGTGGAAGCGGATGTGCTTGAAGTCCTCCTGGGCCATGCTGAGCACATAGCTGCTGTCGGCGAGGAAGACGTCGCGGCCCTCGCGGTCTTTGGCCATATACTGTTGCTTGCGGCGCTTGAAGAGGTCGAGCTCGGCCTCGTCGTCGCTCTCTATCCAGCAGGCCTTGTAGAGGTGGAGCGGCTGCCAGCGGCAGTGGGCACCGTATTCGTGTTCGAGCCTGTACTGTATGACCTCGAACTGAAGCTGTCCGACGGTGCCGATGATCTTGCGTCCGTTGAACTGGTTGACGAAGAGCTGCGCCACGCCCTCGTCCATGAGTTGCTCGATGCCCTTGTTGAGCTGCTTGGCCTTCATGGGGTCGTCGTTCTCAATATACTTGAACAGCTCGGGTGAGAAGCTGGGCAGACCGCGGAAGTGGAGCTGCTCGCCCTCGGTGAGTGTGTCGCCAATCTTGAAGATGCCGTTGTCGGGCAGGCCGACGATGTCGCCGGGATAGGCTTCGTCGACGGTCTCCTTACGCTGTGCCATGAACTGTGTGGGTGACGAGAAGCGCACGCTCTTGCCCTGTCGCACGAGCAGGTAGGGCTGGTTGCGCACGAAACGGCCCGAGCACACTTTGCAGAAGGCTATGCAGGAGCGGTGGTTGGGGTCGATGTTGGCCGTGATCTTGAAGATGAAGCCGGTGAACTTGGGCTCGGTGGGCTCCACGTTGCGCTCTTCGGCCTTGACCGGGCGAGGGCTGGGAGCTATCTGGACGAAGCAGTCGAGCAGCTCTTGCACGCCAAAGTTGTTGAGGGCCGAGCCGAAGAAGACGGGGGCCACGTGGGCGGAGCGGTAGTCGTCGACTTGAAACGTGGGGTAGACGCCGTCGACGAGTTCGAGATCGTCGCGCAGTTGTTGTGCCTCCTGCTGGCCGACGTGGTCGTCGAGGTCGGTCGACGTGATGTCGACGGCCACTTTCTCGGTGACGCGTTGCTTGTTGGGCGTGAAGAGGTTGAGCTGCTGCTCATAGATATTGTAGACGCCCTTGAATCTCATGCCCTGCCCGATGGGCCAGGATAGGGGGCGTACGCTGATTTGCAGCTCCTGTTCGAGCTCGTCGAGCAGGTCGAAGGGGTCGCGTCCCTCACGGTCCATCTTGTTGATGAAGATGATGACAGGCGTCTGCCGCATGCGGCAGACCTCCATGAGCTTGCGCGTCTGCGTCTCGACACCCTTGGCCGAGTCGACGACGATGATGGCCGAGTCGACGGCCGTCAGCGTGCGGTAGGTGTCTTCTGCGAAGTCTTGGTGTCCCGGCGTGTCGAGGATGTTGACCTTATAGCCGTCGTAGTCGAACTCCATGACCGACGTGGAGACGGAGATTCCGCGCTGTTTCTCGATGTCCATCCAGTCGGACGTGGCCGTCTTGCGTATCTTGTTGTTCTTGACGGCCCCGGCCACCTGTATCTGTCCGCCGAAGAGAAGGAATTTCTCGGTGAGCGTGGTCTTTCCCGCGTCGGGGTGGGAGATGATGGCGAAGGTTCGCCGGCGGTTGATTTCTTGTTCGTTCATTGTTCGTTTGTCAGTAGGGCGAGCTCACACTTCTTGAGCGAGTCGACCCAGTAAGGAATCTTGATGCCGAAGGTTTCTTTTATTTTTGTCTTGTCGAGCACGCTGTAGGCGGGTCGCTTCACGGGCGAGGGGAACTCGTCGCTGTGGCACGGCTCGATGTCGCACTGGTCGTGATGAGCCAGTTCGGCTATCTTCTTCGTGAAGTCGTACCAGCTGCAGACGCCCTCGTTGGAGAAGTTGTAGATGCCTGTGTGGCCCTTCCAACTGCGGTTCTCGACGATGGTGAAGATGGCCTGTGCGAGGTCGCCGGCATAGGTGGGCGTTCCCACCTGGTCAAACACCACCTTGAGGCGTGGCTTGGTGGCCGTGAGCTGGAGCATGGTCTTGACAAAGTTGTGGCCGAACTCGGAATAGAGCCACGACGTGCGGAAGATGAGGTGCTCGCATCCGGTGGCCTGTATTTTCTGTTCGCCGTGCAGCTTGGTCAGACCGTAGACGCCCGAGGGCGTTCCCTGCCGGTCTTCGCGGCACGGGGTGTTGTAGGGGTCGGCGCCGAATACGTAGTCGGTGGAGATGTGCACGAGCAGGCCTCCGGCCTCCTTCATGGCCTTGGCGAGGTTTTCGGGTGCGGTGGCGTTGAGCGTCTCCACGATGTCGCCTGCGGTCTCGGCCTTGTCGACATTGGTCCATGCGGCGCAGTTGATGATGCAGCCGATGTGTTCGGCCTCCACGGTGCGGCGCACGGCGTCGAGGTCGGTGATGTCGAGCTTTCTGTAGCCCTCGCATACATCGGTGAAGATGTAGTTGTCTTGCGAGCCCTGGCTCACCAGCTGCATCGCGTGGCCCAGCTGGCCGTTGGCTCCTGTTACCAGTATGTTCATGTTCTGTTCGTTTTTGTCTTGTGTCGCGTTCAGAGGTCATGTAGTCCCTCGGTCCGGTCTTGGTTGTAGTAGTCGCTCAGCATGCCGATGAAGGTGGCCATCTCCTTGAGCGCCTGCTGTGTGGCCGGCGTGATGGTTTTGCCTTGGAGGCGAAGCATCATCTCTCCATAGAGGGCGTCGAGACAGGTCTCTATCTCGCTCTCCTCGGGCAGGTGCTCGTCGGCGCGCTTGTTCTTGGCGCGCAGCTCCACGATGTAGGGCAACACCTTATAATATTCGGCGTTGTAGTAGGGATATTTGTCCGACTGCAACAGGCGCTGGTGCAGGTCGACGAGGTCGCCGAGAAGCACCCGGTTGATCTGCAGGTGTCCCTGCTCGCGGCATCCTTCCTCGTTCATCATGCGGATGAGGTTGCCGAACCAGTCGGTCTCCTCGTCCTTCTGCTCGTCGGTGTAGCTGAACTTGTCGATGTATTGGCGTCGGATGGCCGGCAGATGGCAGCCATAGGCACGGATGAGGTCTTCCATCTGCCACATGTAGAGCAGATATTCGGCGATTGACTTTTTTCTGATTTGTTGGGCTATATACATGTTTTTGTCCTGAAGGGAATCTTTTCTTGAGGCGGGTCGTCGGGCTTCCGGCACAGGCTGGGGCCGTGGGCGGCTATTGGAGCGTCGGCAGGTGGTAGAGGTTGAACACGGTGCCGAGCAGGGCCACGACGGAGAAGACGATGACCAGGGAGCCGATGATGCGGTTGATGATGACAATGCCGTTCTCGTCAAACTTCTCCCTGACCATGTCGATGAGCCACGTCAGGCCGTACCACCAGAGCAGGGCGCCGAAGACGATGCTGGCATAGCCAAGCACCATCTCTACCGGATGGTGGGGCACCACGAAGGCGAAGAGGGCGAAGGTGGACATGAAGAGGAAGATGATGAGTGGGTTGCTGAACGTGACGAGGAAGGCGGTGAGGGCGTTGTGCCACAGCGAGCCCTTGCTGTAGCCGCTGCGGTGCATGTTTCGCGTGGGGTTGGTCATGAAGGTGTAGGCACCAAAGGCCAACAGCATCAGCGAGCCTGCGATCTGCAGGAAGAATTTGTTCTGCTCGTTGTTGATGATGTCCATGACGAAACTCATACCCAAGCCGGTGATGAGCGCGTAGATGATGTCGCTCACGGAGGCACCGATGCCCGTCACGAAGCCGTACCAGCGCCCTTTGTTCAGGGTGCGCTGCACGCAGAGAATGCCCACGGGCCCCATCGGAGCCGAGGCGATGATGCCGATGAGAATACCCTTCAGCATCAATTCCAGGAGGTCTATGTGAAAAGGAAATGGCATTTCGTGTGCAAAGGTAGTTCTTTTTAAACGAAAAAAGAAGAAAGATGATGAAATAAACGCTAAAAAGATTGGCCGTGAGAAAATAAATGGTTACATTTGCACTAATATTACTTGGAACCAGACAATAACCAAAAAACAAAGCAATATGGAAATGGAGAATAAGAATCTCAAGCCCTATGTGATTGGACTGGACTTGGGTGGTACGAATTCGGTGTTCGGCATTGTGGACAGCCGTGGCGACATTAAGGCCACGACAGCCATCAAGACGCAGATTTACGAGAAGGCCGACGACTTTGTCAAGGCGTCCGTGGAGGCCTTGCAGCCCATCATCGACCAGGTGGGCGGCATCGAGACCATCAAGTCGATGGGCATCGGCGCGCCGAACGGCAACTACTATAACGGAACCATCGAGTTTGCGCCCAACATCAACTGGGGGCATTCGGGCGTGGTGCCTTTGGCTGACATGTTCTCGAAGGCACTCGGCGTGCCCGTGGCACTGACCAACGACGCCAACGCGGCAGCCATCGGCGAGATGATTTACGGCGTGGCGCGCGGCATGAAAGACTTCATCATGCTCACCCTCGGCACGGGTGTCGGCTCGGGCATCGTGTGCAATGGTCAGATGGTTTATGGCAGCGACAGCTTCGCCGGTGAGCTTGGCCACTTGGTGGTGCGTCCCGAGGGACGGTCGTGCGGCTGTGGGCGCAAGGGCTGCCTGGAGACCTACTGCTCGGCGACGGGCGTGGCACGTACGGCGCGCGAGTTTCTGGAGACCAGCGACGAGCCGTCACTGTTGCGCGACATGAAGCCGGAGGACATCACGTCGCTCGACGTGAGCATAGCGGCCGGCAAGGGCGACGAGCTGGCCAAGCGCGTCTATGAGTTTACGGGCGACATGCTTGGTGAGGCCTGCGCCAACTTTGCCTGCTTCTCTTCGCCGGAGGCTTTCATCTTCTTCGGCGGTCTGACCAAGGCTGGCGACTTGCTCATGAAGCCCATCATGAAGAGCTATCGCGAGCATGCGCTCAAGATCTACCGCGACAAGCCCAAGTTCCTCGTCAGCGGTCTCGACGGCTCCAGTGCTGCCGTGCTCGGTGCCTCGGCCGTGGGCTGGGAGATATAAGCCGGTTGCTGACTGCGAGTTAAACCTTACGGGTCACTTCCTTACGGGGGTGCCTGTTTCGGTTCACCCCCTTACGAATTGCAGATGGATTCTGACTGCAAGCTCGTAAGGGGGTGATTCGTGATTATTTCTTCCTGTAGCCATTGACGAAGCTGCGGGCGTCCATGCGTTTTTTGCCGCTGAGTTGCAGCTCCAGCAACTCCAGCCAACAGTCGGCGCAGGCCACAAAGAGCCGTCCATGGTCGTCGCGGAAGCTGCCGCTGGCGGTGCCGTCGGCAAGAGGCTCGTCGGTCTTGCGGGTCTTGAAGATTTTCAGTGTCTGTCCGTTGTCAATGGTGGTCCATGCGCCCGGATAGGGGCTCAGGCCGCGCACGAAGTCGTAGACGCGCTTGGCCGGTTGGTTCCAGTCGATCTGACAGGTCTCCTTGAATATCTTTGGGGCGGCCTTGAGGTCGTCGCCCTCGGGCTGCGCCACCGACGGAACGGTTCCGTTGCCGTCAATCAGCAGGTCGATGGTCTCAGTGGCTATCTCGGCCCCAAGCTGCATCAGGCCGTCGTAGACTTGCTCCACGTCGGCATCGTCGGCGATGGGGTAGCGTTTTTGCAGGATGATGCGGCCCGTGTCGATGTCATGGTCGAGGAAGAATGTGGTCACGCCGGTCTCGGTCTCGCCGTTGATGACGGCCCAGTTGATGGGTGCCGCCCCGCGATATTGCGGCAGCAACGCGGCATGCACGTTGAACGTGCCGTAGCGCGGCATGCCCCAGACCACTTCCGGAAGCATGCGGAAAGCCACCACCACCTGCAGGTCGGCCCGGTAGGAGCGCAGCTCCTCTACAAAGGCCGGGTCTTTCATCTTGGCAGGCTGCAGCACCGGCAACCCCTGCGAGAGCGCGTATTTCTTCACTTCCGACGGTTGCAGCGTGTCCTGATGACGGCCCACGGGCTTGTCGGGCTGCGTCACAACGGCCACAACATGGTATCCGCCCTCGACGAGACGGCGCAACGAGGCCACCGCAAACTCGGGTGTGCCCATGAAAACAATTCTTAAGTCTTTCTTTTCCATGGGTGCAAAATTACTAAAAAAATCACTTTTTCCGTTTTTCCTTTCCCGTTCTTCACTTTTTTTGTACCTTTGCTCAAAATAAAAAAAAGCAGTCATGACACAAGAACAAGATATCAAGAACGCCGTAGAGGTGCTGCGCAAGGGCGGCATCATCCTTTATCCTACTGACACGGTCTGGGGCATCGGCTGCGACGCCACCAACGAGGAAGCCGTGCGGAAAGTGTATGCCATCAAGCGCCGCGACGACTCGAAGGCCCTCATCTGCCTCGTCGACAGCGACATAAGGCTGCAGCGCTATGTGCGCAATGTGCCCAATGTGGCCTGGGACCTCATCGACGCGGTGACCAAGCCGACGACAATCATCCTTGACGGTGCCACCGGACTGGCTCCGAACCTCATTGCCGACGATGGCAGCATCGGTATGCGCATCACGAAGGAAAAATTCTCGCACGACCTCTGTTATCGGTTCCAAAAGCCGCTGGTCTCCACTTCTGCCAACATCAGCGGCGAGCCGACGGCACAAAACTATGGCGACATCGCGCCGGAGCTGCTGGAGGCGGTCGACTATGTGTGCTGGACGCGCAGGCAGGAGCACTTGCCCCACACGCCGAGTAGCATCATCAGACTCAAGTCGAACGGTGAGGTGACGATTATCCGAAAATAGAAAGCAATGCGGAAAATCATTGCCTGGAGCGACAAGCACCTGACGGTGCATCAGCTGACGATCATCCTTGCCATTGCCATCGGGCTCTTCGCCTCGATGGCAGCCTTGCTCCTGCATGGCCTCATCGGCCAGATTCAGCTGTTGCTCACGGCGGGATTCAGTCGGACCTCGGCCAACTGGCTCTATCTGCTTTTCCCCATTGTCGGCATCTATCTCACCTCCCTTTTCGTGAAATATGTCGTCAAGGACAACATCTCGCACGGTATCACGCGCGTGCTCTATGCCATATCGACGAAGCAGTCGCGCCTGAAGGCACACAACATGTGGTCGTCGGTCGTGGCGTCGGCGATCACCATCGGCTTCGGCGGCTCTGTCGGTGCCGAGGCTCCCATCGTACTTACGGGCTCGGCCATCGGCTCCAACCTCGGTCGGCTGTTCAGGCTCGACAACCGGAGGATGATGCTTCTCGTGGGCTGTGGGGCCTCTGCGGCCATCGCGGGCATCTTCAAGGCCCCCATCGCCGGGCTGGTGTTTACGTTGGAGGTGCTTATGATCGACCTGTCGATGGCCTCGCTCGTGCCCATCCTCGTGGCTTCGGTCACGGCCACCGTCTTCACCTATGTCATGGAGGGGCAGGAATCGATGTTCCGTTTCAACCTCGATTCGGCCTGGGTGGTGGCGCGGGTGCCGGCCTGCATCCTCTTCGGCATCATGTGCGGATTCATCTCACTCTATTTCATGCGCATGATGAATGCCTGTGAGCGCGTCTACGCACGGCTGAAGGAACGTCCTTACGTCAAGTTGCTGCTGGGCGGCGCGACGCTCAGCGTGCTTATCTTCTTCTTTCCGTCGCTCTACGGCGAGGGATATGATGCCATCAACATCCTCTTGAACGGTAAAACACAGGCCGACTGGGACGTCGTGATGGATCGCTCTGTCTTCGCGGGCGACGCCAACCTGTTGCTGGTCTACATCGTAGGCGTGCTGCTGACGAAGATCGTGGCCACCTCGTCGACCAACGGGGCCGGCGGCTGTGGCGGTACGTTCGCGCCGTCGCTGTTTGTGGGCGCTTTCGGCGGATTCCTTTTTGCGCGCCTGTGGAACATCTATCAAGTGGGCGTCTACATTCCTGAGAAAAATTTCACGCTGCTTGGCATGGCGGGCGTCATGGCGGGCGTTATGCATGCTCCGCTGACAGGCATTTTCCTCATTGCCGAGATCACGGGCGGCTATCAGCTCTTCGTTCCGCTGCTCATCGTGGCCGTGGTATCGGTGATCACCATCAGTATCTTCGAGCCTCATAGCATCTATGCCATGCGACTGGCGCGCGAGGGCAAGCTGCTCACTCACCACACCGACCAGAGCGTGCTGACGCTGATGAGTCTGGACACGGTCATCGAGAAAGACTTTGTCAGCGTGACGCCCGATATGAATATGGGTAAGATGGTCAACGTCCTTTCGCAGAACCACACGTCGTTCATGCCGGTCGTCGACGACGGCATGCACCTGCTTGGCGAGGTCGACATACTGAAGATCCGTCATGTGGTCTTCCGAACGGAGCTTTATCAAAAGTTCACCGTGAGGCAACTCATGACCGAGGTGCCTGCAAAGCTCACCGTGGGCGAGCCCATGACGGAGGTTATGCGGAAGTTTGAGAAGACGCGCGCCAACTATTTGCCCGTGGTCGATGTCAGCAACCGCATGACGGGTTATCTCTCCCGGGCGCACGTGTACAGTGTCTATCGGAAGATGGTGGCTGATTACAGCACAGAGTAAATCAGTTTTTCCACGGTCTTTTTCAGGTTTTTCTTAGCCACATCCTTGCGCATGGCCTCTTCGGGAGTCATGCCTTCGGGCGTTATGGCCTCCACCCGGTCGAATCCGGCTTGCAGCAAGGCTTCGCGGTCGGTCACCCTGCCTGCCAGCAACACGACGGGTATGCCGAGCTCACGGCCATGCCGCAGCACGGCCGACGGCATCTTGCCCATCAGCGTCTGGTTGTCGGCCGAGCCCTCGCCGGTGAGGATGCAGACCGCTCCCTTGGCGGCCTCGTCGAAACGGCTGAGGGCGAGCATGAGTTCGGCACCCGGTTGCAGCCGTGCTCCAAGATATTGCATGAACGCATAGCCCAGGCCACCTGCCGCGCCCGCGCCGGGGAGCAGCGAGCAGTCGTGTCCGAGGTGGCGTGCCGACAGGGCTGCGAAGGTTCGTGCCTTGCGGTCGAGCAGCCGGATGTCGTCGGCCGTCGCGCCTTTCTGCGGGCCGAAGACGGCAGCCGCGCCCCTTTCGCCATAAAGTGGATTGTCGACATCGCAGGCCAGCGTGATGTCGAGACCGTCGGGCAGAGGCACGTCGTCCCATGTGCGCAGTTGGTGTTGCCAAATTCCGCTCATGCGCAGCAGATGCTCCTTTAGGGCTTGCAACATGCCGATGCCGTCGTCGCTGCATGCCGACCCACCCAGTCCGACCACGAGGTGGCGGCACTTGTGCCTGATGGCGTCGGCGACGAGCTCGCCCACGCCGTAGCTTGTGGCCTGCAGGGGGCGCAGGGGCTCATCTTTGACGCGCAGGAGGCCGCAGGCCTGTGCCGACTCGATGATGGCGCGGTCGCCGTCGACGAGGTAGCCGGCCGTGCAGGGGCGCATCAGCGCGTCGTGCGCGTTGCACCACCGCCGCTCCATCCTGCGGCCGTAGGCGTAGGCTTCGAGCATGCCGTCGCCGCCGTCCGACATGGGTAGTAGCGTCACGTCGGCCCCGGGGCGCAGCTCCTCGATGACGTCCCGCGCCGTCTCGCAGGCTTCTACGGCCGTCATGCTTCCCTTGAAACTGTCGAAAGCGATTACGTATCTCATCGTTTTTCTGATTTGAATGTTTGCCACTTTCAGATTTAAGTGTTTGCCACAGACCGTACAGGCAGTCCACCGACAACAGAGAAGTCAGTGCCTTGCCGGTGTCGTCCGTGGCTTCCCGTCCCAAATTCGTTGTGTTCCCGTCCTTTGCGTAGCTGTCGGAATGAATGAAAAATGCAGGGCGACTGCAAAGGTAATGAAAAGAACGTGCCGGTGAGGAAGACGGTGTCTGCCTGAAAGCGGGCAGGGAAAAAGCGGTGCGGCCGCGTCATTCGAACACCTCGTCGATTTCCATCTCGTCGTTGTCCTCGATGCTTTCCCTGTTGTCTTGCCGCACGCAGGGGTCATACTCTTCGGGCAGGCCGAAGGTGGCGTCGGTTGAATAGCCGAGGCTGCTGTCGCGATAGACCTTGGTCATATAGTAGGCCCAGATGGGCAGGGCCATGGTTGCTCCTTGGCCCATGGCCGTGGAGTCGAAGTGTATGTCGCGGTCCTCGCCTCCCACCCAGCAGCCCGAGACGAGCTGTGGCGTGAAGCCCATGAACCAGGCGTCCGAGTTGCGGTTGGTTGTGCCAGTCTTGCCGCCTATTTCCCCGTCGATGTGATACTTGAAGCGCAGGCGTCCGGCGGTGCCGCCGTCGACGACCTCTTGCAGCAGCACAAGCATCTTGTTGGCGCTCTCGGCGCTGATGACCTCGCTCATGCGTGGCTGGAAGGTGGCTACGACGTTGCCTTCGTTGTCCTCAATCTTCGAGACGAAGATCGGTGCCGTCCGTATGCCGTGGTTGGCGAACGTGGTGTAGGCACTCACCATCTCGGCCACGCTCACCTCGCACGGGCCCAGACAGAGCGACATCGAGGGATGGATGTCCGGGTTCTGCAGGCCGTAGTCGTGAAGCATTTGCACGAACTGGCGCGGGTTGAGCTGGCTCATCAGCCAGGCTGAGATCCAGTTGCTCGACTGTGCCAGCCCCCACTTCAGCGTCACCATCTGTCCGTAGCGTTTGTGCGACGAGTTGCGTGGCGTCCAGGGGCGTCCGGCCACCATATAGGTGTGCTGCACGTTGGGTGCCTGGTCGCAGGGCGAGAAGCCGTTCTCCATGGCCAGCGAGTAGAGGAAGGGCTTGATGGTGGAGCCCACCTGCCGCCGTCCGCTCGTCACCATGTCATACATGAAGTGCGAGTAGTCGAGACCGCCCACATAGGCCTTCACGTTGCCCGTCTTCGGATCCATGCTCATGAAGCCGGCCCGCAGGAACGACTTGTAATAGCGTATCGAGTCGAGGGGCGTCATCGTGGTGTCGAGGTCGCCGTGATAGGTGAATACGGTCATGTCGGTCGGCGTGCGGAAGTTGCGCGCGATTTCCTCCTCGCTGCATCCCCGTGCCTTTAGCATGCGGTAGCGTTGGCTCTGTCGCATGGCTCTGTTCATTATCTGCCGCACCTCGGCGGGCTTCAGCGCGCCCGAGAAGGGAGCGGTGGATCTTGTCTTGTTCTCCTTGTCGAAGGCCGGCTGCAGGAAGCGGGCCACGTGGCCGTAGACGGCCTCTTCGGCATAGCGCTGCATGCGGCTGTCGATGGTGGTGTGTACTTTCAGTCCGTCCGTGTAGACGTTGTATGGGCTGCCGTCGCGCTTGTGGTTCTTGTTACACCACCCGTAGAGCGGATCGCTGACCCAGGCTATGGAGTCGTAGACGAATTGGTTCTGGTTCCAGCTCGGATAGCGGCTGCGCTCGGGCCGTTCGGCCATCATATACTGGCGCAGGAACTCGCGGAAGTAGGTGGCCGACCCGTCCTTGTGGTCGGTGCGGTGGAAGCGGAGACCCAGCGGGGCGGCTGCCAGCTGCCGCGTCTCGGCCGCAGAGAGATAGCCGGCCTTGTGCATCTGTCCGAGCACGACGTTGCGGCGATCCACGCAGCGGTCCGGATGGCGCACGGGATTGAAGAGCGAGGGGTTCTTGCACAGCCCCACGAGCGTGGCCGCCTCGTCGACGGTCAGCTGTCCGGGCTCTTTGTTGAAGTAGGTGTTGGCCGCGTTCTTGATGCCGACGGCGTTGTGGAGGAAGTCGAACTTGTTCAGATAGAGTGCGATGATTTCCTCTTTGGTGTAGTAGCGTTCCAACTTGATGGCGATGACCCACTCGATGGGCTTTTGCAGGGCGCGCTCCAGCGTTGAGTGGGCCTGCTTCGACCAGAGCTGCTTGGCCAGCTGCTGCGTGATGGTGGATCCACCGCCTGCGCTTTCCTGGCCCAGCAGGCCGCGCTTGATGAGGGATCGGCCCAGGGCTATGAAGTCGATGCCCGAGTGGTCGTAGAAGCGCTCGTCCTCGGTGGCCACGAGGGCCTGCACCAGATGGGGCGAGAGCTGCGAGTAGGGGATGATGATTCGGTTGTCGCGGTCGGCGCTCCACGTGCCCATCACCTTCCCGTCGGCCGAATAGACCTGTGTGGCTGCGCGGTCGATGGGGTTCAGCAGGTCGGCCACGGGAGGCATGTAGCCCAGCTTCCCGTTCCAGATCAGCACGAATGCCACCGCCACTGCGCACACCGCAGTCGCCAGCATCCACCAAAGGGTATGGATCAGTTTCTTCCTCATAGCCTCTTTCCTTCTCTTTTGCGCTTGTCGTTTATGTGCCTGTCCGTGGCTGCGGAGCCCGGGTGGGTCTCTCCGTGTCCACGCGCCCCGCGGCCTCCGAGGGTGCCTGTCGGCCTCTTGTGGCGGAGACGGGGCTGTCCTCGGCGATGCTTGCGCCGTCGGACGACCGGTGGGGCGTGGGCGGTCTCGTCTCCTGTTGCCTGATGCAAAGATACGAAATATAGTGGAGATTTGCAAATTTGAGAGCCTTTTCCGCAAGTTTTTAACATCTCTTTTATGTTCGGTGAAAATACGTGCTTTTATTTTTACATTTAAGAAAATCGTATTTTGTGGTCAAATGCTGTTTGGGTAATGGCTAAATGCGATTTTATGGGGTGTTTATTGTGGTTGAAAATAACGGACATTGTTGGTGGGCTATGAATGAAGGGTGTTAAATATTTGAAATTAGACAAGAAAAATTGTTCTTTTTCTTGCAAGTTTGCTTTATTTTTATTATCTTTGCATTGTCTTTTGGGGTTCGCCAATAGAGGCGAATTGTGTGGGGCAATCGCGTCTTCCCAAAGTAAATGATGCGAGTTTTTTAGAGTTTGTTACTGACAGAAGAAACAATTTAAATCACCTTGAGGGTGCGGAGGGTCTCCCGTCGCGGGCGTGGCTTGCCGCTCTTCGAGTGCAGAGAGACAGGAGGAGACAACCAATGCAGAATGAGTCATTCATCTTTCACGCATCGTGGGCTGAAGTCTTGGGCGGTCTGCCCGGGAAGGTCAGACTGAAGGTCTTGG
>CAYPJA010000025.1:0-30556 GCA_964411005.1 uncultured Prevotella sp. | reverse complement strand
GATTGACCTTACCATCAACAAGGGGCGTGGCTACGTTCCTGCTGAGGAGAATCGTCAGTTCTGCACCGACGTCAACGTAATTCCAATCGATTCTATCTACACCCCTATCCGTAATGTCAAGTATGCTGTAGAGCCGACTCGTGTCGAGCAGAAGACCGACTATGATAAGCTCATCATCGAGGTGACAACGGATGGTTCCAGTCCTCCGAAGGACGCGCTGAAAGAGGCAGACAAGTTTATTATCTATCACTTCATGTTGTTCTCTGACGAGAAGATCACACTTGAAAATCCCGATCAGGATGGCAATCAAGAGTTTGATGAGGAAGTGTTGCACATGCGCCAGTTGCTTAAGACGAAACTTGTCGACATGGGTCTCAGTGTCCGTGCTCTCAACTGTCTGAAGGCAGCCAATGTGCAGACCCTTGGCGATTTGGTGCAGTACAACAAGACTGATCTCTTAAAGTTCCGCAACTTCGGTAAGAAATCGCTTTCAGAGCTTGATGATTTGCTCGAGAGTCTGAATCTGTCGTTTGGAACCGATATTTCAAAGTACAAACTGGATAAGGAGTAAGATGGGGAAGGGAAGAATATTCCCTTCTGCGTCTGACGACCACCAAGCAAACAAACAACAATGAGACATAACAAGAAATTCAACCATCTGGGCCGTACTGCTGACCACCGTAATGCCATGCTTGCTAACATGGCCATTTCGCTGATTATGCACAAAAGAATCACTACGACCCTCGCAAAGGCCAAGGCCCTCAAGAAATATGTAGAACCGCTGATTACCCGTTGCAAGAAGGACGACACCAACAGCCGCCGTGTTGTGTTCCGCTATTTGCAGAACAAGCACGCCATTAAGGAATTGTTTGGTGAGGTGTCCACAAAGGTGGGTGATCGTCCGGGCGGATACACACGTATTATCAAGTTGGGCTCACGTTTGGGTGACGGCTCTGATATGGCTTTCATCGAGCTTGTTGATTTCGATGAGAACATGGCCAAAACTCCCAAGGCTGAGAAGAAGACTCGTCGTAGCCGCCGTTCCGGCAAGAAGGCTGTTGAGTCTGCACCGAAGGCTGAGGAGACTGTCGCTGAGACTGAGACTCCTGCTGAGGAGGCTCCCAAGGCTGAATAAGCTAAGGCTGAATGAATTGATCATTTCGATTACTCACCCTATAAGAAACTCCGGCTTGCATCATGTAAGCCGGAGTTCTTTTTGTTTTGACCAGTGGTGGTCTTGGGCGTCGGTTCGATGTCAATCTGTCTCTCCTTGGTGATGCATACATACATGCTTGCCTCTAACGACTGCCCGTTGCGGTAGAGGCGTGAGCGATGGCTGACGGTTTTGCGCGAGACGGTGGTTTGATATGCCGAAGATGGCCTTCGCATGGTCGGTGGCGGCTTCTTGCATAATAAGTAACGGCTTCTTGTATGGCAAGTAACGGTATCTTGCGGGCTGAAAGACGGCTAATTGCGGCAGCGAACATGAAAGACCACGTGCAGATACAAAAAAAGGAAGGGCGTGTCGGCTCTTCCTGCTGATGCAAAGTTACGAAAGAAAGCGGGAAGAAGCGAAATAAGTGTGAAATTATCAGGCACGGTTTGCGTCACGCGAGACCTGTTGATGGTGCATCAAAAGACCGCCCGAAGCACTCTAACCGGCATGGGAAGTGCGCATTTAGGGATTTCCCTATGTTAAATTAGGGAAAAAGGAACGGGGCTTTCGATTTTTTAGCTTAATTTTGCACATACGTAGATAAAACAAGGAAGCTATGAAGAGAGTTGTCGTTTACGCGGTCGTGGGAGCCATGTTGCTTTGCGGCTGCAACACTTATACGGGTTCCGGTGCTTACACCGGTGCCTCTTTCGGTTCCATTTTGGGATCCGCCATTGGCGGTATTGCCGACGGTCCCCGTGGCTCCGACATCGGTACGATTGTCGGTATGGCCGGTGGCGCGGCCGTCGGTGCCGTCGTCGGCAATGTCGCCGACCGGCAAGCACAGGCCCAGGTGGTGGAGCACCGCGAGGCCGTGAAGGCGCGCCGTGCGCAGTCGCAGGGCCGTGCGCACCAGGAAAACGATGACCTTTATGCCTCGGGCGCGTTGGGTGTGGCGGCCGACACAGTTGTCAACTATCATGAGCTGGGTGCAGAGCATAGTGGCTTCGACCCCAACAACGGTGGCGACGACCGGCTCTACGACTTCAACGGCACCGACTATCAAGGCGATGTCTCCACACAGCGTCCCACTGAGAACATGCCGCTGAGCTCCAGTGTGGAGGAACTGGCCTCAGCCTACAGGTATGCGCCCGAGATTGTGATTCGCAACGCGCGCTTCATCGACGACAACGGTGACGGCAAGATCGAGCGTGGCGAGCTCTGCCGCGTCATCTTTGAGGTGATGAATCGTGGTCACAAGACGCTCTATGATGTGGTTCCCACGGTGGTGGAGGCCACGGGCATGAAGCATCTCTACATCTCGCCGAGCATGCACGTGGAAAAGATAGCGCCGGGCAAGGGCATCCGCTACACGGCGCTCATCAAGGCCGACAAGCGGCTGAAGGCCGGAACGGCGAAGATATGCGTCAGCGTCATACAGGGCGGAAAGGCCATCTCGAAGGTCAGCGAATTTAATATTCCTACTGTGAAATAAGAAAGAACAACGCTGTAACAATCACACATTATGAAAACAACTCATTTCCCCCCCCCCTGAAAATGGAAAATCTTCTTCCTATTTCCTGAGAATCGAGATGCGTAAAGTTCTTCTTCTTTTGCTTCTGTTGCCGCTCTTCGCCCATGCCGACGTGCTGCAAGGTGTCGTCGTCGATGCCGTTACGGGCGAACCTCTGCCTGCTTCCGTTGAGGTGAAGCAGGGCGGCAAGAACTTTACATCTTCCTATAAATTTTCATGTGACAGCACGGGCTTTTACGACATGAACGTCTACAACGACGGCCGCCTTGTGCTCACAGCCACCATGCTCGGCTATTATCCGGCCCGCAAGATGCTTTATGCCTACGGCCGCGACAGCCACGACACCATCCGCGTGGACACGTTGCGCTTGCGTCCCACTGAGCTCATGCTGAACGAGGTGGTGGTGTCGGCCAAGATGAAGCGTTTCACCATGAGCGGCGACACTATCGTGTTTCATCCTGAGGCCTTCAAGCTCGAAGAGGGTGCGCGTTTGGATGAGCTCATCCGTAAGTTGCCGGGCGTGCAGAACCGCGACGGCAGGCTCTTTTTCAATGGCAAGCCCATCCGTCTCGTCATGAACGGTCACGACATATTCGGTGGCAGCAACATGCTTGGGCAGCTTCCGGCCGTGGCGGCCGACAAGCTGAAGGTCTATGACATGGCCTCCGACTTGGAGCGGCGCAGCGGCAACCGCGATGGGGAGGAAGACCATGTGCTCGACATCCGGATCAAGAAGAGCTTCCTCGACAAGTGGTACGGCTATGCCGAGGCCGGTTATGTCACCCAAAAACACTATGCCGGCGAGTTCAGTGCCACCCGCCTGAGCGACAATGACCCCGTATTGGTGTTCGGCAACATCAATGACCGCAACAGTAAGGTGGAGAAAGGCATGAACTGGGGATCATGGGGGGCTATCGACCAGTTTGGCAAGCAGCTCTACGGCATTGCGCTCTTTCAGCACAACTGGCATCCCGACTATCTGCAATCGTGGGAGCGCAACGAGTATGACGGTGGCGCCGGGCTTGCCCACTACGACGGTTGGGGCAGCACGCGCGTGAGCAGTCAGACATTCTTCCCCGATGAGGCCGCATCCTATAGTCTCGGCCGCAGCGACCATGCCAGCCATCAACTGGCTCCCAATGCCGACTTCCACCTGCGGACCCGTACCGACTCGGTCAACTCGTTCGACGTGCACGCCACGACGCGCTATGAGCGTAGCGACCGCCGCATGCAGTCGGTCTCGGCGGAGACCGACGTGAGCCCTTTCGCCTATGGCGACTTTCCCCTCGATGCCGCGATGGATGCTGCTGAGCGTGACAGTCTCTATCGCCACATCATCAACCGCAGCCGCTACTACAGCACCTCGAAGACCGACCGCTTTACGGCGACTCTTAACGCCAGTTGGCGGCGTAACCTCGGCGCGAAGGGTGATCTGACGACCGAGGTCATGGCCGACTACAGCCACTCCGTGGAGCGCAGTCACGACAACCGCACGCTCGACTATGTCAGGGAACAGCGGCTCGAACAGCTTTATCAGTATGGACGCACGCCGAGCCATGGATTCAAGTTGTCGGCCGGTGAGCGGTTCAACTACTGGCTGACGAAGAAGGTGAATCTCTCAGCCGACTATAAACTGCAATATAACGACCAGCACAACGAGCGCAACTTCTATGCGGCTGCCGACGAGGCCCTGCTGCGCGACTCGCTCGATGCCTTCCGTGATGCGGCCAACAGCTATTCGTCGAAGACGCGCACGTGGGGAAGCCTGCTTACGCTTCGGGGTACGCTCAGTCTGGGCAAGATGAAAATTATGCCCGCTCTGACGTGGTCATACCGTCATGAGCAGATGGATTACCGGCGTGGCCGCCTCGACACAGCCGCCACCCGCGGCAGTCACGTCGTGGAGCCCAACATCCGATACAACTGGAAGATAGACCGATCGCAGAGCCTCGACCTCAGTTTCAACTATGGCACCACGCTGCCCGATCTGCTGCAAACGCTGGCCTATCGTGACGACGCCAATCCACTCTACATCAGCGAGGGCAATCCCGCGCTGCACCGATACCACTATCACTACACCGAACTGAACTTCCGCAAGCTGCTCATCCGCCAGCAGCTCGACTACACGCTCGGGCTTAGCTACCGGAAAGAGATAAATCCGATATCTACCGTGGCCACTTACAACGCCTCCACCGGTAGTTACCGCTCCACGTACGACAATGTGCGCGGCGGCGATACGTGGAATCTCCATGTCTATGTCTATAAGGACATCGGCGTGCTCTTCCACGTGAAGAACGATTTCAACACGAGTCTCACCACGCGCTATGGCTACCTGACTGCCACCTCCGAGGGCTCCGTGCAGCCGCTCAACCGCACGCGCACCTATGCGCTGCGCGATGAGGGCGAGTTCGGCATCGAGAACGAATGGGTGGAGGCTGCCGTCTACGGTGATGTCAGCTTCTCGCGCTACCGTTATTCGCAGTCGGCTGGCTTCAATTCCACGCCTGTCGACTACAGCTATGGCGCACGGGCCGCGTTCACGTGGGGGCAATGGCGCGTGAGCACCGATCTCTCCGACCATGCACGCACGGGCTATCTGTCGACCGACATGAATGGTCACCGCGTCCTCTGGTCGGCTAATGTGCGCTATAAGTTCCTGAAGAACAAGGCCAGCGTGTCGCTGCGTCTGAACGACATCCTCAATCAGGACAAGCGCTACCGCTCTTCCTATCAGGCCTACGAGCGCACTGAGATTTGGGAAGATCACATGCATCACTATGCAGAGTTGTCCTTCCGCTACACCTTCGATGCGAAGGGGAAGTGATATGCTGACTTAACCCTCGGCCTGTCGGCTTGCACTGATGTGTGGGCAAGGATGGTCTGAAATACTAACGAACGAATGAAGAAAGTTTTCATCATGATGGCGGCCGCGTTGCTGATGACCGTCGAAACTTTTGCCGCGCAGGGATGGATAGACGTCACGTCTCAATACATCACCAATCCCTCGTTCGCGGGTAACAGCAACAAAGGCTGGACCATCGAGACCGACGCCTCGTCGAGGACGGTTCGCTGTGAGTGTCAGGAATTCTGGAACGGATCCTTCGATATTCATCAGACACTTCACGGGCTGCCTGCCGGACGCTATCGCATTCTTCTCAATGGCTATTATCGCACGGGTGACAACAGCGAGAGCTATGCCGCCTATCGGTCCGGTCAGGAGACCGTTCCCGCCGTGATCTATGCCGGCGACGCCACGCAGCCGCTTGTGAACGTCTACAGCCACCCTTTCAGCGAGAATTTGGCTGGCAACAGTTGGTCGACACGGGACGACGTGACCCACGCTGTGATTTATTTCCCCAACTCGATGGAAGGCGCCCATGCCGCTTTCGAGCAGCAGGTCTATGGTGACACGCTCGAGTTCAGCACCGACGGCGGCGACATTGAGATGGGCATTCGATGCACGGAGTCGCGTCAAAGCAATTGGTGTATCTTCGACAACTTCCGGATAGAATATTATGGTGAGATGACACCAGTCACAAGCGTCACCCTGAAGCCCGACACACTCTGTCTGCTGGCTGGCGAGCAGCGGCAGCTGACGGCTGTCATCGTCCCGGCCGACGCCACGTTGCGCACGCTGTTCTGGAGCAGCAGCGATGAGCGCGTCGCCACGGTCGATGCTGCGGGCCGCGTGAAAGCCATGGGGGAGGGCGCGGCCACGATTACGGCTGAGACCATTGATGGCTTTGGCGTGTATGGCCAGTGCCACATCAGCGTGCGGCATGAGCACGTTGGGGGCGGCGATCTCGTTGTCAATGAGGTGATGGCCGCCAACGTAGATCAGTATCTCTCACCCTCGTGGAACTTCGACGGATGGGTGGAGCTCTACAACACCACCGACCACACGGTCTCTTTGGGCGGACTCTATTTCACAGACGACCTCACGGACAAGCGTAAGTGGCAGTCGCCCATCGACCTCGGGGTTGTTCCTGCCGGTGGATTCGCTACGGTGTGGTTTGACAACAACGGCATCTTTTTGCCCAACGACGGTTCTCATGACAACACCTTCTGCACTACCAATGCTAACTTCAAACTCGATACCGACGGCGGCAACCTTTTTATCTTCAACGCCGACGGCGACGAGATTGCCCACGTCAGTTATCCGCAGGCCCGCCAACGCGTGAGCTATGCCCGCACGACCGATGGTGGCGACGCGTTGGGTGAGACCGCCGATGCCACGCCGGGCGCAAGCAACGCTACGGCCGTTTTTGCCTCGAGACAGTTGGCCGCGCCTGTCGTGAAGACACCCTCGCAACTCTTCACTGGTGCGCTGCAGGTGAAGGTCGACGTGCCTGCGGGGCAGACGCTCTATTACACCGTCGACGGCACGGTGCCTACGAAGGAAAACGGGCGTCACACTACCTACGGTAGGTTCAACGTGACGAAGACCATCAACTACCGTTTCCGGCTCTATCAAGACGGATTCCTGCCCAGCGACGTGGTCACATGCAGCTATATCCTCAACGATCGGAGCTATACGTTGCCCATCGTGTCGGTTGTCACCGATGATAGGTTTATCTACGATGACAGCATCGGCGTCTACGTGAAGGGAGTCAATGGGCGTCCAGGCAACGGACAGTCGGCTCCCTGCAACTGGAACATGGACTGGGAACGCCCGGTCAATTTCTCCTATATCGGCACCGACGGCTATCAGCTGTTCAATCAGGACGTCAACCTGGAGATGGCTGGTGGCTGGAGTCGCGCCTATGAGCCTCACAGCTTCAAGTTGAAGGGGGGCAAGGAGTATGGCGGCAACAAGAACTTGCCGTTCCCCTTCTTCGAGACGAAGCCCTACATACGCAACCGCACGCTGCAACTGCGCAACGGCGGTAATGACACCTACTGCCGCTTCAAGGATCCGGCCCTGATGAGCATCTTCACCACGAGCGGAATCGACATAGACGCACAGGCCTACCAGCCCGTGCATGAGTTTATCAACGGTCGGTATGTGGGCGTGCTCAACATGCGTGAGCCCAACAACAAGCACTATGTCTATGCCAACTATGGCTGGGACGACGACGAGATAGATCAGTTTGAGATGAGCCCCGATTCGGGCTATGTGCAGAAGTGCGGAACGGCTGAGGCTTTCGACCGACTCGTCACGCTGTCGGCTGATGCGGCCAGTAGCGGCACCTATGAGGAAATTCGCTCGATGCTCGACATCGACGAGTATATCAACTATATGGCCATGGAGTTCTACCTCGGCAGTCAAGACTGGCCGCAAAACAACATTAAAGGCTTCCGCAGGAGCGAGGGCGGTCGCTTTCGTCTGGTCTCTTACGATCTCGACGGCGCGCTCAGCACGACGCAGTCGTTCCAAAGTTTTGCTGCCAAGCAGCAGTACACTTTCGACCAGCTCCGCCCGGATGGCGGTCGCCATTCGGAGGAGATAAAGATAGTAACGCTCTTTCTCAACCTGTTACAGAACAGTGATTTCCGTCGTCAGTTTGTCGATACCTACTGCGTCATGGGTGGCAGCGTCTTCGAGCCGTCGCGCGTCAACGCTATCGTCGACAGTCTGGCCGGGCGGGTATCGGCGGCCATGTCGCTGGAAGGGCATTCGCCCTCATCGACAGCCAACAGCATCAAGAGCGGTTTGGCCGGTCGCAACGAGACGATGATGAGCTCCATCAGCGGTTTCAGCCAAATGCAACTGGCCGGAACGGCGCGGCAGCAGGCCGTGATTGGGTCGGATGTGGCAGGAGCGCGGCTCTATGTCAACCGTGTAGAGATACCCACGGGCCGTTTCAATGGTTGGCTCTTCCCACCTGTCAGACTTCGTGCCGAGGCTCCTGCGGGCTATGTCTTCCGCGGATGGCTGAGCACGGTGGGCGAGGAGGTGACTGTCTTCAGCAAGGGGCAGTCGTGGCTCTTCTATGATAGGGCCGGCATTGACGGTGCCGACTGGCCCTCGCCCGATTATGCCACGTCGTCGTGGAAGACAGGACGGGCGCCGCTTGGCTACGGCATGGGCGGTGTCGAGACGACGGTCTCCTATGGTGGCGATGCGCGCAACAAGTATCCGACGACCTATTTCCGCCGTAATTTCTATTTCAACGGAGATCCCGCCGACTATGAATCGTTCCGACTCGACTATTCGGTCGACGACGGCTTCGTGGTCTATGTCAACGGACAGGAGGCCGGCCGCTACAACATGCCGTCAGGAACAGTCGGCTTCAATACCTATTCGACGACTTATGTGGGCAGCAGTCCGGCCGAGGGACAGTTGACGCTCGATGCCAGTCACTTCCGGCATGGCAGCAATACCATCGCTGTGGAGGTGCATCAGTGCAGCGGCACGTCGAGTGACCTCTACTGGGACGGTGCACTCTATGGCGTGCGCCGGGCCACCGACCGTGCCGACTTCTATGCTACGGATCAAGAGATAGACCTTCCGGCAGGCGGTGTCAGTCTCACGGCCTGCTTTGAACCCATGGAGGCGCAGGCACTTGCCGACTCGGCGTTCACGCCGGTGCGCATCAACGAGGTCAGCGCGGCCAACGACAGCTATGTCAGTGACTATTTCAAGAAGAGCGACTGGTTGGAACTCTACAACACGACGTCCTATCCACAAGACGTGGAAGGTATGTATCTCACCGACGATTATCAGGATTTGCATAAGTCGAGAATCAGCAAGGGTGAATCGAATGCCGTGACCGTCATTCCGCCCCATGGCTGGCTCGTCGTGTGGTGCGACAAGAAGGAACCGGTAAGCGGTCTGCATGCCGCCTTCAAACTTTCCGATGATGGTGGCGAGGTGGCTTTGACGGCAGCCGATGACAGTTGGACTGACCGCCTCAGTTATCCGGCTCACACGTCGGTGGAGACCGTGGGCCGCTATCCTGACGGTGGAAACAGCGTCTATCTGATGTCGTTGCCCACCATCGGGCGGCAGAACAGGCTGACTTCCTACAGCCAGTTTGTGACCTCCGAGATTGTGACCGGTATGTCAGACATACGGGTTGCTTCTGGCAGCGCGTTGACGCTACGCTATGTGAACGGTGAGTTGCTTGTGCATGGAGACGCGCAAGCCGTGGCCGTCACGGTCTATGCGGCCAATGGTCAGCAGGCTGCGACGGCACAGGTCAATCTGCACGATGGAGACGGCTACGTGCCGACGCGCCACTTGCAGCCGGGCTTCTATATCGCCAAAGCCACCGACGGGCAGCGGCAGACAAGTTGTAAGTTTGTGGTTCGGTAAAAAAATAGAATAAGCGTTCGGGCGAATGCTTATGAAAAGAGGGATGTCTCCGGACAAGCGGAGACATCCCTCTTTTTTGTTTGTGGTGGATATTCGTTGACTTTTATTCGATGGTAAAGCTATATTCAGCTCCGCTGACACCAAAGAAGACGACGGTGATGCGTTCATCGTAGGTACCGAGAGGCACAATGGCTTCAGTGGCGTTGGCAAGTGCCTTGGAGTCGACGACCTCGCCCTGAGCGTTTCTCACTTCCCATTTGGCCATTGGCTTGTCGGCAGTGGCGTGCATGTCGCCCTTGTCATCGAGTGTGGCGTTGACGGTCAGCGTCTCCGTGGTTACCGTCTCCAGTGTGCGGGTCACCGTGTCGTGGTTGAGGCCTGCCTTTTGCGCCAGTTCTTGCCCGTAGCGTGCTCCTGCTACGTTGAGATCCTGGCCGTGGAGGGGCTCGCCGATGATGATGGGGCACATGGTCTTGTCGGCCTTCAAGTCTTGCAGTAGGCTGTCGCGCAGCGCGTCGGCGGTGGTCTGACTGACCGATTCGTCTGCGCCGGGCTGATAGAGGATGCCGCGCAGTTGTCCCTGCGAGAGGGCGGTGGTGGCAAGGCTTAGCAGCCGTTTGTAGCCCGGCGTGCCTTTGACAAAACCGGCGAGAGACGACTTCTTGACCGGAACCGTAACCATGCCGACAGAGGCTTCGCTGCCTGTGGCCCGCAGGATGGCGTAGCCGACATAGTCGGTCAGCGACACTTTGCCGTCACGGTTGCCCTCCACCCACAGGCCGCTCTGCAAGTCAAGTTGCCGGAGATTCTGACGGGCGATATGGCTGGGCTCGGTTTTGCGCTGGTTGAGTGTGGGGGCGTCGCCCAAACAGAGAAAGACGTAGGACTGATTTTGTGTCTGTGCCGTAGCCGTGAGTGTGACGGCGGCTGCCAGACTGAGGAAAAAGCGTTTCATGTTTTCGTTCGTTATGTTTTCTGGAAAATCTTGGTTTGATGTTTGCGCAGATGTCGGATGGCAGTGCTTCTCGTGGGGGGCGTGAGCCAATGAGCGTGTATGCTGGTGCTGCGATGGTTGTCGGCCATGTGGTCTGCGCTTGGAAAGAAACAAAAAGGCGGAACTCCACGTTTGTGGGTCCCGCCTTTCCCAATTCAATTATATGAGTTCAGATTAAACTCAAAGCAAAATTTTTAGTCGCAGTTGGCGAGCTTGTGGTCGGATCCGAGCACGTCGGTGATCTTCTCCTTGTACATGTCTGTCATGTAGTCGCGGGCCACCTTGCCATACTGGCGAGGATCGAAGTAGTCAGGATGCAGAGCGAGAGTCTCACGCACGCCGGCTGTGTAGGCCAGACGCGAGTCGGAGTCGATGTTGATCTTGCAGACTGCGCTCTTGGAAGCCTGACGGAGCTGATCTTCGGGGATGCCGACGGCATCGGGCAGATTGCCACCGTACTTGTTGATCATGCTGACATACTCCTGCGGAACCGAAGACGATCCGTGGAGCACGATGGGGAAGCCGGGGAGCTGATTCTCAATCTCGGCCAGAATGTCGAATGCCAGTGGCGGCGGAATCAGACGGCCGGTCTTCGGGTCGCGTGTGCACTGTTCGGGCTTGAACTTGTAAGCACCGTGAGAGGTACCGATGGAGATGGCGAGGCTGTCGCAGCCACTGCGCTTCGAGAAGTCGATGACTTCCTCGGGCTTGGTGTAGTGAGACTCCTCGGAAGCAACCTCATCCTCAACGCCAGCCAGCACACCGAGCTCAGCCTCGACGGTCACGTCGTACTTGTGGGCATACTCGACGCACTTGCGTGTCAGCTCGATGTTCTCCTCGTAAGGCTTCGACGAACCGTCAATCATCACAGACGAGAAGCCCAGGTCTACGCAGTCCTTGACGAGCTCGAACGAGTCACCGTGGTCGAGGTGGAGCGCAATCTCGGGATGATGGCATCCGAGCGACTTGGCATACTCGACGGCACCCTGTGCCATATAGCGGAGCAAGATGGGGTTGGCATAGTTGCGCGCACCCTTCGACACCTGCAGAATGACCGGCGAACGGAGCTCTGACGAAGCCGTGATGATGGCTTGAAGCTGCTCAAGGTTGTTGAAGTTGAATGCGGGAATAGCATAACCGCCTGTAACGGCTCTCTTGAACATGTCACGAGTGTTCACGAGGCCTAAATCTTTGTAGTTTACCATTTTTGTATAAATGTTTAAAAGATGAATATTCTAATCTCTTTTGCGTTTGCAAAAATAGTGCTTTATTTCCTTTCTGCAAAGCAAACTTGTGTTTATTAATGTTGCAGAATCGTTAAAAAGTATAATATTGAATATGTGGACGGGTGGTATAAGTCCCATTTGCCACGCGCAGTTGGCAAATGAGACCGTTGCCTGTCCGGATGCGTTTTGAGGTTGTTTAGGATGTGTGTTGATGTTGTTTGGAGTGTGTTTAAAGGTTATTTTATGTGTGTTTAGATGCTTGCAGGATACCGGTTTGCGTGTCTTTGTTTTGCAGTGTGCGGCTGGCGGATTTGTAAGTGCGGCCATGCTTGACTTTCCAGGAGAAACTGATGAAGATCGCATTGCCATTGTCGCGTGAGTGCATGGTCATGTGGCGTTGGATGTAGCGATTGACGAGCTGGCCGCGCATGATTCTGGGATTTGCCTCGAGAGGATGCTGCCATGTCAGGTACAGTTGGCAGGAACCGAAGCGGTAGCCACATTGCAGGGAGGTCACGGCCTCTTGGTGGCTCCAGCTCTCGCCTTCCATGAATTTGAAGCCGCTGTTGGCATAGGCAGTCAATGTCCAACGGCCGAGATAAGCCTGCACGCTGCCACCGTAGAGCCAGGTCGTGAGTAGATGGTTGTAGTCGTCGCCCCGATTGAAGTAGCGGAAAAGGCCACCGTTGAAGGTCGCGGTGAGTTTCTCTGGCAGGATGTCGAGACGGGTATAGCTCATGATGTAGAACATGTTGATGTGTGGCTGGTTGCGCTGGGTGTAGAGAAACTGGTTGTTGTCGGTGCGCTCATAGGCGGCCATGTTGCAATGACGGTTTTGCCGCCATTCGGCGTTGAGTTGCGAATAAAATCCCGGTTTCGACCACGACAGTTGCAGGTTGTGGGTGACGACGCTGTTGGGCCGGAGGTATGGATTGCCTACGGTCCACTCCATGGAGTTTTTACGAATGCGTGTGTCGTTGATCATGGCTATTTGTGAGATGTGTTGTGATATTTCAAAGTTGTAAGTGATGCTGAGCGGACGGTTTATCTGCCATGACAGCGTGGCCTTTGGATGGAACAGCCACCAGTCGTGGCTGTTCTTGTCTTGGCGGTAGCGGGCGTTGTTTACGCCGAGGCCGGCTACATAGCTGAGCTGTCGCCACTGTCCTTTCAGTTGCGAGAAGAAATAGAGCGTGTTGTTGTGTAGGTTGTTGACAGAGAAAAGATCGCCCGTGTAGCGGTTGCGCGTGTATTTCAGTTGGTGTCTGATGCCAAGTGAGAGGGTGAAGGGCTTCAGGCGGTTCTCGTAGATGGCTTCTGAGGTCATTGACCATGTGCGGCCGTCTACGTTGTAGGCGTAAGGCGTTCCTTCGACGTTGAACTGATAGCGTCGGGTGGCGATGGTTGTCCCCATCACATTGGCCGTCAGCGATTGGTGCAGGCCGAGCGTGTGATAGAAATACAGGTCTATCACGGGAGACAGACTCTTGCCATGGTCACGCTCGGTGGTGACGGAAGCCGGTTTGCCGGTTTCGGTGAATCGGCTCAACTTCCATTCGGAGGGATTGTGGCTGAAACCGGTCGACAGCGTGGCTTGGAACACGTAGCTGGCAGAATCGGCCAGACTGTATTTCAGCTGAATGTGGTTGTTGAATCCACGCTGTCGTTGTGCCGAGTCTTTTCGCTCAATGTGGTGTGTGGAGCCGTCGTTGAGCAGATAGTCGGTGTACTCATGGTAGCGCGTTTGACGTGTGTCGTAGTAACTGAAATCATAGGAGAAAGACAACTCTGACAACTTGTGGTTCCACTTGGCATAGATCATGTCGTCACCCTGCCGCATGGTGGCCGCCTGGCTGAGGTCGGTGCCGAGGGTGTAGCCGGTGTCGGTGCGATGGGTTCTGATGGCTATGACATAGCCGATGTCTTCGCCATAACGTACGCCCGGTTGATTGATAAACTCGACGCTTGTGACTGTTTTTGGGTCGAGGGCCAACAGGCTGGCCTTGTCGGCGACGGTACCATTGATCCGTACCTGCACGCCTTTGCCGTTAAGGGAAGTTACAAAGCGTCTTGCCTCGTCAATTCGTATCATGGGCATCGACAGTTTGTTGAGCAGACTGTAGCCGTTAGGAGATGACTCCTTTTGCAAGGCGGATGGAAAAAACATCATTCCGTCGGGGCGTTTCACAATGCTGGTGGCTTTCACCTCCACCTCTTTCAGTTGCCGGACGGAGTCTTGTACTGCGGGGATGGAATCTTGTAAGGGACAGGCTGCGGCTTGTTGAGTCGTAGCTGACAACCAAACGGCCATCAGAAGACTTGATAAAAGGAGTTTCTTCATCTTTGCTTGTTTTTCCGGCAAAGATAGGGAAACTCCTTGCATGTGTGTCAAAACCTGTCTGACATCTTCCTGACAACAGTCTGACATTTGCTAAAGAGCTGACAGACAGCTTCTTCTGAAGTGCAGAAAGAAGGAAGACATCCCATCGGCCTATAGCTCGGGAGGAGACGAATGAGCGTTTGCAGGCCGGCAACTAATCCTTTCTGATGAGCCGGTAGTCTTTGCCTCGCTCCGTGGTGATGGTCAAATTGAGTGCGGCGATGACCTGCCGGATGCGACGTATGAGCGTGTAGAGCGTGTCGCTGGCATCCGGCTTGCCCGGCCAAAGCGTGTCACAAATATCCTGTTTGGCCAATCGGTGACCGTCGGCATGGACGAACATCATCATCAGTTGTTGCTGCATGGGCGTGAAACTTATCTCCTCATTCTTCAGCGTGAGGAACCGCTGGTTGCCCTCGTCTATCATCATGCCGCCAATGATCATCCGAGTGCGTCTGCGTTTGTGGAAATAGATGCACGACAGAACGGCCCATAACATGGCGAGCAGTGTCAGCGAGAACGGTAAACGCTGATCGGACAGGGCGAAGACGGAGGCCACCGTACAGTTGGCATAGCCTTGGAATGTCAGTCTTTGGCCGTCTTTTTGATACCACTCGATCTTGTGGCTCCATAGGCCGCTGCACTGATGGTTTTGTGCATAACAGACGACGGACGACTGGCGTAGCGCCTTAATGCGCAGATGGCTGCGATAGTTGGTGATGGTGTCGGGTGTAATCCATCCTTCCTGTTTCCTGGCGAGCGTCTTGGCCAAGGCTTGATTCATGTCAGCGATGATGTCGTTTTCGGCACGTATGTAGCCACGAGTGGACGATAAGGCCGCGCAGCACAGGAAGAAAACAAACACGATAAGGGAATGATAGGGCTTCATCTTGTTGTCTGTCTTGGGGATGTGGGAAAGTGGAGGAGAGTCTGGATTACAGTATCAATGTGTGGGACTTGTGCTTGCGCGTGAGCTCAGAGGCGAACATGAGCACAATGAAATAGCCCAGGAAGGGGATGATGAAGGGCATGGACATCATGTGCGTGGAGTCGGCAATGAGGCTCATGAGCAGGAATCCGCAGCCGCCGATGGGTGTCATCATGAGCAGCGACGAGGCACTCTTGGTCAGGTTGCCGAGTCCGCGCAGGGCCAGTGAGAAGATGGTGGGGAACATGATGGCCTCGAAGACATAGTTGCAGACGAGGGCTATCATGGAGATGCGTCCGAGATTGAGCATCACAACACCGATGCTGACCACGCTACCGGCGGCGCAATAGAGCAACATGTGCTCGGCCTTGACGCGTCGCATGACCCAACTGCCGCCGAAGCGGCCGAACATGAAGAAGGCCAGACAGCCCGTGAGCACAATGGAGGCGGTGTTGTCGGTCATCCAGCCCTTGGCCGTCACATAGTTGATGAAATAGCTGTTGATGGAGATTTCGCTCACCTCGTAGGCCAGCAAGGCGAAGAGGCCGAAGACAAACATGGGATGGTGGCCGAAGAGCTTGGCAATGCGGGATCCCTTGCTCTTGTCTTCGACGGTCTCTTGATGCTTGATTTCGGGCAGGTTGACGCGCGAGAACACGACGGCGATGGTGAGTACCACGATGCCTAAGATGGTGTAAGGGATGACGATATTGCCGCCGCTATCGGTGCCGTTGAAGAGAAACTGGCCGATGAGGAACGTGGCCGAGAGTGAGCCAAGTCCGTTGAACGACTGCGAGAAGTTGAGACGGCTGGTGGCAGTCTCGGGGACACCGAGTTCGGTGACGTAGGGATTGGCCGATGTTTCCAGAAACACCAGTCCGCAGCCGATGATGAACAACGCTCCTAAATAGGCGTAGAACGTTCCTGCCTCGGCACCCGGAATGAACAGCAGGGCACCGACGCCGAAAAGCGTGAGGCCGAAGATGACACCGTGTCGGTAGCCATGTCGGTTGATGAACCATCCGGCAGGGATGGCCATGATGAAATAGCCGAGGTAGGTGGTGACTTGAATGAGCGACGATTGCGTGATGCTGATGTCGAGGGCGTTTTGGAAGTGCTTGTTGAGCACGTCGAGAATGGCGCGTGCGAATCCCCACAGGAAGAACAGCGACGTGACGAGGAGAAACGGAACGAGGTACTGTCGTGAGGTCAGGGGAGATTTCTTGCTATCCATTTTTTACTTCTTTTCTTCTTCCGGCTCTATCAACTTCCATATGCCGGCAGCCAGTGCGCCACCGATGAGAGGGGCTGCGATGAAAATCCACAGATTGGACAGGGCCTCGCCGCCTGCGAAGAGGGCCGGTCCGATGGAGCGTGCAGGGTTGGCCGAAGTGCCGGTGAATCGGATGCAGGCCAGATGGACGAGCACGAGCGAGAGGCCGATGGCCAGTCCGGCAAAGTTGTTGGTCGTTCCATTGGTCTTGGCCGTTGAGCCGAGCACGACGAGTACGAAGACGCATGTGAAGAAGAGCTCGGCGACGAAGCCTCCCGCTGCACCTATGCCATTCTGCAAGTCGTTGGCACCCATGCCGGAAGCAAGTGGGTCGATGTCGGCCGTGCTGATCAGAATGAGATAGAGTAGAGCTGCACCGACGATACCACCGATGACTTGGAACAGCATGTACATGGTGGCTTCCTTTCCGCCCATGCGGCCGCTTAGGAAAACACCCAGCGTGATGGCCGGATTGATGTGGCAGCCGGAGATGCCACCGATGGTGTAGGCCATGGCGACGACAGCAAGGCCGAAAGCCGTGGCGGTGCCTACGACGGAGGCTGGGTCGGAGGGCGTGCAACCCAGACTGACGGCGGCACCGCAGCCCATGAGCACCAGTACCATAGTGCCGACCATTTCAGCTAAATACTTTTTCATATCTTACGTGTTTTAAAATTGTTGATGATTCTTTACCATTTAAAACAACGCAAATATATGGAAAATATTTCTAACGGCCAAAGGAAATGCAGGCTTTTTCGTGTCTGCGGAAACGGCATGTGGTCAGAGCTGGGACAGGGACTCAGGAAAGAATTTTCCGGAGCAAGAAGGTGGCATTTTGGTTGCGGGCCACACCGGGTGTTAGCTTGTAAGAATAGGTAACATCCTCGCCGAGTGCGATCTCGAAGCAGAAGTTGTGGAACTGTTCGCCCTCCATCTTGGAGAGCTCCAAGTCGTGGGTGGCGATGACTCCCGTGACGTTTCTTTGGGCAATCCATTCGAGGAACATGCGCGAGCCGTTGAGCTTGTCGAGCGAGTTGGTGCCTTTCAGAATCTCATCGAGGATGATGAGGGTGGGACGGTTGTCGAGGCTGTCGATGAGCTGTCGCAGCCTGAGTAACTCGGCGTTGAAATAGCTGATGCCGTGGTTGAGGTCGTCAGTGGTGCGCATGCTGGTGAAGAGATGGAACCGGCTCACGCGCAGGTGCTTGGCGAAGACCGGCAGGCCGTTCATGGCCAGCACGTAGTTGATGCCCAGGGTGCGCAGGAAGGTACTCTTGCCTGCCATGTTGGCTCCGGTGATGATGTAGAAATTGCGGTCGTTGATGTCGAAGTCGTTTTTCACGGCCTTGGTGCCGAGGAAGGGGTGCCACATGCCACGGGCCTCGACAATCACGCTCTCATCGTCGCTGGTCACTTCGGCATAGACTGTTTCCGGCTCGTTGTAGCGGAATGTGGCCATGCCCACTTGTGCGTCGAAGACGCTCACCATGCTGAGCCAAAAGTCCATCTCCTTGACATAGTGGCGTTGCCAATGCAGAAACTTGCGGATGATGAAAAGGTCACTGAGCATGAACATGTTGAAGGTAATCATGCCAAGCACGTTGCCGCGGCGGTCGAGGTCGTTGAGAATGCGTTCGAGTTGACGGAACGAAGCCAGCGCGTCGTCAGTCCAGTGATCGTTGTATTGCTTGTCAATCACGGTGATGAGTTGCATACATCGTTTCAGCGGTCTGTGTAGTGTGCTGACGGCGCGGCTGGTGAGACGGATGTTTTTCATGCAGGCCAGATAGACCGTAAAGAATTGCAGTACACCCCACCAGATGGGTAGCTGGGCGCTGACGATGCCTGTGACTGCGAGTGCGATGGCCGTGAGCAGGCCGATGATGGCGGCCCAGGCCATGATGAGCGTGCCACGACCCGCCAACACCTGCGGCAGCGGCATGTTGCGGACTGTCTCGAGAGCCTTCCAGATGGCGCCGGTGTCAATCTTGCCGCGCTGTCCGACGGCCATAAACGCTTCTCGCCATAGATGCTGTTCGGACATGAACCGGGTGGCCTCTGTGTCGGCATGATACTCGACCGACTGTAGCCATTCTGCCAGTAGGTCGCTGCCGCCGGTGGTGACGGACCGGTTGATGCGCTGATAGAGTGAGCCTGCCCCAAAAATGTCGAGGTCGAAGGAGAATGGATGATGTGGATTGACATAGCGTGCGCCGTCATCGAAGGGCGAGAAGTCGCCTCTTAGATATTGCATCTCGTGCTCGTTGACACTGCGCAGGTCTTTTAGCCATTCGGTCGCTTCGCTGTTCTTGATGTCCATGTGGCGCACAAAGAAATAGGCTGCGAGCGAAAGGGCCGACAGCCCCAGCGGCCACAGGCTGTCCGGGCGCACAGTGTAGAGCACGATGAAACCGATGAAGGCAATGAAGGTTACGATTTCTCCCGCAACAAAACTGCGGTTGCGGGTCTTGCGGGAGCGGATCTGACGCGTCAGCGTGTCGATTCTGTCTTGATAAAACCGTATATGTTCCATTCTTGTTGTTGTCAGAGGAAATATTTGAATGTTGTCTTGAGGAGTGTCTTAAAGTTTTTAGGCATAAATAAAGGGGACTCCGCTGAGTCCCCCACTCGTATTAACCTTAATCTAATACCATGAAAAACACGTTGCAAAGATAGTCATTCTTCAGCTTGCTTCCAAATGAAAAGCTGGGAGAAAGGGCCTTTTTAACCTCGTTTAAAATTTCGTCCTCCTTTTTTAACTACTTGTAGAGCACGACCCCTTCCTGCTTCATGCCGTCCGTCATGATGCGTAGTGGCTGGCTGAAGCGTACGTGCCTGACGTAGGGAGTCTCCTCCACGGCCGATATGCTGTCGAGCAGGTCTTTGCGGTAGGCACCATCGTTGCTGTCAGGGCCGATGGTGAGATAGCCCACACCGAAACTCGTGAGGTTCTGGAAGAAGTGAGTTCCCTGACTGGGATCGACATGATAGTTTTTCAGTTGCACCTCGGCGATGAGGCGTGCAGCCGAGATGTGCGGCCATTTGACGGGTATTCCGAGCCAAGGATCGCTCGATCCCCAGCGTCCCGGTCCGATGAGTACGTAGCCTTGTCCGTTATCGAGAAATTTGCGGTTGATGCGCTCGATGTCGGCGGCGATGGCTGGATTGTTCATGGCCGTGAAGTGGTCGTCGGTCTTCACGTAGACCACGTCGCAGACATCGTCGGAAACGCCGTGTCCCAACGCGCTGTGTGACCGCAGCAGGCATGCGCTGTCGTCAATCTGCCGGAGGTCAACGTCGATTTGCTGTTGGGCATCGACAATCGGCCGGATTTGCAGAAGATAGTATTCGCCCGTGCGGTCGGCGTTGATATTGCAGGCCATCTCTATTTCTACCGGTCTGCGCATGGCGTCAGCCCCGAGGCTCATTGACATCTTCATGAGCTCAGGCAGTGGAAAGACACCCTGCTGAAGCACTCCGGCGAAGGTGATTACTTTGCGTCCACCCTCGTAGATGCCGTCGCGGATGATTTGATCGTAGGGATCATAGGTGGAAGCGATGAAGTTGAGGCTGTGGTCTTTTTCGGCTTCCTTCACCTTGAGGCGGAGGATGTTGAAGCCGTCGTCGACCTTGAAGTCGGTTCCCGTGTGTCTCATGTCGAGGGCGTAGAAGCGAGTTTGCGTATCGCGCAGGGCCGTTTCCATCTCCGAGGTCTGCAGCACTTGACAGGGATGGTAAGGCGAGACACGGAGCGTTTGTCCGCCGTCGACGATGTATTTTCCCAGTCCGAGTGCGAGCGAGGCAATGCCTTCTTCGGCCTTCTCGTCACCGATGGGATAGTAGTTGATGGAGCGCAGTACGCCCGAGATGTTGGGATAGTAGCGGTCGCCATGTTGGTGGCCGACCACCTCTTGCAGAATGACGGCCATCTTCTCTTGGTCGATAACGTTGCTTGTGGCTGACATGTAGGCCTTTGAGTCGTGGTAGTAGACCGAGGCGTAGACGCTCTTGATGGCTGCGGCGAGCATTTCGAGCATGGCATACTTGTCTTCGAGCCACGGAATCATGTAGGTCGAGTAGATTCCGGCGAAGGGCTGATAGTGGCTGTCCTCGAGCAGCGAGCTGGAGCGCACGGCGATGGGACTCCTTGTGGCCTCGAAGAAGGTGAAAAAGTCGGCTATGAGCGAGTCGGGGAGCTGGGCCTTGAGAAAGTGGTCGAGAATCTCCTCGTCAGTAGCGTCGCTCAGAGCTATCTGATAGAGGTTGTTGTTGTCCATGAACTCGTCGAAAAGGTCAGTGCAGAGTACGACGGTCTTGGGTATCGACACCTTGATGCCCGGAAAACGGTTGAGTTCCGGGTGCATCTTGATGATGTTGTCAAGGAAGGCCAGACCGCGTCCTTTTCCGCCCAACGAGCCATCACCGATGCGTGCGAAGTGGGCATAGCGGTCAAACTTCATGCGGTCGAAAACAGCTACGACACCGATATTCTTCATGTGACGGTATTGGACGATGGCATCGAAGATGATTTTGCGGTGCGCGTCGACATCTTGCAGTTGCTGCCACGTGATGTGTTTGAGAAATTCCGACACGGGGAAGATGGCGCGTGCCGAGAGCCATCGGCTCATGTGGTTGCGCGATATGTGGTAGAGCATCGAGTCGTTGGGAATCTTGAAGATGTTGTCCTGCAAGTCCTTGAGCGAGTGTATGCGAAGAATCTCGTGGTGGGTCTTCGGGTCGCGGAAGACGAAGTCGCCGAAGCCCATATGCTCTTCGAGCAACTGGCGCAGGTCGATGCTGAGCTTCTTTGAGTGCTTGTCGACGAAGAGGAATCCCTCGGCTTCGGCCTTCTGTCTGTTGGCTGTCTCCGAGCTTTCCAGAATGAGCGGCACGAAAGGGTTGTCGTGGCGTATGGCTCTGAGCAACTTCAGTCCCGCTTCGGGGTCTTTCTCGGTGTCGACACCCCCTCCCTGCATCGATGGCTGTGGCACCGATGCAGACATTGGGAACCGTGCGTCAGAGATTACGCCCAACACGTTGTCCTTGTAGCGTTCGTAGAGGGCCATCGCCTCTTCGTAGTTGCGTGCCAGGACCACCTTTGGCCGTCCGCGCATGCGCAGCGTGGCCTGGTGATGGTTGAGTGCCTCGGTGGCGAAGTTTTGACTCTGCTTGAGGACGTAGTTGTAAAGATTGGACAAGATGCTACTGTAGAAGCGGATGGAGTCTTCCACGAGCAGAATCATCTGTACGCCCTCGCGGATGTCATGGTCGAGGTTCATGGCGTCCTCGACGAGCTTGATGATCGAGAGAATGAGGTTGGTGTTTCCGAGCCAGCAGAACACATAGTCGAAGACGCTCATGTCCTCGTTCTCCATGCGCTTGGTGATACCGTGCGAGAAAGGCGTGAGCACGATGCAATGGATTTTTGGGAACATGGCTTTCACGGCACGCGCCGTACTGAAGGCATCGTTGTCGGCCGTTCCCGGCATGCAGATTACGAGGTCGACGCGCGTTACCTTCAGCACGCGCTCTGCCTCTTTGATTGTCGAAACCTGCGTGAAAGTGGGCGGGTAGCGCAGCCCGAGTTCCATATATTCGTTGTAGATTTTCTCCTCCACGCGCCCGTCGTCCTCCAGCATGAAGGCATCGTAGGGGTTGGCCACGATGAGCACGTTGTAAACGCGGCGCATCATCAAGTTGACGAAGGTCACATCTTTCAGATACAGCTTGCTCCATTCCTGGGGCGTCTTCTCTTCCGTCATAGGGATTGCGGATATATATAGTATATAATAAGATTGATTGGTCAGCGGCAAATATACAATATTATTTCCAATGTGGCAAGCCGCTTCCCCGCTTTTTTCCGTTTCGGCCAGTTCGAACCGTTAACGCAAACAGTCCGGAAGGGCGGTCGTTAAATCTTAATTTATCGCAAAATGTCACGCCGCCTGTCAATTTTCTCCTTGTTTTATTTGGCCGTTGTCGATAAAAAACCTATATTTGTGCCGTCGAAACTGACAGAATGATAAGCCTAATATGTCAACATTCAACTAACTTTAAATAACAAAAACAGATTTTTTACTATGGAAGTTGAGAAGATTATGCAGCAGCTGGAGCGTAAGCATCCAGGTGAGTCGGAGTTTCTGCAGGCCGTGCGCGAGGTGCTTGTCTCCGTGCAGGACGTCTACAATCAGCACCCCGAGTTTGAGAAAGCCAAAATCATTGAGCGCATGGTCGAGCCCGAGCGCATCATCACGTTCCGCGTGCCTTGGGTCGACGACAAGGGTGAGGTGCAGGTCAACCTCGGCTACCGTGTGCAGTTCAACAGTGCCATAGGCCCTTATAAGGGAGGTCTACGTTTTCACGCCTCGGTCAACCTGAGCATACTGAAGTTTCTTGGTTTCGAGCAGACCTTTAAAAATGCTCTCACCACTCTCCCCATGGGCGGTGGCAAGGGCGGTTCCGACTTCTCGCCGCGCGGCAGGAGTGATGCGGAAATCATGCGTTTCTGCCAAAGTTTCATGCAGGAACTTTACAAGTATGTAGGTCCCGAGATGGACATTCCTGCGGGCGACATCGGAGTGGGTGGCCGCGAGATAGGTTATCTCTTTGGCGAGTACCGTCGGTTGACGAGCTGTTTCCGTGGGGCCACCCTCACTGGGAAGGGTCTTGAATATGGCGGTAGCTTGCTGCGCCCTGAGGCCACCGGTTATGGCGCACTCTACTTCGTGAGCCACATGCTCGCCACACGTTCAGAAAGTCTCGAGGGTAAGACCGTCGCTGTGAGTGGCTTCGGCAACGTGGCTTGGGGGGCTGTGAAGAAAGCCACGCAGCTTGGTGCCAAGGTTGTCACTATCAGTGGTCCTGACGGCTACATCTACGACCCCGACGGCGTCAGTGGCGAGAAGATTGACTATATGCTCGAGCTACGCGCCAGCGGAAACGATGTCTGTCAGCCTTATGCAGAGCGTTATCCCCACGCCACCTTCCATCCGGGATGTAAGCCTTGGGAACAGAAGGCCGACATATACCTCACTTGCGCCACTCAGAACGAACTTGACGGTCATGATGCCGAGATTATCCTCGCTCACCATCCTCTCTGCGTGGCTGAGGTGAGCAACATGGGTTGCACAGCTGAGGCCGTCGAGCGTTTCGTTGAGGCCCATCAGCTCTTCGCTCCTGGTAAGGCTGTCAACGCCGGTGGTGTGGCCACGTCCGGTCTGGAGATGTCGCAGAACATCATGCGCCTTCATTGGAGTGCTGATGAGGTAGATCAAAGACTTCACACTATCATGCAAAATATTCACCAGCAGTGCGTCGCTCACGGTACGCGTCCTGATGGTTATGTCGACTATGTGCGTGGTGCCAACATCGCCGGATTCATGAAAGTGGCTAAGGCCATGCTCGATCAGGGCATCGTTTGACAATGAATTGCTAATTGCGAATTACTAATTACGGATTACTGATTGATTTAATTCGTAATTAGTAATTCGTTAAAAACAGCGTTTTACGTTTGAACACAATAAAACGCATTAAACAACGTTATATCAACAAACAATCGACACAATTATTATATAAAAAAAGGAAACAGTCTCTACACACGTACAGCCCAGTGAACATCGCCCATATTCTACTTGCCGCGCTCGTGACGCTTCCCTCCTTTTCCGCTCTGCAGGCTCAGTCTCAGCGCGGTAAGGCCACTTACTATTCGCGTAGGGCTACAGGAAGCCGCACCGCGAGCGGCGAACCTATTCACCACGACTCACTCACTTGCGCTCATCGCCGTTACCCCTTCGGCACACTGCTCCGCGTCACCAACCTAAGTAACGGCCGTCAGGTCACTGTGCGTGTGACCGACCGTGGTCCCTTTGGCCGCGGCCGCATCATTGATCTTAGCTATGCCGCCGCGCGTGAGCTCGGTCTGCTGGCCCGTGGCGTAGGTATGGTAGAGGTTGAGGCTGTCGGCACACAGATTCCTCTCAAAGCCACCGAGACTGTTGAGATTCCTGAGATTGACTTCGATGTTGCCGATGCTTACAGTTTTGTCGACCAGTGGACGAGTCAACCACGCGAGAAGATGTCTACCGCGTCTCCGTCCCGTCAGTCCACTCGCTCCCAGTCTTCACACATGCAATCCCCACAGTCCCAGACCCACACGCAACAGTCTCGAACTCCTCAAGCGAAGCATCGGGGCCCACAGCGCGGACGGGAAGAGAAAAAGGCTGGATTTTGGAGCAGCGTTTTCGACAAGGTGAAGCATATTGGAGGAGATCTCTTCTGAGAGACACGCCGCATGCACGCACGGCCAATATATATCTTATCTTGTCGAAACCTAACAACAGTGTTGTTGATTCCTGTCAGCAATATATATTTATCTACGGCTCGTTTTGCCGTTTCTTACAGGCTATCCGTTACTCTTTCTCTTGATATCCAATGGTTTTTTAGGATGGAAGGTAGCTTTAGCTCCTTTGTATTTTTTCTATTTGTTCTTTATTTGAGCGGTTCAACGACGATGTCCTCGATAGCACCGGTGACGGGACTGAGGTGAATGTGGCAGGTCTGCCGCTTGCCGAAGAGGTCGTTGCTGAGAGCCTCGGTGCGTCCGAACTGTGCAGCGTACAGCTCACGCTGGAGAAGGGCTTTCCCCTGTTCGTCGGTGAGAGTGACCTTGACCCGTCCAGGCAGAATCACGTGCAGATAAGCCTCGTCCGCGGTCTTGCCCTGGGCGGTTTGGGCGGAGGTGGGCAGGGATGCGAGAGTGTGCTCATCGTCTATGTTGACATAGAAGGGCGCACCGCCGAGGTCGTCGACGTCGGTGAGGCCGAGATGGCTGGAAAGGCGGAAGAGCAGATGTCGCCCACCTGGGAGTTCGGGGGTGAAAGCGATGGTGGTTTCGGTGGTGTCGGCGGTGGTAGTGCCTCTGAAGACCTGCATTAGTGCCTCCTCTTGGCTGTTGAGGCCTTCCATCATAAGCTTAAGTTGGGCACCGTCGGCGGGCATGGCATCGGCTTCGCCGCGGGTGAGTTGGTTGCGTGCTTCGCGAATATCGTAGACATCTTGCGCGATGAGTTCTGCCATTTTAGCAGACGAGGCGGCGGCCAGCACGTCAGCATCCATATAGTCGGCCGCATTGAGGGGTTTGGGGCGTGGAGCGGGGCTGAAAGCGCGGCGAGGTGTGGTAGGTTGGGCCGAGGCGTTGACGGCGGTAAGCATGCCTCCCGGAGCCTGTTCCAGTCTGAAGATGGTATGACGTTTGTTGAGGGGTACGTTGTAGAGGTGGGCCGTGTCGGGCACGCCTACGGCCTCAATATCGACACCCACAATGCTATAGGTGGTCTCAGGCTCGAGGCGGCAGGGCAATTTCATATATTTTTCGGCATAGGCTGCGAGGCGTCCTGGCGTGAATTGGCGTTTCTCGATGAGCAGGTGTATGCGTAGTGATGTCTTGGGCAGACTGTAGGTTAGGCCCTGGGCCGGTTCCTGTGCGACGGCCATAACCAGAGCGAGGGTGGCGATGAGGGTGGCAATGGGTCTTTTCATTTCTTTTTTATATTGTGTATATCTAAGATTATGTGTATACAGGGACTATTGGTCTGTCATACTCAGCCTTCCAAGCAGCGGAAGGCTCCCGGTAGGTGATCTATGATGTCGCCGGCCACGAGGCTCTCCTTGCCGGTGCGGTTGAGTGCGAGGTCGCCTGCTGCACCGTGCAGATAAACACCTAATAGGCAGGCGTCGCGGGGACTATAGCCGCGGGCCAACAGGGCGACGATGACACCAGTGAGCACATCACCGCATCCGGCTGTTGCCATGCCGCTGTTGCCGGTGGTATTGAAGAAGATGTGTCCGTCGGGGGTACAGAGGGCCGTGCGATGACCCTTGAGTACGATGTGGACCTGCAAGCGTGTGGCCATGTCACTGCAGCGGTGCAGGCGGTCGTAGTCGCCATTGCTGGGGGATCCGGCCAAACGGTCGAATTCTCCTGGGTGGGGGGTGAGTATGACGTCGCTGGGCAGTTGCTGCATCCATGCGCGGTGACAAGCCAGAATGTTGAGGGCGTCGGCGTCGACCACGACGGGGCATGCTGCCCGGCGTATTTGGGCTATCATGGCGATGGCGGTGGTCTCCTGCCGACCGATGCCCGGACCGATGGCGATGGCATCGAAAGGTGCTGCGTCGTCGGGTTCGGTGACGCAGGTGTCGCCCGGGTCGAGATGTACCACGGCCTCAGGCACGCCGATCTGTATGATAACGTTGTTGCACCGGGGGGTGCGCACGGCCACTTTGCCGGCACCGCTGCGCAGGCAGGCGCGGGCGGCAAGCACGGCACAGCCCGCCATGCCCATGCTGCCGGCCACGATGAGTGCGTTGCCCATGGTGCCTTTGTGGGCGAAGTCGGGGCGTGGGCGCAACAGTCCACGTAGGGTGTCTTCCTCGACGATGGCGCAGGTGGCCTCGGTTTGGGCGGCATATTGTGGAGAAAGGTCAGTGTTGAGCACGTGTAGTTGCCCGATAAACTGCTGGCAGTCGGCAAGTATCATGCAGAGTTTCGGCTGCTGGAGAGTCAGCGTGAGGTCAGCGCGCACGATGTTGGTGCGGATGTTGTAGGTGTTGTCTTCAGCCATGAGTCCCGATGGCATGTCGAGGCTTACCACTTGGGCGGGGCTTTGATTGATGTATCTTACCAATGAGGCGAAGCCGCCAGCGAGAGGCTTGTCAAGCCCCGTGCCGAAAAGACCATCGACGACAAGCGTCGCAGCGGTGAGCTGTGGCGGGTCGAAGTTGACTGTAATCTCGGTCAGTGCCTTGGCGCGACCTTCGTCGGCGAGGCGCTGTCTGTTGGCGGCGCAACTGGCCGAGAGCTTGTTGTGGATGTTGAACAGGAAGACGCTAACCTCATAGCCCGCTGCGGCCAGCAGGCGGGCTACAGCGAGAGCGTCGGCGCCGTTGTTGCCGGGGCCGGCGAAGACTACGACGGGCGTGCTGGTGTTCCACCGTTCGGTGATGGCACGGGCCATGGCCTTGGTGGCGCGCTCAGACAGGTCGGCACTGGAGATGGACTCGTGTTCCTGGGTGTATTGATCCCAATCGTGCATCTGTGCACTCGTAAAAATCTTCATACGAATGCAAAAATACAAAAATATGGTCATTTAATGAAGAAACTTTCTGATAAATTCCAATAAAAAGCAGTAACTTTGCGGAAACAATTAAAAAAAGCAAGCAAGATATGAAGAAAATCAGCGTCATGTTTCTCCTGGTCATTGTGGTCATGTGCTCCTTCACGGCATGTAGCAAGGACGATGATTTTGTGACGAATATTGAACAGTTCGTTACCGTGGTCAACCAGTCGAACGCCGACATCTCTGTGGTTGTTATGGACGGTAGTGTCTACAACTTTCCTTCCCGCCAGAAGTTCACCAGTGGCGATGTTGAGGCGCAAGTGGTCAACGCCGGTGGGCGCAACGAAATTTATTTCACCAAGGGGTCTCGTTCTTTAGTGGAGAAAGGTTGGCCGGTGACGGTCTTCGTCGTTAGCACTAAGACCTTGAAGGAATATCAGGGCGACTACACACAGATTCCTCACTCCGGCATAATCCTGACGGCCAAGCCCGCCAACTGGACGCTGACCTATCCTGGTGACTTTCGCTGAACTGGGGTGCGGCTGTGTACGTCGATGTCTGTATTCGTACAAAAATGAATAAAAGCAATGATATAATTATGGACATAGTAAAAATAAAAGACAAGAGCTTCAAAACCTTCATTCCTGAGGCGGTCATTCAGGAACGAGTCGGGGTTGTGGCTGACCGTATTAGCCGAGACATGAAGGGGCGCAACCCTTTGCTGTTGGCTGTGCTCAATGGGTCGTTCATGTTCGCGGCCGACTTGATGCGCCGACTGACGATTCCCTGCGAGATATCGTTCGTGAAACTCGCTTCCTATCAGGGTACCACCTCGACGGGAGCCGTCAAGGAGGTCATCGGCATTAACGAGGATTTGGAAGGGCGTGACGTCATTATCGTGGAGGATATTGTCGACACTGGTCTCACCATGAAGCGCATGCTGGACACTCTTGGTACACGCTCTCCGCGGTCGCTCCACATCTGTACTCTACTCGTCAAACCCGACAAGCTGCAGGTGGATCTCGATATTGAGTATGCGGCCTTTGAGATACCCAATGACTTTATCGTTGGTTACGGACTCGACTATGACCAGCAGGGACGTAACCTGCCCGATATCTACACCGTCGTAGAGTCTGGAGAAGAGGAAGGCTGATAGCCACCTTATTTATATTAAGTATAAACATAAAAACTATATATTAGAAAATGAAGAATATTGTGATTTTCGGCGCTCCGGGTGCTGGCAAAGGCACGCAGAGTGACCGTATCATCGAAAAGTATGGTCTGGGACACATCTCTACAGGTGATGTGTTGCGCAGTGAAATCAAGGCAGGCAGTGACCTCGGCCGGACAGCCAAGGCTTACATTGATCAGGGACAGCTTATCCCGGATGACTTGATGATCAGCATCCTGGCCAAAGTATACGACGCATTCGGCCCCGACCACAAGGGGGTTATTTTCGATGGATTTCCGCGCACTATTCCGCAGGCAGAGGCCCTCAAGGGAATGTTGGCCGACCGTGGACATGAAGTGGCTGCCATGATAGAATTGCATGTACCGGAAGATGAGCTTATGAAGCGTCTTGTCGAGCGTGGCAAGGAGAGTGGACGCAGCGATGACAACGAGGAAACTATCAAGAAGCGTCTCAACGTCTATCACACGCAGACGGCGCCTCTCTGCGACTGGTATAGTCAGGAAGGGCTCCATCATGAGGTGAATGGACTTGGCGACGTGGAGCGTATCTTCGATGACATTTGCAAGATTATTGACCAGTTGTGAGGACTGACAGTTTTTCGGAAGTAGAGAATATATGCCAGAATCCAATTTCGTCGACTATGTGAAGATACTCTGTCGATCGGGCAAGGGAGGGCGCGGCTCGATGCACTTGCGCCATGTGAAGTATAATCCCTACGGTGGTCCCGACGGCGGCGACGGTGGCCATGGAGGTGACGTCATCCTGCGCGCTAACCATAACTTCTGGACATTGTTGCATCTGAAATATGAGCGTCATGTCTTTGCGGAGAACGGCGGTAACGGCGGACGCGACAAGTGTCATGGGACTGATGGCAAGGATGCCGTCATCGATGTTCCCTGTGGCACTGTTGTTTACGATGCCGAGACTGGGAAGTGCGTCGGCGACGTCACTTACGATGGGCAGCAATTGGTGCTCCTCAAGGGCGGTCGCGGCGGGCTGGGCAACTTCCAGTTCCGCACTTCGACCAACCAAGCACCGCGTTTTGCGCAGCCTGGAGAGCCAGCACGCGAGATGACTGTCATCCTTGAGCTGAAGCTCCTCGCCGACGTTGGCTTGGTAGGCTTTCCTAATGCCGGCAAGTCAACGTTGCTTTCGGCACTCTCCAGCGCGCGTCCGAAGATAGCCAACTATCCTTTCACTACTTTGGAACCTTCGCTCGGTATTGTTGCCTATCGCGACGGCAAGAGTTTCGTCATGGCAGATATACCGGGTATCATCGAAGGTGCCAGTGATGGAAAGGGGCTCGGTTTGCGTTTCCTTAGGCACATTGAGCGCAACTCGTTGTTGCTCTTCATGGTACCAGGCGAGACTGATGACATCAAGAGAGAATATGAAATCCTGCTCGGTGAACTGGGCAAGTTCAATCCTGCCATGCTCGACAAACGTCGTGTACTCGCTGTCACAAAGAGCGACTTGCTTGATGATGAACTCGTTGATA
>CAYPJA010000024.1:21960-31651 GCA_964411005.1 uncultured Prevotella sp. | reverse complement strand
TGATTCGGACATCACTCGCCTACCCGACATCGACTGACCAAAAGAGCTTACGGCAACTGGAACAGAAACAAAGCATTCAGACAAAAACAGACCAAGGACAACAAATGGATCAGAAAAAACATCCAAGACGTGGTGACAATAACCAGCCGAAGATGCCACGCTTCAACATGAACTGGATCTACGGACTCATCATTGTCACATTGGCCATGCTCTTCGTAACCGGCGGCGGCAATGCCATCGGCGGCAGCTCAGGCGTATCGAAGAAAGCCAAATACACTGAATTTAAGACATACGTGGAAAAAGGATATGCCGAAAGCGTCACCATCAACAAGGACGAGAGCACGCTGAAGATGTATGTCAAGCCGCAATATGTGCGCGACGTCTTCCACATGACCGCCAAGCAAGTGGGACCCAACCCCTACGTGAACGTCGAGATAGGAAGCGTCGACGAGACCGAGAAATATCTCACACAGCAACAGGCATCCGGAAAGCTGAAGGAATTCACCTATGAGAATGGGAAGGGCAACAGTTTCCTCGACATCCTCATCAACCTCTCACCGTTCATCTTCTTCATTTTCATCATGTGGTGGCTCATGGGACGCATAGGCGGAAATGCAGGAGGCGCAGGAGGCATGTTCAACGTGGGCAAGAGTAAGGCCAAACTCTATGAGAAAGGCAACGAGATGGGAATAACCTTCAAGGACGTAGCCGGACAGGAAGGTGCTAAGCAGGAGGTGCAGGAGATTGTCGACTTCCTGAAGAACCCCAAGAAATACACAGAACTGGGCGGCAAGATTCCCAAGGGAGCACTGCTCATCGGTCCTCCCGGAACAGGCAAAACGCTGCTCGCTAAGGCCGTGGCCGGCGAGGCAGGCGTTCCCTTCTTCTCGATGTCAGGCTCCGACTTCGTCGAGATGTTTGTCGGTGTAGGCGCCAGCCGCGTACGCGACGTCTTCAGGCAGGCCAAGGAGAAAGCACCGTCCATCATCTTCATCGATGAGATTGACGCCGTAGGGCGTGCCCGCTCAAAGAATCCATCGATGGGAGGCAACGATGAGCGCGAGAACACGCTCAACGCCCTGCTCACCGAAATGGACGGATTCGGCACCAACTCGGGCGTCATCGTGCTGGCCGCCACCAATCGCGCCGACATGCTCGACAAGGCACTGCTACGCGCTGGCCGTTTCGACCGACAGATACACGTAGACCTGCCCGACCTGGCCGAACGAAAGGCCATCTTCCAGGTGCATCTCAAGCCACTGAAGATAGACAAGGACCTCGACATCGACTTCCTGGCGCGGCAGACTCCGGGATTTTCGGGAGCCGACATCGCCAATGTGTGCAACGAGGCTGCCCTCATCGCGGCACGCCACAACGCCAAGACCGTCAATAAACAGAACTTCCTCGACGCCGTAGACCGCATCATTGGCGGTCTGGAGAAAAAGACCAAGGTGATGACAGCCGAGGAGAAGAAGTCCATCGCCATCCATGAGGCCGGGCACGCCACTATCAGCTGGTTCTGCGAACATGCCAACCCGCTCGTCAAGGTCACCATCGTGCCACGCGGACAGGCTCTCGGCGCTGCCTGGTATCTGCCCGAGGAGCGCGTTATCACAACCAAGGAGGAGATGCTCGACGAGATGTGCGCACTGCTCGGCGGACGGGCAGCAGAGGATCTCTTCACCGGACACGTCTCTACGGGAGCCATGAACGACCTGGAACGCGCCACAAAGTCGGCCTATGGCATGATTGCCTACGCCGGCATGAGCGACAAGCTGCCCAACATTTGCTACTACAACAACCAGGAATACCAGTTCACTCGCCCCTACAGCGAGACCACGGCCAAGATTATGGACGACGAGGTGCTGCGCATCATCAACGAGCAATACGACCGTGCCAAGGCCATCCTCACCGAGCACAAGAAGGGTCATCAGGAACTGGCCGAGCTGCTCTTCAGCCGCGAAGTAATCTATGCCGACGACGTAGAGAAGATTTTCGGCAAACGTCCATGGAAAAGTCGCTCCGAGGAAATCATTGAGGAGAACGAGAAGAACGCTCCAAAACTGGAAGACCAGAGCGACGCCGTGAAGCAAGCAGAGGCCGAGCATCAGAGAAGAAAGGAAAACGAAAAGAAAGAAGATCAATGACCGACAAGCAAAAGAATCTCATCACACGCTCCATCACCGGTGTGCTCTATGTAGCCATCATGGTGTGCGGCTTCCTGCGCGTGGAAGCCATGGTGCCGCTGTTCGCCCTCATCACGGGCATGACTATTTGGGAATACACAGGGCTCATCAATGAAAAGGAAGGCATCTCCGTCAACCGACTCATCACCACGGTGGCCGGCGTCTACCTCTATTTGGCCGTAGCCGCATGGGCTTTTGGGCTCACACAGGGCTTCGCCATCATGATTCCCTATGTGCTAACAATCGTCTATCTCTTCATCTGCGAACTCTATACGAAGACCCCCGACCCCATCGGCGACTGGGCCTACGCTATGCTTTCACAGCTATACATAGCACTGCCGCTCGCGCTCATTAACATTCTGGCAGCCATGGATTCCAACGTAGAGACCGTGCTCATCATCCCGCTCAGCATCTTCATCTTCCTGTGGGTCAACGACTCGGGTGCCTACTGCTTCGGATCGCTCTTCGGCCGCCACAAACTGTTCCCCCGCATCTCGCCGGGCAAGACTTGGGAGGGCAGCATCGGCGGCGGCATACTCGTACTCGTTGTGGCCGCCCTCATCTCACAACTCATCGACAGCGGATACAACACGCTCCTGTGGCTCGGACTCGGACTCACCGTCGTGGTGTTTGGCACATGGGGCGACCTCGTGGAAAGCTTGTTCAAGCGTACGCTCGGCATCAAGGATAGCGGCAACATCCTGCCCGGACACGGTGGCATGCTTGACCGCTTCGACTCCAGTCTCATGGCCATACCTGCCGCCGTAGTCTATCTCTACATCGTCGCCATGTTGTTCTGAGCGACGTACTGACATCCCCCTCACTTCCAACAATAAACTTTATCGGCAAGTTGTGGAGCTTTTCCGCCCCATAACTTGCCGATAAAGAAAATTGGATTTTATCCTCACGCTTTTCTCTTTGCACGGCCAACTTTATTACCATGGCCTCCATGAATGCCCTCAAATCAAGAGTTACCTCATCAATACTTGCCTCACAACACAAGACAAGTTCCAAGCCCCCTTGACCGACTTCGCATCAAACACAAATAAAAGTCACTTTTGAATATCTCCAATCAGCGTTTTCTCCCGCTCTCTCAAAAGCCCAACCATAATGCGGGCGGCATTGTCGGGAGCCACAGTGTCGCCAAGACGGTCTGCCACCAAACGGTAGCCGTCAAGCATCTTATCGCGTGCATCGCCGCCGGGCAGGATACGGCCCAACTCACGGGCGATATTCTCCACACTGAAACGGTCGGCGAAGAGCTCGGGGACGATTTCGCTGTCGGCAATGAGATTGACAAGTGAGATATAGCGCACCTTGATGATGTGGTTGAAGGCGAAACGGATGAGGAGCGGAACGGGGGTCTCATAGCAAACTACCTGCGGCACGCCGAAGAGCGACGTCTCCAATGTCGCCGTGCCACTCGTCACAAGGGCCGCCGAAGCATGGCTGAGCAACGCATAGGTCTCGTCATAGACACGGCAAAGCGGGGCTCCGTCGGCGGAAAGCCCGGCGCCCATACTCTTGATTACACCATCATAATAATCGGGCGCAATGCCTGGCGCACAAGCCAACACAAGCTGATAACGGTCACCATAACGCGAGGCCGACCGCACCATGGCAGGCAGGTTGTCCTTGATTTCCTGCTTCCTGCTGCCCGCAAGCAAGGCGATAAGAGGTTTGTCGGGGTCGAGATGATGGCGCAGGGCAAAGGCCTCGCGCGTCTCTCGATAGCTCTGACGGAACGTGCGCACCTCATCGGCCGTAGGATTGCCCACATAATGAATAGGATAATGATGCTTCTGCTCATAGAACGGCACCTCGAAAGGCAAGATGGAGAACATCTCACTCACGTCGCGGCGGATGGCCTTGATGCGCCACTCCTTCCAGGCCCAGATCTTCGGCGAGATATAATAGTAGGCGGGAATGCGCGTATGGGCACGCAGGTACTTGGCTATGCTGAGATTGAAGCCCGCATAGTCGACCAAAATGACCACATCGGGTTGCCAAGCGACGATATCGCGCTTCACCATAGCCATGTTACGGAAAATGGTGCGCAGATGCAACAGCACCGGCACAAAGCCCATGTAGGCCATTTCCTGATAGTGACGCACACGCGTTCCGCCGACGGCCAGCATCTGGTCGCCACCGATAAAGCGGAACTCGGCATTCCTGTCCAGCTTCTTCAGCGACAGCATCAGACGACTTGCATGCAGCTCGCCCGACGCCTCGCCTACAATGAGATAATATTTCATAATCGCTTCCAAAGAAGGAGGGTCAATCCTCCAACTCTTCCCACTGCTCCAGTTGCTTCATGAAATCGTAGGCAGTGACATCCATCGTCGTCGGCGTGATGGCCACATAACCCTCGTCGAGGGCCGTCTGGTCGGCACCGGGGGCACCGGGCTCGTCGTTGCGGTAGTGACCCACTACCCAATAGTAGTCATAACCGCGCGGATGGTGCTCTTTCACGATCTCATTCACCCACGAACCATAGGTCATGCGGCACACTCTCATCCCCTCAAAGGTGGCGCGGTTGGGGAAGTTGACGTTCAGGCAGACACCCTTGGGCAGACCGTTCCTGAGTACCCCTTTGACAATGCGTCGCACCCACGGCCGCAGATTCTCCTGCGAGGCCTGGTCGTCATAGTTACAATTGGAGAACGCCACCGACGGAATCATCTTCATGCAGCCTTCCATCACCACGCCCATCGTGCCCGAATAGTGGTTGTTGACGGTCGAGTTGTCGCCATGATTGATGCCGCCAAGCACAAGGTCGGGCCAACGGTCGCAGCAGAGCTGGTCGAGCGCGATTTTCACACAGTCGACAGGCGTACCCGTGCAACTCCACACCTCCACGTCACCCATGTTGTGACGACGCTTCAGGCGCAGGTAATTCTCGGCCGAGAATGCACACGAGAAGCCCGACCGAGCCGATTCGGGAGCACACACCAGCACATCAGCGAAATCGCTGACGAAGTCGACGAGCGAGCGGATGCCCACAGAGTGATAGCCGTCGTCGTTGGAAATCAATATCAATGGTCTTTTCTTGTCCATAAAAGATGCTAACTTTAATTTCAGTATATTTTCACTGCAAAAGTACGAAAAAAGGTTTAAATATCGTCTTTCTCCCATAAAATATGTACCTTTGCATTTCAAAGGTGGCCTTCCAACAGTCGGAACAACGGCAAAAAGCACCGCTTTTTCATCCTTCCTCCGCAGGCAGCTGCCCTTGCATGAAGATTCATTTAGGAAACGAAAGTATGGGAAAAATCATCGCATTAGCCAATCAGAAGGGCGGCGTGGGCAAGACCACGACGACCATCAACCTGGCGGCGTCACTGGCCACGCTGGAGAAAACCGTGCTGGTGGTCGACGCTGACCCGCAGGCCAACGCCTCCAGCGGGCTCGGTGTTGACATCAAGGAGGTGGATTGCAGCCTCTACGAGTGCATCATCGACCACGCCGATGTGCGCGACGCCATCTACACCACCGACATCGACGGGCTCGACATCATCCCCAGCCACATCGACCTCGTGGGAGCGGAAATAGAAATGCTCAACATCGACAACCGCGAGAAGGTCATCAAGAACCTCCTCGACCCCATACGAGGTGAGTATGATTACATACTCATCGACTGCTCACCGTCCCTCGGGCTCATCACAGTCAACTCGCTCACGGCGGCCGACTCAGTCATCATCCCCGTTCAGTGCGAGTATTTCGCACTCGAAGGCATCAGCAAACTGCTCAATACCATCAAAATCATCAAGACACGCCTCAATCCGAAACTGGAGATTGAGGGCTTCCTCCTCACCATGTACGACTCGCGCCTGCGTCTGGCCAACCAGATTTACGATGAGGTGAAGCGCCACTTCCAGGAACTGGTCTTCAAGACCGTCATACAGCGCAATGTCAAACTATCGGAAAGTCCGTCGCACGGACTGCCCGTCATTCTCTATGACGCCGACTCGACAGGTGCCAAGAACCACCTCGCGCTGGCCAAGGAGATTATCAGCAAGAACAGCTAAGAAAACAATGGCAGTACATAAGAAATTCAATCTTAACGGCAAGACCAACGCTTTGGGGCGCGGCCTCGACGCGCTCATCTCCACAGAAGAGGTGAAGACGGGCGGTAGCTCGACCATCAGCGAGGTGCCCATTGACCAAATAGAACCCAACCCCAACCAGCCACGGCGCGACTTCGACGAGGAAGCGCTGCAGGAACTGGCCACAAGCATACGCGAGATTGGCATCATACAGCCCATCACGCTCCGTCAGGTCGACGCCAACCGGTTTCAGATCATCGCCGGTGAGCGGCGATGGAGGGCCTCACAGCTCGCTGGCCTGCATGCCCTACCGGCTTACATACGCACCATCAAAGACGAGAACGTCATGGAAATGGCACTCGTCGAAAACATACAACGCGAGGATCTCAACGCCATTGAGATTGCGCTGGCTTACGAACATCTGCTCGAAGGCACAGGTATGACGCAAGAGAAGGTGTCGGAACGCGTCGGCAAGAGCCGCACCGCCATCACCAACTATCTCCGACTGCTCAAACTGCCCGCACAGGTGCAGATGGCTCTGCAGAAAAAAGAAGTGGACATGGGGCACGCACGCGCCCTTCTGTCGCTCGACTCGCCGTCACTGCAGCTCAAGCTCTTCCGCGAAATAATCAAGAACGGGTATTCCGTGCGCAAGGTGGAAGATATGGTGAAACTGCTCAAGAACGGTGATGACATCGAGAGCGGACGCAAGAAAATCATGGCTCACAACCAGTTGCCCGAGGCCTATGCCAGCGCACGCAACGAGATTTCCAGTATGCTCGGTGCCAAGGTACAACTTTCGTGCTCGCCTAAGGGCAAGGGCAAAATCAGCATCGCCTTCAAGGACGAGGATGACTTGCGCCGCATTCTGGAAGCAATCAAGAAGTGAAAAAACGGATAAGAAGAACGCAGAAAAGATAAAAGAGAGGCTAAGGTCGTGTTGAGAATCAGTGGCACCATAACTCAAGTCGTGGCGTCGGCAGTGCTCTTGCTGACTTCGGCAACAGCCGCGCAGGCACAGAACCATAAGACATCGCAACGGAAGGAGTCGATACCGCACCCGCGAACCACTGCCGTGGCCGACTCCGCTATCGTCATGGACAACGACCACCATGGCTTGTGGCAACCCATTGACGAGACCGACACCGTCACACTCGCACAGATGGCCGACTCCATACACCGTGCCACCGCCGTGGCCGACACCATTGGCCGACAACATAAGCGCGACTGGAACACGTGGCGGCCCGACCCGAAGCGCGCGATGTGGCTCGCACTCGTACTGCCCGGAGCCGGACAAATCTACAATCGAAAGTTCTGGAAACTACCCATCTTCTACGGTGGATTCGTCGGATGCGCCTACGCCATGCGTTGGAACAACATGATGTATCACGACTATGCGCAGGCCTACCTCGACATCATGGACGACGACCCCACCACACAAAGCTACAACCAGTTTCTGCACCTCGGCAATCAGGTCACCGAAGACAATATGGATCGCTACCGCGAGATCTTCCGCAAACGCAAGGACCGCTACCGCCGTTGGCGCGACCTAAGCTTCTTCGTCATGGTCGGCGTCTATGCGCTGAGCGTTGTTGATGCCTACGTCGACGCCTCGTTGTCGCAGTTTGACATCAGCGACGACCTCACCATGCGCCTCACGCCAGCCGTCATCACGGCCGACAAGACCGTAGGCACGCCGCGCAACCCGGCCAAGACGGGTGCCATCGGCCTGCAATGCTCACTCAGTTTCTGATTCCTCCCCCCCATTTCAAACATTTCACAAATCAAGTCTCTACACAAAAAAATAAACGAACGCACATAATGAAAAAATTCTATTTGATTCTGGCCACCCTGTTCTTCACCGGCAACTGCGTGATGCAGGCTCAAGTGGAGGGCGACTACGATGAAGACGAAGACGAAGACATCGAAATCACGGTGACCAACCAACAAGGCGAAGAAGAAGAGATAGACCTGCCGGAAGCCATGACCTACGACACCGACAGCCTGCTCTATCTCTACAATGCGCGCACCTATATGCACGCCGACACCACGTGCAACCTGCCCGATGTCAACCCCGTCTACACCAAGGAGGAATACATGGCACGTCTGAAGATGCTGCCCACCGTCATTGAGATGCCCTACAACGAGGCCGTGCAGAAAATGATAGACCGCTACAGCGGACGTCTACGCCGTTCGGTGAGCTACATGCTCGGTGTGCAGAACTTCTACATGCCCATCTTCGAACAGGCACTGGAAGACTACGGACTGCCACTGGAACTCAAATACCTGCCCGTCATCGAATCGGCACTCAATCCACGAGCCGTGAGCCGCGTGGGTGCCACAGGACTATGGCAATTCATGCTCGCCACGGGCAAACGCTACGGACTGACCGTCAACAGCCTCGTCGACGAGCGTCGCGATCCCGTCAAGAGCTCGTATGCCGCAGCCCATTATCTCAGCGACCTCTACAAGATCTTCGGTGACTGGAATCTCGTCATCGCGGCCTACAACGCCGGGCCGGCCAATATCAACAAGGCCATACACCGCATGAACGGTGAGAAAGACTACTGGAAAATCTATCCCCTCCTGCCCAAGGAGACACGCGGCTACGTGCCCGCCTTCATCGCGGCCAACTACATCATGAATTTCTATTGTGACCACAATATCTGCCCCATGACAAGCGACTTGCCCGTAAACACCGATACCATCATGGTGAACCGCGATGTGCACTTCGGACAAATCGCAGCCACGCTCGGCATCGACATCGACCAGGTGAAGGAGCTCAATCCGCAGTATCGGCGCAATATCGTCAACGGCAACAACCAGCAGATGTCACTGCGTCTGCCCGCCACCCTCGTCAATACGTTCATCGACAACGAGGACTCCATCTATGCCTACAATGTCAATGAGTTCCTCGCCAAGCGCGACGAGGTAGACGTCAACGACGAGGTGCCCACCGCACAGCGCGTCAGGAGCAGAACCGTCAGGAAACGCACCACGACGAGCCGAAGCCGCTCACGCAGCCGCAGCCGCCGAACCACACGCGCCAAGAGCGTCAGCATCAGGCAGGGTGACACCCTCTCGGAGATTGCCGCACGCAACCACACCACCGTGAGCAAGCTGCGCAAGCTCAACGGCATCAAGGGCAACAACATCCGGGCCGGAAAGAAAATCAGAGTGAAGTGACCGAAAGGAGGAGATGAATTATGGAGGACATGGACCAACGCAACAAGGAGCGGGAAGCACGGGAAGCGGCCGATGACAAGATGATCAGCGAAGCCTTCCATCACCTGATTGACACCTATCTCGCATCAAGACACCGCAAGAAGGTGGACATCATCACCAAGGCGTTCAACTTCGCACGGCAGGCGCACAAGGGCGTCAGACGACTCTCGGGCGAACCTTACATCATGCACCCCATCGCCGTGGCGCAAATAGCGTGCGGCGAGATGGGTCTCG
>CAYPJA010000024.1:0-21950 GCA_964411005.1 uncultured Prevotella sp. | reverse complement strand
TCCACCTCCATCTGCGCCGCCCTGCTCCACGATTTCGTCGAAGACACCGACTATACCGTCTAGGACATCGAGAACATCTTCGGCAAAAAGGTTGCACAGATCGTTGACGGACTGACCAAAATCTCGGGAGGCATCTTCGGCGACAAGGCTTCTGCGCAAGCCGAGAACTTCAAGAAACTGTTGCTCACCATGAGCGATGACATCCGCGTCATCCTCATCAAGATTTGCGACCGCCTACACAACATGCGCACGCTGGCCTCGCAACCTGCCAACAAGCAATACAAAATTGCCGGCGAGACGCTCTACATCTACGCGCCGCTCGCCCACCGCCTCGGCCTCAACAAAATCAAGACTGAACTGGAGAACCTCAGCTTCAAGTTTGAGCACCCCGAGGAATACCGAAAGATCAGCGAGAAGCTCGCCTTCTCTGAGAAAGACCGAAAGGAACTCTTCGACAACTTCACCGCCCCCGTGCGGGAGGCCCTCGACAAGATGGGGCTCCAGTATGAGATCAAGGCACGCGTGAAGAGCCCCTACTCCATCTGGATGAAGATGCAGACCAAGCATGTGACGTTCGACGAGATTTACGACATCCTCGCCGTGCGCATCATCTTCACGCCGCTGGAAGAGGAAGACGAGGCCAACGAGTGCTTCCAGATCTACGTCGCGCTCAACAAGGTCTACAAGAGCCATCCCGACCGCTTGCGCGACTGGGTCAACCACCCCAAGGCCAACGGATATCAAGCCCTCCACGTCACCCTCATGTCGAAGATGGGACAGTGGATAGAGGTGCAGATCAGGTCACGGCGCATGGACGACATTGACGAACAGGGATTTGCCGCACACTGGAATTACAAGGAAGGCGGCGAGGTGCAGGAAGACGAGGGCGAACTTAACGACTGGCTGCGCACCATCAAGGAGATCCTTGACGACCCACAGCCAGACGCCATGGACTTCCTCGACACCATCAAGCTCAACCTCTTTGCCAACGAGATATTCGTCTTCACGCCCAAGGGCGACATCAAGACCCTGCCTACGGGAGCCACAGCGCTCGACTTCGCCTTCCAGATCCACACCTTCCTCGGAAGCCATTGCATCGGTGCCAAGGTTAATCACCGCCTCGTTCCGCTGAGTCACAAGCTCCAGAGCGGCGATCAGGTGGAGATTCTGTCGTCGAAGTCACAACACGTACAGCCCTCTTGGATCAATTTCGCCACCACCGCCAAGGCAAAGGCAAAGATTCAATCCATCCTGCGACGTGCCGGACGTGAGGTGCAGAAGAAGGGCGAGGACCTGCTCACCGCATGGCTCAAGCAAAACGGCATGGAGATGTCGGCATCGGTGCTTGACAAGCTCTGCGACTTCCACGGCCTGCAGAAGCACGAGAGCCTCTTTCAGGCACTCGGCGAAGGATCCATCGTCCTCACCGACAAGGATCAGGAAGAGCTGAACGGCGGCAAGACAGCGGCCGGACAAGGCGGCTGGCGGCGCTACGTGCCGTTCCTCAAGCCCAAGGACAAGGAGAAAGAAACCAAGAAACCCGAATTGCTGGTCGTCGGTGCGGGATTCAACAAGAAGATTCCGTGCGTCATCACCGAAGACACCATCGGCATGTACATCTTCCCCGGATGCTGCCACCCCATACCGGGCGACGACATCCTCGGATTCATCAACAACAAGAACCAGATTGAGATTCACAAGCGGGCCTGTCCCGTGGCCGTCCGACTGAAGTCGAGCTTCGGCAACCGCATCCTCGACGCCAAGTGGGACATGCACAAGCAACTGCTCTTCGATGCCGTCATACAGATCAACGGCATCGACCGCAAGGGCATGTTGCACGACGTGGCCGAGGTGCTGTCGTCGAAACTTGATGTCTACATCCACAAAATCACCATCAATGCCGATGACGGCATCTTCGAGGGAAAGATTGAGGTCAAGGTGCACGACCGCGACGAGGTTCACATCATCATGGACAACCTCAAACAAGTCGCTGACTTGCAAGACGTGCAACGCATCATGTAAACTCATTATACGGAAAGCTGATAAGGCCTACACGGCATGCAAGTAACGCCTACACGGCATGCAGGCAACGCCTATATAGCAAGCAGCTAAAGCCTACACAAACCTTGAGGCAGGCTGGAGCCGTCGCTCCCCACCGCACATAAGCCGTTGGGCAAGAGAACAAAGACAAAGGAACAGGCTATAAAGGAAAAAGAAAAGCAAAGACAATAGGGAAAAAGAGAGACAAGAAAGCCGCCTGTCGAGCAATGCGACAGGCGGCTTTCTTGTCTCTTTCCGTTTCCTCCCCGCCGTCGGTCTTGACAGCCGGAGAGGAGAGCGGAGAACATTTCATCTTAGTCTTCCCAAATGTTGAAGCGCTTACCGGTGCTGCGGTCGTCTTCATAATCATCCTCTCCACGCGAAGGCTTAGAGAGAGCATCGGTCGTGTTGGAAGCGGGATTAACTATTATCTCTGCCAAATCGTATATGGAACAGACATCCAGCACCTCTGCAGTGGGACGCTGATAAACTTTTTTCTGTGTCATATCTCTTTCAGTTTTATCTCATTTACTTAACTACTACGGCCTTACCTTTGTGGATATAGAGACCCTTCTGCGTCGGCTTCTGATTGAAGCGGACACCGCTCATGTTGTACCAAGCACCATCCTGAGCAGCATCCTTTTCGTTGTTGATACCGCTGATGCCTGTGGTCTCGCTATCGAACACAATCGTCAAAGGCTTGGAACTGGTGACAACACCTGACCCTTCTCTCCAAGGAATGAAGCAACGATGGGCAGGAACAGCTTCACCCATGAAGTTGAAGAATCCAATCTTGGTTGCATCACTCGTCGAATAACCGAGGGTCAGAATATTTCCACACATATACTCATCCATAAGTTCTGCTACCAACATGGGCTCATCCCCAGGATTACCCTTCAAGATATAGGCTTCAGCATTGAATGAATTCAAAGCACCATCCGCCCCAGGTGTATACTCATAGAATGTGTAGCTTCCGGGTTCACCCTCCATAAGGACGGCGGCATTTGCCGGCAGATAAAGTGAACGCATGGCTTCGGTGGACTTTACATCCAAGGCTTTGCTTCCATTGGACAGTTCACTAATAGACTTACCATAACCATACCGGTTTACACCCTCCGGAACCTCTGTCATGTCAAGCGGGAAATTGACGCAGAATGTAGCCAATCTGCCTCCGCCAATCTTCACCGTAACACTGCGCAGCGATCCATGAAGCGCGACTAAAACAGTATCAACACCCTCACTCCATACTTTGAGTTTTGCCTCACTGTAAGGCTTACCCACTGCCGGAGTATAGATAATGGTATACGCCTTGCTTGTCTCAGGAGAAAGCAACTTAACACCACCCATGGGCTTAGCCTCTGTTACAATATTCTCCTCCAGTCCGAAAGCATTGTCCACGTCATCCGCAATCGCAGCATAGATAGAGCCGGGCAGATTCTCTCCCTTCACTACGAAGGTACGCGAATTGGCAGTTCCACCTGCCTTGGCAGTGATACGCAAGGTATCGATAGACAACTCCTCGTTATTCTCATCATAGAGTTTCATCTTCTGAGAATCGAAGTCGACCGTCACGCTGACTGTATTTGCCTCATCTATCAAACCGACGACATGGTCGAAGTAGTAGACAAGTCCGGCGATAGCCAATTTCGTATTGGCCTCACCATCTCTATAGATTGCATTACGATAGCCCGACAAGAGGTTATTAATGCTCGCAGTGTCAACGCCTTCTGCATCGACGGTGACCGTTACGGCCTTATTAATGGTGGCGGCACTGCTGCTGATGCCCAACGTTGAGCCTTTAGGCAAGTAGACAACAGCAGCGGGAGTATTCTCATCTACGGTAACACCCTCCACATGCACGGCCGGACGGATGCCTTCAAAGAGGTTGTCCAGTGTAGCACTTGCACCACCGAAGAAGTCGTAATCGGTATCGAAGACCAGACGCTCATTGCCAATCTGCACATAAGCCCCCTGCTTGAAGAGGAAATGAGTGTCGTTCTGGCCAAGATTCTGCGAGGCACTCACGTTGCTTGTGATGAGATGCCAAGCCTCACGAGCCTTAGCCTCATCGTTGGGCGTGCCAACGATCTGATTGTTGGCGAATGCGCCAATCTGATAATCGAACTTGGCCACCGAGGCACCATCCTTGATTGTCACAGGAATGGTTGCACCCTGAAAGCCGTAGACGTTGGAGAGAGCCTCTGACAAGGTGGCACTTACGCCACTGAGACCGGTATCAACGGACTTGCTGTAACTGCGGGTCTCTCCCTCCTTCATGCCAAGCGACTGCACACCGGTCATGCTGATGTTGACAGTGGCCTTGTCGGCACCAACGGTACTCTTATCCGCCTCAGGCATCGTGACAACGAAATGATAATCACCATACACGTCGGCGTTGACAGGCACAGCAGTACGGGTTCCATCGGCATCTGCCGGGGCATATCCCGTCACATCGACATGAAACTTAACAGTCTCAGAAGCCTCTGTAGCGGCCCTGCGGGCACCCACTGAACTTCCTGCGATGGCACTGGCGGCACCGGCGACAAGCGTGATGCCAAACGTTGCGAACGCTTTTTTGAAGAAACAATGTTTCATACGCTTTACTAACTTTTTTATGAATTATGTTATTTATAGTCTTTTTAGATTCCTATAGGGGCATGTCCAGCCGGTCTCCCGACTGTCCATTGCCATCACCGCGGGAAGGAACTTGGGGCTCAGCGGGATGACGTTGTTATCTTGTCTACATCCATTCGCACTTTCAGACTTTAGTTAAAGAATCGACTTGCCATAAAAACGGCTTTTTAAGGCATAAAATGTAGAGCCGTGGCAAAACATAGCCTTTTACGTGCAAAATTACTTAAAAAGAGTGATATTCCAAAGGTTTCTACATCTTTTTTAGAAAATAGACATGGTTTTTAACCAAAAACATTCTCCCCCTATTCCCTCTATCCCGTCCTGGACGGGATAGAGGGAATAGGGGGAGAATATGAATAGATTAGGATTAAACGTCCGCGAACTTACGCGTCAATCCCACAAACCATCGCCGGACGAGCCTTTGGCACCAGCTTCCGTGCTGCCATCATCCCGCGTCATGTCTACATTAAATTTATACGCCTCCGTATGATTTCCCCGAAATTCCGACTTGATACTTGTCGCTTGCATCACCGCGTCGCCATCGATTACCAATGTCTTGATGCGGGGAGCCGTATATGTTGTCTTCTTCATTTGTATGTTTCGTTTTAAAGATGATTGATTATTTATTCTTATTTCCGCAACAGCGCCTTTCCGTTCTTGATGACGATACCCTTGTAGTTGCTGTCAACGCGCTGTCCTGCGAGGTTATAGAGCTTACCGCCGGTAGCCGCATGCTTACCGAAGAGAGCCTGCTCTAGTTCGATAGCCCGAATGCCCGTCACCTCGCCGCCGTCAACGACGAATCCAATCTTGGCATTGGCCGCCGCTTGAGTCTGAGCCTGCAAGAAGGCACGGAAAGCCTTTATGGGATTGCCGCCCGCGGTCTGCTTCAAACCGCTCGCGGTGACAATGTAATCACCATTCTTGATGGGATTGTCGCCGACACCTTGGCCGTAAGCCTTGTAGGTGCCCACGAACCGGAACTGGGTATTCTCATCATCTGACGCTAAGTTTTCTGATGTATACACAGCCTTTTGCGTAAAGCTATGAGATGTCGCTGTTGGCTTCGTTTCAAAATAGACAATATAAGGCTTATTGGCTTCCAAGTCAGACACAACATTGAACTTCAATGTCACCATGCCGCTTATCGACATCTCACTGCCTGCATATTCTATAGCCTCAACTATTCCCATTTCGCTGAGCTCATCAGTCGTAACCTTCATGGGCAATACCAACGAGTTCCAACCTTTATTGAACTCTCGCCCATAACAGACGTTTACGGATCCATTCTGGGAAACAGGAATCTCTGCTGAGGTTTCAGTAAGGTTTAACGTATAAAGTGTAATATCAGACGGAAGAGTTCCATCTGCCTCCATCTTAGCCCATGTAGTTGTTTCGTTCTCTTGTTTCACACAGGCATAAGTTCCTGCCCCTCTTTCAGCTGTCTTTATATAAATTACATTTCCCTTTTCATCTGTCTCGCCAGTGTTTAACCATGCAGAATTAACGTTTACTTCTTGTTTTTCAACATTTCTACCATTTCTTGTATATTGGTATGTCTTAGTTTCTGCTGGCACAGCATTCATCACCACCTTTCCTGATCCTTCTTCACAACAAATATTTGCTCCACTACTTGTTGTATAAAGATTTCCATCAGCAGTAAGAGTCCCTTTAACGACAATCTTTGTATCATTTAAATCCTTTCCATCACCACGTACTTTAGGTTTTCCACCAGTTGCCACCGTGTATGTCACTGGATTGATAATGGCACCATTCATCGCATAATTCTTCCATTCATTCTTGTCATAAACATAAACATTGGCCCCTGAAGCTATATTCATTTCTGCACCTTCTTCTATTGAGACTTGTACCCCTGGCAACAATTCCACATCCTGCCCGGCAATAGTTAACCTTCCGCTCTTTTGAACAATACACATATTATTAGTTATGGGCAAGACATAGCTGCCAGAACTTACAGTTGTAGATCCAAACACAGAGGTTGAAAATTTAAATTGAATGCTACTCACAGAAGCATCACCTTCTATGACATATTCCATCATATCCGTATCGGCATTATACCGTTTAGTAAGTTTTGAATCTAACGCGGCGAGTCTGAATAAGCCATTGGTTGTTCCAACAAAATCAATTTGCCCTGTTGAAGTTGGGGTTTTACTAAAAAGTCCAATATATAAATTTGACAAAACCTTTTCCTGTGCTCCATGCTCTATTGTCAAAAATGCCTCTATATTCTGTACGGAATACTGACTAAAAGGAAAGACTTTATCCGCAATTTTGCTAATGGCACTTCCTCCTTGAAAGTCATTAATCTGGAAGCCTTCATAAACTGTAGTGCCAGATTTGGCCACGATATGTCCATCACCAGATATATAGCCCCATACATAGAGTTTGGCAGTATTCGTAAGCGTAATTGTGCTCCCCGATTCCATCTTGATATGACCATATTTTCCAGCCACAGCACCTGCTCCAGATTGGCTACCACTGGCCGAGTTCATTTTTGCCGACACGCTGACACTTCCTTCTACCGTCATAGAAGCTCCCGATTCCATCGTCAATGTTCTGTAAGCAGTAGAGGTTTTGGTATCTCCTACCGCCTCCGGCTCGCTCGTATAGCAAGTATTACTCTCGTCAAACGGTATTAGCAACGTTGTATTCTTAGGCACGTCAAGCGTAACACCGCTTTTCAGTACGCCATTTTCATCCAAATTACATTGTATGGCCGCGATGGTGATAATCTGTCCGGAAACCGCGGCTTTAAGTGCAGCAGAAAGTGTAGAATACCCTGTATCACCTATCTTGGCCACGGTGTTCTGTGCCATGGCCTGCGTGATACACAAGAAGGCGCACACGAGGAAGAGTGCGAGCCTTCGGCTCGTCATAAATGAAATTCGCATATACTTAAACTTTATTTAAACTAATATTCTTTATCATGTCACGCTTCGTGTGAACAAATACATTCCTTTATGTCCTCCACGCCTTAGCGAGAATCTTTCACCCAAAAAGTTTCAAACACAAAAAGTGCAGTTTTATCCAAACGGTACCGGACAGAATACGTATTGCGTGCAGGAAGAAACGGCTCGGTGGATCGTCCGAACGGGCACGAGGCCCGCACCTGCAAAATATTAATAACGTCACACCCGGTACGCACGGGCGACGCACGCCACGGCAAACGACACCACCATGAAATAATGGCAAGAGCAACTGCGTGATGCCCCCGGCATGAGACGAGGAACGACACAAGAACCGCCGCACAAGCGGTGTAGACGTGACGGTACCACGCACGATGGCGGGCAACAGAGCCACAACTCCAACAGCACAGGGTTGAAGGCAATGAGTAACCGGTTCCTATGACACTTGAAGATTCCAGCCACGACAGTGACGAAAAGCAGGAACAGGGCGCTGAGGAACTGCACAGTAATGGGCACTGTCGGTGGCATCAGCGACGAGCCTGCTATCGGTGGGAGTGATTGTAACGCCCATATCAGAACCATTGTTGCGCTTCGGTACTGCGTAGGCAGCGAGAACGATGAAAATCATCATGCTCCCATGAGACACGTCCTTATTCTGTTATAATTGAATATAAATCGCCGTATTACGGTTTAAACGGTAATTTTTCGCGTACAAAAATAGATAAAAAAGTATAATACGGCAAGTTTTTCTATGTTTTTTAGAGCACAAGAGCCCATTTTTAACATATCAAAGCCGCGCTCATTCCCACGAGGCGGCGTTGGCGTTGGGCTCGCTGATATCGCCAACCTTCAATCCGGGGAAGTGGCCAGAGGCGGAGGCTTCCTCGACAAGGACGTTGACGGCATTGGCATCAAGGTCGCCAAGATAGTCATGATAGGTGGCTGAACACTCCATGAGTGGAATGCTGCGGCCGTTGCGACCGAGCTGTACGGTGGCCTCAAGATGAAAACGCTTGTGGTCGGTGAAAGGAATATACTGCAAGGAGTCGGCCAACAGCCGTTCAGCTGTCAGCGTGCGGAAGTCGGCGGCATAGGTGCCGTGGATGATTTTGTAGCGTTCCTCGGCCGCGCGAATGGCAAGCAAGCGTTGCTTAACGACAGTCTCACGCCGCGCCTGCTCACGCTGAAAACGGATGGGGCGCAGGATGCTCGACACGCAGAGCAACAACAGAACGCCAACACAAAGGGCTAAGCCCGTATTATTATTGATATGTTTCATCGAGTTTATGCCTGAGCCTCTATCACGTCATACCCGGTACGCCATGCAGTGGCGATCCTCGTGCAACGTAAAGAAAAACGAGTTTTTCTTTGCCATTCCGCTCGTTTGCAGTACTTTTGCAGAGAAACGGATATTTGCAGATGCAAAAATAATAAATTGTTTCGACTTAGACATTGACAAGACATTGAAAATAAGTGAATTTGTAAACAGAATCATCGAGGCGTGCGGCTTCACACCCACCGCCGACCAACGACATGCGCTCGACACGTTCGGCCACTTCCTCGCTGACCGCGCACCCGAAAACGCAATGATCTTGCGCGGATCGGCGGGCACGGGCAAGACATCGCTCGCCGCCGCCATCGTGAAGACGCTGCACCGCCTCGGACAAAAAGAGCAGCTGCTGGCCCCGACAGGACGGGCGGCCAAGGTGTTCGCGCTGCACAGCGGGCAGCCTGCGTCGACCATCCACCGCCGCATCTACCGCCAGAAGGCATTCGCCAGCGACTTCAACCTCAACGACAACCTGCATACGCACACACTTTTCATCGTCGATGAGGCCTCAATGGTGTCAGCGACGCCAGCCGCCGGCAGCAGTTTCGGTAGCAACGGACTGCTGGAAGACCTCATCCGCTATGTCTACAGCGGCAACGGCTGCCGCCTGATGCTCATCGGCGACAAGGCGCAGCTGCCTCCCGTGGGCGAGGAGGAGAGCCCGGCACTCACGGCAAGCGTGCTCGCCGGCTACGGTCTGCGCGTCTGGCAGTGCGACCTCAACGAGGTGGTGAGGCAGGACGCACGATCGGGCATTCTGTGGAACGCAACAATGCTGCGCCAACTCATCACGCACGACACCGCGACAGAGATGCCGCAGATTCGCCTCGAGGGCTTTCCCGACATCACCGTAATGCCGGGAGCCGACCTCACGGAGGCGATAGCAGGCAGCTACAGTTCAGTGGGCATCGACGAGACAATGGTGATCACGCGCTCAAACAAGACGGCCAACATCTACAACATGGGCATTCGCAACATGGTGCTCGACCGCGAGGCGGAACTGTCAGTGGGCGACCTACTGATGATCGTGAAAAACAAGTATATCACGTTGCCCGGCGGCAAGACGGCTTTCATCGCCAACGGCGACCGAGCCCGCGTAGTGCGCGTGAGGCGTCAACGTGAATTCTACGATTTCCACTTCGCCGACGCAGTGCTAACCTTTCCCGACTATGACGACTTCGAACTGGAGACAACCGTGCTACTCGACACATTGCACAGCGACGCACCGGCACTGACACGCGAGCAGAGCGAGCTATTATATAATAAGGTGATGGAAGACTATGCCGACATCGGCCGCAAGAGCGAGCGGCTGCAACGGCTGAAGGAGGACGTCTACTTCAACGCCCTGCAGGTGAAATATGCATATGCAGTGACGTGCCACAAGGCACAAGGCGGTCAATGGGCGCACGTGTACATCGACCAGGGTTACATGACCGACGACATGCTCACGCCCGACTACATCCACTGGCTCTATACGGCGTTCACACGGGCCACGGAGAAACTTTTCCTGGTGAACTGGCCAATCAAAAAATAGCAGCCTCAAAGTTACCAAGAAGGAAAAGAGAACGGAGTCATGAGGCGGGTCAGGCGGTCGAACTCGCCGGCAGACACACGGCGGCCCCGCAAGGAACGCACCTGAGGATAGTCGCTGAAATGAGAGTCGGCGGTGGTGAACCAGCTGTGTCCGGCCACCTCAGGCAGCTCCATTAGCCGTCGGTCGAGGTTATGGGCGAAGCGCGGATTGACAACACTGAGCAGACGGCGGCCGTCACTCATGACGATAGCCAGCACCAGATAGAGTTTCGACCGGACAGGAAGACTGGGCTGAAGGCCGCGCGTAGATACCGCGACGGTGATGTTCCAGCCGTAACGACGGTTGAGAGCATCCATCATGCCCCGGAAGATGACACCGTGCGACGACGTGTCACGCAGCCCCGTGTAGGCAATGGAATAATGAATCATCTCATGGAGTAGCACGTTATGGAAACCTCGCTCCGGTTGGTCGTAATAGTTGGACAAGGTTATGCAGAAGTCATAGAGATGCGTGCGCCCCCAGCGCGTGTGACGCTTGCACGACATCGTGCCGAGACGCGTGCGCGACTTACCTACCTTAAACTCGGGTTCGGGCAAATTGCCGTCAAAATAGTCGCGGTTGAAGGCATGAAACCAGTGACGAATCCAATCGGTAGTAACCTGCATGAAAGGCGAGAATCAATCATCAAAACAAATGCCCCCGACAGTCTCAGCGCTGCTTCTTCTTAGACTCGACGGTGAGCACGACATACTCTGAGCGAGTGCCGATGCGGAACTTGCCCCCCCAGATGCCCATGCCGCTGGTGACATAATAGGCGGTGGCACCCTTGCGCAACGGGCCGAAGGCATCCTCATAGATGACATTCTCAATCCAGGAGATGGGCCACACCTGCCCATAGTGGGTATGACCGCTGAACTGGAAATCGACATTGCAGTGATTTGCCTCCTCCAGTTTGTAAGGTTGGTGGTCCAGCAAGATGGTATATTTCCACGCGTCAAGTCCCTGCACGAGCTGGTCGAGGTCTTGGCGGCGTGTCCGGGAGCGATCGTCGCGGCCAACGATATTGATGCCGTTGACGCTGACGGCCTTGTCGCGCAACATGTGGATGCCGGCGTCGGCATAGAACTGTAACGACTCCTGCTCGCCCGTGTAGTACTCATGATTGCCGAAGCAGGCATAGACGGGCGCGTTGAGGCGGTGGAACTCTTCTTCCATGTGCTGCTCGCGCAGCGGCCGGATATGACCGTCGATGAGGTCGCCGGCAATGAGGATGAGGTCGGCGTGCTCGGCATTGATCATGTCGACCCAGCCGCTGAGCTCGTCACGGCTGATGTGATAGCCGAGATGAAGGTCGGAGAGCATCACTATCTTGAGCGGCCGAGGCAGTTGCTTGATGGTCTCAACGCGGATGGGGCGGCGATATTTGTGATTGTAGTGGATGTAGCCGCCGACAAAGCAGACAAGCATGACAGCCAGCACGGCCAGCGAGCCGCGTGCGCTGTGCTCGGTCCAGACCGGCGGGATGAGGCGAATGAGACGGCCGAAATCCATCACCAGATAGACCATGACGAGATAGAGCAGGATGAAAATGCTTGAGGTGCCCACCTCGTAGACCGTCGTGGCGAGCCACATGGGCAGGTTGTCGATGTTAGCCACAAACCGGAAGATGAAGCACAGAAAACCCAGCGTCATCAAACTCAGAATGACTCCTTTATATACCGGGGCGAAAGGCAGCAGGTGCCACGTGCGCCACAGCGCGTAGGCCAGTCCGGCGACCGGCAGCACGAAAAACAAGATAGCCCAAAACTTCATAATGGATGCAACTTTTTACAGTCTGCAAAAGTACGAAGTTTCTGCCAATGGTGGCCATTCCGCTGACAGATATTTTCTACTTTAGCAACTTTTAGCAGAAAAAAGCACTGTTACAGACGTTCATTTTCACCAAAATGCGTTATTTTTGCACCCGAAACTATCAACAATACATCTAAACAACAGAACACTATGAAGAAATTTAGAGCCGCCGTAGTGGGCTACGGCAACATCGGCCACTATGCCGTCCAGGCACTGGAGGCCGCCCCCGACTTTGAGATTGCCGGCATCGTGCGCCGCCACGGTGCCGAAGACCAACCCATAGAGCTGACCCCTTATGAGGTGGTGGACGACATCACCAAACTGAAAGACGTGCAAGTGGCCATTCTCGCCACGCCTACCCGCCTCTGTCCGGAATATGCGGCTAAGCTCGTGGAGCTCGGCATCAACACCGTCGACAGCTTCGACATCCACAACTCCATCCTCGACTACCGCACCCAGCAGATGGAGAACAACAAACGCACAGGCACAGTGAGCGTCATCTCAGCAGGCTGGGACCCGGGTTCCGACTCCATCGTGCGCGTGCTGCTGCAAGGATTGGCTCCCGAAGGCCTGACCTACACCAACTTCGGCCCTGGCCGCTCGATGGGCCACAGCGTGGTGGCACGTTCGAAGAAGGGCGTGAAGGACGCGCTGTCTATGACGATTCCCCTCGGTGAGGGCATCCACCGCCGCATGGTCTACGTGGAACTGGAGCCGGGCGCGACGCTGGAAGAGGTGACGAAAGAGATCAAGGCCGACGACTACTTCGCCCACGACGAGCTGCACGTGTTTGCCGTGCCGTCGGTGGACGCGCTCAACGACGTGGGCCACGGCGTGCACATGACGCGCAAGGGCGTAAGCAGCAAGACGCACAACCAGCACTTCTCGTTCGACATGAACATCAACAACCCCGCGCTGACGGCCCAGGTGCTCATCAACGTGGCCCGTGCCTCCTTCCGCCTGCAGCCCGGCTGCTACACCATGCCGGAGATTCCGGTCATCGACATGCTGCCCGGCACACGCGAGGAGATTGTCGCCACACTGGTGTAGACTTGCCTGCAACAGTGGAAGGATTCGCCCACAAGGCGATATGAATTTGCGCGATATTTATTTATAGCCACGGACGACACAAACTTTTCACGGACTTTATTGCTGCCTGTGAAGGGTCTGTGATGTCTGTGGCTAATATTTACATGCAGGAACGACTCTTGTAGCCGTCCGGACGTTTCGCCTGAAACGTTTTTGGCGGGTGATGGATACGCCCCGGTGGGCGATGCGGACGGGTACGATCAAGTTTTCCGCCGCAGCGTGATGACATTGATTTCAGGCCAGGCACCAAAGCGGAAGGGCATGGTGCCACCGAGACCGAGCGAGACGTAGAGCATGGAGTCGCCCTCGACATACTTGCCTCCCCACTCATTGTAAGCCCATTTGGCCGGTGAGAAATGACCGATCTTGATTTGTCCGGCATGGGTATGCCCACTCAGCGTGAGCGCTATGTCGGTGACACCGAGCACGCCACGACGCCAATGGCTGGGATCATGGCTGAGCAAGATCTTGAACAGCCCCCCGGGCAGGCCCTCCATGGCCTTGGGCAGATTCCCATATTCGGGGAAAGGCGGCTTGGAGATGTTCTCCACGCCGATGAGGGCGATGGCCGAAGAGCCTCCCGCGCCGTCTGGACGATGGATCAACACATGCTCGTTCATGAGCAGACGCCAGTTCATCTTCTCCTCCATGTATTCCAGAATGCGCTGATTGCGGCCCGGATTGCCGTCCATGCCATACTCACAATAATCGTGATTGCCCATGACGCTGAAGATGCCATCGCGGGCATGCATCTGCGCAAGGTCGTGCTGAAAGGGTATGACCTCGTTGGCACTGACATTGACCAGGTCGCCGGTGAAGACGATGAGGTCAGCCTGCTGGTCGTTGACCATGCGAACGAGCTTGCGAACAAAGGCGGGATTGCGCAGGAAGGTACCGATGTGGAGGTCGGCGAGCTGCAGGACGCGATAGCCATCGAAGGCAGCAGGCAACAGCGGCGAGCGACACTCGGCCGTGCGCACCACGATGTGTCGCCAACCAAAGATGAAGCCGTAGAGCACCAGCGACAGCCAGAGGCCGGCCACCACCCATCCGGCCACTTCGCCCAAAAAGAAGGAAACGGCCACTTGCAGCAACAGCGGAAGAAGCCCACACAGGACAAGCGCAAAGAAAAGGCGCATGAGCGAGTTGTGATAGAACCCGCGACGAATGGCCACCATGGTGACGAGCATGGCCAACACGACGATGAGAATGGCCCAAATCATAAGCGACATTTTTTATAAACAATGCAAATATAACAAAAATTACGGAGACGCACGCATGATGTCTTTAAACTTTTAGCTATCTTTGTCATCTATAAGCATACAGGGCAAGAATATAACATACAAAAAGAAAATAGGAGAAATGAAGAAGAAATGTTTTATCTGGTCGTGCGCTGCCGCCATTGCGGCGGGCGTGCTGGTGAGCTTCATGCCCGCTGACAGCAACATGACGAAAAACGGCGAAACCACCATTGTCAACACCACGGCCTTAGGCAAGAGCGTGAAAGGCTTCAAAGGCACCACACCGGTCAAAATCCACATCCGCAAGGACAAAATTGTGAAGGTGGAGCCGCTGAAGAACCAGGAGACACCGCAGTTCTTCCAACGCGCCAAAGTGGTGCTGGCCAAGTATGAGGGCAAGACCGTGAAGAAGGCCACAGACCTGAAAGTGGACGCCGTGAGCGGTGCCACCTATTCGAGCAAGGCCCTCATACAGAACGTACAGGCCGGCTTGAAGTACTACAAGACTCATCAGTAAGATTTGTCGGATGAATTGACAACGGATTTGGAAGTCTCATCCTTTTTCGTTATCTTTGTAATGCAGGAGAAGCAGAAGCGCTTCTCCTTTTTTGTTTCCGCATGGCCCGGAAGGCGTCCCCATCGGCCACCGGTGGCGTGGGAGACCGTCGCCAAGCCTGCAAGATATGGTCTTTTGCATCACGAAAGGCCATTCCACGTAAGGCAAGATACCGCCTCACGCAAGGCAAAAGGCCGTTAACAGGCATAAAAAAAGTGGCAACAGACCAATGGCCTGTTGCCGAACAAAGAGCCAGATGTTAAAGTTTCTGAGTTTTTTCATGTACAGGGACGTCGTCACGTCCATTCATAGACAGAAACAAAGTCCGTAAGAAGTCTGTGTTGTCCGTGGCAAAACGATATGACCACAGACGTCACAGACCAGTCACAGAAGATGCAGGAAAGAGCTCGCCAAGCCTCAACCAAAAATGTCAAGGCAATCTGTACACGGCGCAGGCCACTGACGAAAGGGGCTATTCCGCCGTCTTCTGCATGACGATACCGGTGTTGTCGTAGTCGGACACGCGGACAACGACACGGTGGCCCTGCTCTACGCCGAAGGAGACTCGGCAAATCTTGCCAATCTCAAGGCCGTTGTCAACCCGGATTTTATCGGCCTTCGGCACGATGAGCGTATCGGAACCTGAAGGATAGGAGATGAGTTGGATGGTACTCATGGCCGTGGCCTCGCCGATGGTGAAGATGTTAGCCGAGTCGGCAGGCGCCGTCTTTGCGTGGCCGTCGGCGGAATCGCGCGGCTCGAAGACGCTCGCCGGCACGGTGTCGCCGAGCACGAGGTCGGGATTGACGGGCTTGGGACGGTCGCAGGCAGCGACCAAAGCAACGGCCACAACGGCCGAAAGAAAACAAAAAGACTTGGACATGATGGGTTATGATTTGAAGGGTTTGTCCTGCCGGGGCACGGGGTGTGCCGCCAGTACGATATAGATGTCAGACGGTTCGATGTCGGGCGGACAGAGCGACTGTATGGCCTGCGCGCCCTGATCAGCCCCAATCTTGCTGATTGCCCGCTCGATGGTGGCGGTCTTCTCCTCACCGATGACCTCCTGCGGCGTCAGCTCGCCCTTGCGGATGAAGCCCCGTAAATGGCCATAGACGGTGGAGGGAGCCAGACCGCGCAACACGGAAATCTCGGGCACGCCCTTTCCCTGCCTGAGCATCATGAGCGTCTGGAGCTGTGTCTGCCCCTTCTCGGGCCGGGGCTTGCGCTCCCGCTTGGCAGCGGACTTCTTCTCCTTGGGCGGGCTGGTGCGATCCATGGCACCGAGAATGGCTATCTGCTTGGCCTTCATGTAGACGGGAATGGTGAAGCCGCTCTTCGAGACAAAGACGAGCAGGCGCGTGGTAGAGACATAGAGCTCCTCCAATTCGTCAAGAAGCGCAGAGAACCGCTTGGCCGCCTGCTTGTTGCCGGGCTTCACCGTCTTGGTCTTCTCGATGGTCTCACCCAAATACTGACGGAAGATGCCGGCATAATATTGGCAACTCTTCTGCACACGGGCCAGAAAAGCCTCGTCGTGAAGCTGCTGCTGGGGCATGTGCTGGATGAGGGCACGCCACTTCTCGTTGACCACCATCACCTTGCGGGTCAAGGCATCGGCAGTCTGCTTGTGAAAATTGGTGAGCTGCGGATACTGCCGACCGAAAGAGTCGATGAAGAGACGCATCATCTGGTCTTCAGCCTGCAACAGGCGATAGAAGTCGAACAGGTCGAGGAGCTCGTGGCGATAGTATTCCTGCTTGAGCGCAGGCAGCTCGGCGATGCTCTTCTCGGCTTCGTCGTGCTGGCGCGAGATGTAGTCGCTCACACGAGCGTCGTTGATGACCGACCGCTCCGTGACGGGCGACGAGAGTACCATTCCCTCCAACGTCTTGCAACGGCTTAGGGCCACATAGACCTGTCCCGGCGCGAACGACAGCGAAGCATCGATGATGGCATGCTCGAAGGTGAGTCCCTGACTCTTGTGGATGGTGATGGCCCAGGCCAGCCGCAGAGGCAGCTGCTTGAAAGTGCCTTGCACGTTGGTCTCAATCTGATGTGTCTCAGCATTGAGGGTGTACTTGGTGTTCTCCCACAACTGCGGCTCGACATCGATGGGCTCGGCGTCGCCCGGACAGTGGACGCGCACGCCCTCACCGCTGATAGCCGTGACACGCCCGATGCGTCCGTTGTAGTAGCGTCCGGCGGCATCGTTCTTGAGGAACATCACCTGCGCATCGACCTTCAAGCTCAACGCCTTATCGGTGGGATAGGCATAGTCGGGGAAGGTGCCGTCGATCTGCGCGTCGAACGTGCGAATGGGATTATGCAGACGCAACAACTCGAGCTCGTTGATGTTGTCGGCAAGTCGGTTGTGGGTGGTGAGGCGTATGTAGCCGTCTTCGGGACGTGGCTGGAACTGCGGGTTGCAGCGCGCGTTGAGTTGCTGGAGGTCGGCAGCGGTGGGATGGCCGTCACGAATGTCGTTGAGAATGCGGATGAAAGTGTCATCCTGCTGGCGGTAGACCTTAGTCAGCTGGATGGTGACATAGCGGATGTCGTGGAGCGCATGGGAACCAAAAAAATAGGGGGTGGCATAATAAGGCCGCAAGATCTGATCGTCCTCAGGCGTCACCACGGGCGTGAGTTGCTGCAAGTCGCCAATCATGAGCAACTGCACGCCGCCAAAGGGACGCGAGTGGTCACGGTAGTGGCGCAGCACAGAGTCGATGGCATCGAGCAGATCGGCCCGCACCATGGAAATCTCGTCGATGATGAGCATGTCGATGGTGCGCAGAATTTTACGTTTCTCGCGACTGAAGTCGAAGCGGTTCTGGACATGCGCTCCCGGCACAAACGGCGAGAGCGGCAACTGGAAGAAAGAATGGATGGTGACGCCACCGGCATTGATGGCCGCCACGCCCGTCGGCGCGACGACAACGAGCCGCTTGGTAGACTGCTCAACAACGGTCTTGAGAAACGTAGTCTTGCCCGTTCCGGCCTTTCCGGTGAGGAAGATACTGATGCCGGTATGCTCGACAAAGTCCCAGGCCTGCCGAAGTTCTTGGTTCTGTTCCGTAATGTGAATAAGTAATGAAGGGTTGGTGATGTGAGTCTGACGGGAGAAAGCGAACGACCTGCGCCGCTCTCTGGAGCCGTCACTCAAAAAATTGGCAATCGGAAAGGCCACGGAAGCCTTTTCCAATTGCCAATTTCTGATTCAAAATGATTCTTAGTGGAACTGCTCCAAGTCCTCCTTGCTGAACGCCATGACGTAGGCGTGATGGCCAATGACCTCCTCCTCAGCCATGCGCACGTAGACGTTGGCACTCTTGGTGAAGAGTTCCGGCGCACGCGTGGCGTCGTCGAGGATGAGCTGCGACATGATGATGTCGGCGGTCATGTCGTAGAGACGGCGTGCTAGGAAGTCGTGCTCGTCCTGATCGGCGTCGGCCTTGACCTTCTCGACGGCCTCCTCATAGAGAGCCACGAGCTTGGCCACGCGCTCCTTGAGCGGCTGAAGGTCGGCGGCAACCTCGCCCTGCAACATCTCCTTCATGATGCCGAGATAGGTACCGTTGGTGATGTAGCGCACGGCAGCCACCACCTGCAACTGTGTGGTGCCCTCGTAGATGGAGAAGATGCGGGCATCGCGATAGAGACGCTGGCTCTTATACTCCATGATGAAGCCCGAACCACCGTGGATGCTGATGGCATCGTAGGCATTCTGGTTGGCATACTCAGAGTTCATGCCCTTGGCCAACGGCGTGAAGGCATCGGCCAAACGGGTATATTTCTTCAACTCCTGCCGGTCTTCGGCTGAGAGTTTCTCATCACGCTGGATGTCTTCCAGCGACTTATAGATGTCGACGTAGCGGGCTGTCTGATAGAGCAGTGAACGGCCGGCATCGAGCTTGGCCTTCATGCGCGACAGCATGTCGTAAACGGCGGGGAAGGTGATAATTTTCTTGCCAAACTGGGCACGCTCCTTAGCGTAGGCCAGACCCTCGTTATAGGCCTCCTGCTCCACACCGACACTCTGCGCGGCGATGCCGAGACGGGCACCGTTCATCAGCGCCATGACATACTTGATGAGTCCGAGACGGGTGGAACCGCAGAGCTCGCACTTGGCATTCTTGAAGACAAGCTCACAGGTGGGCGATCCGTGAATGCCGAGCTTGTTCTCGATGTGGCGCACGGTGCAGCCGCCATCGTTCTTGTCGTAGATGAACATGGACAGACCGCGTCCGTCGTGGGTGCCTTCCTCGGAACGGGCAAGCACGAGGTGGATGTCGGAGTCGCCATTGGTGATGAACCTCTTCACGCCGTTGAGCCGCCAGGTGCCATCAGCATCCTGTGTAGCCTTGAGCATGACGCGCTGCAGGTCGCTGCCGGCATCGGGCTCGGTGAGATCCATACTCATGGTCTCGCCGGCGCAGACGCGAGGAATGTACTTCTGGCGCTGCTCCTCGGAACCAAACTCATAGAGTGTGTCGATACACGACTGCAACGACCACACGTTCTGGAAGCCTGCATCGGCGGCCGAGACAACCTCGGAAAGCATCGAGAACACCGTGTTGGGGATGTTCAGACCGCCATAGCGACGCGGCATGGAGATGCCCCACAAGCCAGCCTTGCGCGTGGCGTCGAGGTTCTCGTAGGTCTTGCTGGCATAGTGCATGCGCCCGTCGACGAGGTGAGGACCTTCCTGGTCGACAGCCTCCGAATTGGGCTCGATGATGTTGGCGGCCACGTCACCAGTGATGTCCAGTATGCGCTTGTAGTTCTCGATAGCATCCTCGTAGTTGACGGGGGCATCGGCGAACTGGTCCTTGTCTGCATAGTTGCGCTCCTTGAGGTCAACGATGCGCTTCATCAGAGGATGATTCAGGTGGAATGCAATCTCTGGATGGTCTGTATAATAGTTTGCCATATTTTTTCTAATTGTTTATTTGCGTATCGGTAATCACAACCCGGATTACTTGGAGTTTTGCTTGTAATACTTAATCAGTTTGGGGACAACCTCCTCCACAGTGCCATTGATGACATAGTCGGCGATGGCATTGATGGGGGCATCGGGATCCGAGTTGACAGAGATGATGATGCCGGCATCCTGCATGCCCGCGATGTGCTGAATCTGTCCGGAGATGCCACAGGCAATGTAGACCTTCGGATGAACGGTGAGACCGGTCTGACCGATCTGGCGGTCGTGGCTGACCCATCCCGCATCGACGGCGGCGCGGCTGGCACCTACCTCACCATGAAGTTCTTTGGCCAGTTCGAAGAGCATGTCGAATCCTTCCTTCGAACCCACGCCATAGCCACCGGCCACAACAATGGGCGCGGCCTTGAGGTTGTTCTTGGCTGCCTCAACGTGGCGGTCGATGACCTTCACCACATAGTCGGCGGTGGGCACATACTTGGCCACGTCAGCATAAACCACCTCGCCCTTGGCCTTACCGTCATAGACGGCCTTCTGCATAACGCCGCTGCGCACGGTGGCCATCTGCGGACGATGGTCGGGATTGACAATGGTAGCGACAATATTGCCGCCGAAAGCCGGACGAATCTGATAGAGCAGGTTCGCATAGTGTTTGCCACTCTTCTTGTCGTCGTAGTCGCCAATCTCCAACTGCGTGCAATCGGCGGTGAGACCCGACGTAAGGCTCGACGACACACGCGGACCGAGGTCACGACCGATGACGGTGGCACCCATGAGTGCAATCTGCGGATTCTCCTCCTTGAAGAGGTTCACAAGAATGTCGGTATGGGGAGCCGACGTGTAGGGAAACAGCCCCTCGGCGTCGAACACATACAGTTTGTCTACTCCGTAAGGCAATATCTGGTCTTCCACCTTACCCTTGATGCCCGTTCCGGCCACGACAGCCTCCAAGTCTACGCCCAGCTGATTGGCCAGCTTGCGACCCTTGGTGAGCAGTTCTTGGGAGACCTCCTGTACGGTCGTCCCTTCTATCTCGCAATATACAAATACGTTGTTCATTGTTTTATTTATGAGTTTATGAGTCAATGAGCCCGGGGAACTTTAATGTCTCAGACGCCTCACATGGTCAAGCCCACAAAGCATCTGCTTATCCATCGGCTACCGGCCATCAACCGGAAGCCCCCCTCAGCTTATGCAACTCCTGTCACTTATCCGATGATCTTTTCGTCCAACAATTCCTTGACAAGGCTCTCCACATCGGCATCCGAGCTGGTCAGCGTCTTGCTCTCCTTGGCCTGGAACACGATGTTCTGCACGGCTTTCACCTTGGTGGGCGAACCAGAGAGACCGCACTGCTGCGGATCGCCGTCGATGTCGGCCACAGCCCACTGGTTGAGCGTCAGGTAAGGACGTTCCTCATAAAGCGGTGCCCACGGCTCATTGCCCTTACGCTCCATGGGACAGGAGGCGTACTTGTACTTCATCACGAGTTTGGCGTTGCAGGGACGACAGGGAGCAGCCGTGCCGTTGACAGTGATGACCACGGGCAGCGGGGCCTCAACCGTCTCCACACCGCCGTCGATGTGACGACGGATGGTGGCCACACCGTTCTCCACCTTCAGAATTTCCTCAGCGTAGGTCACCTGATTCAAGCCCAGCTTCTGTGCCACCTGCGGACCCACCTGCGCCGTGTCGCCGTCAATGGCTTGCCGACCACCGATAACGATGTCGACATCGCCAATCTTCTTGATGGCCGTATCCAACGCTTAGGAAGTGGCCAGCGTGTCGGCACCCGCGAATAGACGG
>CAYPJA010000023.1:0-32908 GCA_964411005.1 uncultured Prevotella sp. | reverse complement strand
CCGATGAAACGCTTGTTCGAGTAGACTGTATTCGTGGGGTTGGTGATAGCCTGACGCTTTGCAGGGTCACCAACCTTACGCTCGCCGTCCTTGACAAATCCAACCACAGAAGGCGTCGTGCGCTTTCCTTCTGAGTTGGCAATCACTACCGGCTCGTTGCCCTCAAAGACGGCCACGCAGCTGTTGGTAGTTCCTAAGTCGATTCCAATAATCTTTCCCATAATGATATATTTTTATTTGTTATTTCTAAATGTTTTGGTAGACTTCATTGTCCGCCTATCCAATAACAAACCATGTGCCAACGCAGACATGACTGACAAAGTGGCACGGAATCAAGAATTAACGCCCCAGAAGACGTTGGATTTGCTTTTTCGAGAGACGTACGAAGGTCATAGTCCAGTTGTTCACACCATTCGACTCGTCCTCAAAAAGAACGCCAAGCGACCCATCATGAAGACGCACCATCGTCGAATAAGATGCGGCACCGGGCTGCAACGTGAAGACGGGCTGCCACGTACGGGCCGTATCGCGGCTGACAAAGAGGCGCAGGTCGGCGCGCTGAAGCGTGGGAATGGTGACAGGCAACGTGTGGAGCAGAACGTCAGCCTGTCCCTTGCGGGCCGGCTGGTAGTTAAGAATGTCGGCATTGCAGGCTGCGCCTTTCAGTGTCTCGGCCTGCCATTGCTCACCGAATGCCAGCGTCCGGGCATCACCGTGATTGAAGCCGCGCGCACCCTTACGGCGCGAAGAGGCGATGAGTGAGCCGTCACCGAGCACACAAAGTTTGGCCTCGTCGCCGAGATTATAGGCAATGTGGCTGTCAAGTGTCCAGCTTTCGCCGTCGTCGTCACTGTAGAGCACATAGTTTTTGAAACCATCACGATTGTTGACCAGCATGAGGAACATCACGCGTCCATCGTCGGTGACGACACCCCGGCCCGACGTGATGAAACCGCTCCACTGGCCAAATTCGTTCTTCTTGCCCGATACCTCATCGGTGAAACGGTCGGTGAAGAGGCTGCGTGGTTCCGACCATGTGCGGCCGCCATCGTCGCTGATGACAATGGCTGCCGTGCGCTGTCCGCTCCAAAAGCCTCGATTGCCCGCGCAAGTCATGCAAATGATGCGCCCTGAGCGTGTTGTCACGAGTGCCGGATCACCGAAACCGAAGTCGAAGTCGCCAGCACCACGCCCTTGAGCAACGGTCTGTGGCTCGGTCCAAGTGCGTCCGCCGTCGGAAGAACGGCGAACCACAATGTCAATGCGATGACTGCCTGCGTCACCGCCACTATCGAAGCGCTTATCGCAGGCCGCCACGAGATCGCCATTCTTGGCAACCGTCATGGCCGGAATACGGTAGATGTGAGAGCCATAAGTGTCGGGCATGGTCATGAAACTCTGCACCTCGTAAATTTGCTGACTGTACATAGGGTCACCATCCACCTTCACCGGCCGACCATCGGCCACAATGTCAAACAGGGCCATGTCGAGACTATCGCCCACAGTGGCCTTACGACTCACGTCGGCTGTAATATATAAATAGGTATCATGCGACGAAGTGCTGACGCCTGTCAGGTCAACATGAAACTCATCGGCTGTCGGACGCAGCGTCGTGATGAGCCGGGGCTGCTCGTCGGCTAGAAAATTGATAGCCGACGACTGGTAGAGCTGGATAGCATCTACATTCTTCCGCGTGTTTCCCTTCAAGAGCAGTCCCAGCCGCTCGATGGCTACAGGCTGGCGTGTGGCAGGCAACGTGACTCGAAGCAGCACCGACTGCTTGTTGCCCCGCCCCGTAGTCTGATAGACTTGCTCCACTGACATGCGCAAATCGAGTGATTCGTTGAGCATCTGCTCCAGACTGTCAACCAGACGCGCTGTCGTCTCGTCGTCAGACAACTTAACCGACCGGAAGCGTTGCAGCATGCCCTCTATCTGTCGCAACTGCACGAAGCTTCCGCTATCGCTGCTCAACATTAGTTCCTGTCGCAGCATGCGTAGCTTCTCAGCCTGCTGCACCCCCTCGATGTAGCGCTCATAGCGCACACCGGAACGTGGCCCAGGATAGATGCAATAGGTGTCGCCGGCCGGGAAGAACTTGAAACGGGCATCGTGGAGCGGCTCGTCGGTCCAGTTCATCCACGACCAGTGGAGGTATCCGTCAAATTCGCCAGCAACGCTAAGTACAGGCAAGAAGGCCGCATCGGCAGGCGCATTGTAAAGATGAATGTTGGGACGCAGACCAGAGCAAGCCGTATAGGAGGTCGAGACCAGCCCGAGACGCTTGCGCTCAGCCTGCTCGTCACGGGTAAACTGCTCGCCGCGGCCGAGACTGTAGTCATAGATTTTGGCAGCCAGTTCCTCATGCGGACTGCCCGCAAGGGCCACCTTCATACCCGGTACGGCCTCCTGCAACAGATTGTAGGCATTCTGCATGTCCTTCAGCCCACGCTCATCCATGGCGATGCAGGTTTTCTCATACCATCCTTTCTCCTTCAGATGGGCGGCCAACGACCGCAGGAAAGGCACCCAAAGGTCGCGGTAGGCCTTCGCGTCGGTCGTCGTCTTGAGATCCACGTCCTGCCCCTTCGCCTCGTCATAGTAGCGGAACGACATGTCCCAGGGTATCATCGAGTAGCAGTTGATTTGGCTATTGATGCCACACGAGTCGCAGAGGGCCACATAGTGGTCGAAGACGCTATAGTCGTAGCTCCACGTGCCGTCCTTTCTGAGCGTCGTCTGCACCATGGGCAGGAACTTGTCATTGCTCTGCTCACCCCACGGCTCATAGAAAAGGATGGTGGTGACAACCTTCTGTCCACTTCTGGCGAGCAATCGCAGATAGGGCTTGAGCGCATCATAGTGAGCCTGGCTCCACGGCTTCAGCCCATAGTAGCGGCTCACGGCGTAGGGCTGTTGCCAAAAGTCGGTATGAAAACGGTAGTCCTTCGGCTCTGGCAACGTGCGGTCGGCCACGTTCACCTGCAGAGGCAGTGAGGCATAGTGTTTGCCCGACTGCTGTCCGACGACATTGACGGCAAGGCTGTATTCGCCGGCATCTACATCACGCGGCACCTCAATGGTCACCCAAGCCGAACGCACCTCGCCTGCGCCAAGTGCTATGGCCGTATCAATCTCAATGATGTCGGGTATCTGTACGGGTGGTGTCGACCGGTCGTTGGTGCCGCAGCCGCGCTTGCCGTCGCCCGTCACGTTGCTTTGAAAGCGGGCCCATGCCTGTCGCGAGTTGACCCAGGCCGTGCCACGCCAGGTCCAAGCCGTCGTCTGCAGGCGCAAAGGTTCGGTCGGCGCGTCACTGCCGATGAGCAGACGAGCCGATGTGCGCTCGCCCCGCCATGCATAGACAGCCTGTTGGCTCTGGGTGGCCGCCATGTCAAGACTGTGCGTGTTGCGTGTGGCCCACCCAGTCGTCAGCGTCTGCGCGCGAAGACCAACCGGAGACAGGGCAATCCATAACAATAAGGAGTGTCGGAAAATGTTGGAAATCATGTGATATAGTGTTTTCTAAAAAAGCAGATTATTGGCTGCAAAGTTAGCACAAACAAACGGAAGGGCAAAGACAATAAACCTTTTTTATGAAAATAAGACCTGCCAAACAGCCCGTCTCCCTGCTGTCAGGAAGACGGGCTATTGCGTTTGTCAGTTGTCTTTATACTCTTATTTGGCGTAGGGCGTGAGACGCAGGGTGTAAGAATAGGAAACACTCGTCTTGCACTGATATTGCGGCAAAGCCTGGTCGCCGCTGCAAGAGTTGTTGCCCAGGCCCCACTGATAAGCGTCGAAGTGGGTGAAGACCTGTCCGTGGCGAGTGAGGTCATACCAATGAATGCCGTCGCGCCACATCGTGTCTTCCTGGCCGCAGTAGTCGGTCTCGTCATAGTGCGACAACGAGAAGGCCACGTCGCCGGAAGTCTTCACTTGCAGGCGCAGGTTCTTGCCGGTGTCGGTGAGCACGAGCTCACGCAGGTCTTGGTGATCGCCATAAGTTTGGGGATGAATCTGCTCTTCGACCATGCGGTCGACAGTGGTGCGGTAGCGTCCGAGATAAGACCCGCTCTTGCGGTCGACATAGTTTGACCACGGGCCGCGTCCATAGTATTCTACGTCCTCGAAGCCTTCGGACAACTGCATACCGAGGCCGATACGGCGCGTCGGGCCCGTCGGATTGAAAGTGACATCCATGTCAACGGTGGCGTCGGTATAGAACGTATACTTGATGGTGTAGTTACAGTTGGTGGCACTGCCCGTAACCGTCATGATGGCACGGTCGCTACCCTTGCGGAGACGTGAGGTGACCGATGTATTCGACGTATCAGTCATGCCTATCGACGTAATGCCTCTTCGGTCGTTGTCGATGTCTCGGTAGCTGTTGAAGTCGGGACCCTTGGCGATGAGGTCGTGTCCGTCGAAAGTCCACGAGGTCATCTTGCCGTCGCCATCAAAGACAATGGCGAAAGGGGTGCCATCAGCAGTCGTGCCGCTAACAGTGCTGCCGCTGATGCCAATGGTGCCGCCTTCAGCACTGTAGCGGCCCAGCGACTTTCGGCCCCGCAACTCATACTGCTCCTCTACGACAGGATAGTCCTGCGGTGCCCACAACGCAGGCTCCTTCAGCCGCAGATAGAAGTGGATGAGATATTCGGCACCATCGTTTTCGGTAGCACAGGGCACGCTGACCGTTCTCTCCGCGCCGGCAGCGATGGCAGGCAGTGCAACGACTCCTTCCGCTGCCTGGCGGCCGTCGCGCGTCACAATGTAGGTGAGGCGGTAAGCACTGAGATCGACAAAGCTGTTCTTGTTGCGGATGGTGAGAGTGCCGTTTCCGTCGCGATCAGCACTGAAGTCAGTGAATGCTATGTTCGAATATACTTTCTTAAGCTCTGCGAGCTTGCTGGTCCAGGCGCGGTCGGGCGTGATGACACCGTTGTTGAGGAAGTTGCCCTGGAAGCCGAGCCCCACATAGTTGGGGTTGTTATAGTCGTAACCCGACACCCAATAGTGGAAACCGTTCTTCGTCTTAATACCTTCGGCAAGAGCCGTGGGATTGTAGATGGCCTGATCCACCCAGTCCCAAATGCAGCCACCGATGATACCGGTGCTGCTCTCAATGATGTCCCAGTATTCTTTTAGTGCACCGAGCGACTGTCCCATGCTGTGCTCATACTCACAGATGAAATAGGGCTTGCCCTCATATCCGTCCTGCCGGCTCTCCACGGTTCTCACGCCGGGATACATGCTCGAACTGATGTCGGCCATAGCGTTGTTGCCTTCATAGTGAATCATGCGGTCGTCGAGGCCGCGCACGGTCTCGATGGCCGTCCAAAGGTCACTGGCACTGCCACTCTCATTGCCCATTGACCAGAAAATGACACTGGGATGGTTGCGGTCACGCATCACCATACGCACCTCACGGTCGATGATAGCATAGGTCCAATTGGGACTGGAGGCGAGATTCTGGTTACCGTGACACTCCATGTCAGCCTCGTCCATGACATAGAGACCATAGGCATCAAACATGGCATACATCTTCGGTTGCCGCGGATAATGGGATGTGCGCACGGTGTTGACGTTGGCACGCTTCATCAGTGTCACGTCCTGAAGCATCGTAGCCACGTCAATGGCTCGTCCGTATTCGGGATGGGTGTCCTGCGTGTTGACACCCTTGAAGAAGACGCGCTTGCCGTTGATATAAACCAAGGTGCCCTGGCGCGTGATGTTGCGGAAGCCGTACTTGGTGGAGAAGGCCATCTCCTCTGCCCCATCGTTGCGCTGACTCACCTCAATGGTGTATAGATAGGGAGTCTCAGCCGTCCATGGATGCAGGCCGCTGAGTGCATCGAAAGTGGCGGTGAGGCGCGCTGCGCCCGTTCCGTCATAGCTCACGGTCTGCGCCGTGCCGACTTCGTTGCCTTCAGCATCAAGCAGACGCACTACAACGTCGCGCTCGGCCTGTGCGCCTGAGCGGTTTTGCATGGTCAGAGCCACGCTCATGGTGCCCGAGGTGGCATCATCGCTAAGCTTGGAGCTGACATAGTGGTCGCCGACGAAGACCTTCGGCGTGGCATAGAGATAGACGTCGCGGTGGATGCCCGACAGGTGCCACATGTCTTGGCCTTCGATATAGGAGCCGTCACACCAACGATAGACACGCACTGAGAGTTGGTTGTCGCCCTCACAGACATAATCGCTGAGGTCAAACTCAGAATCGGTGTTGGCACTCTGCGTGTAGCCCACGTAGCGGCCGTTCACCCAGACCACAGCCGCGCTGTAGAGACCGTCAAAGTGGAGCACGACGCGCTTGTCGCGCCAGCTCTCAGGAACAGTGAAGGTGCGTCGGTAGAAGCCCGTGGCGTTGTGGTCGGTCACGCCGGCCTCGGTGATGCCCACGTTGGCATTGGGCGGATTGTTGCGGAAGGGATAGCCTTGATTGGTATAGACAGGTTTGCCAAAGCCTGCCGTCTCCCACGAGCGCGGCACACGAATGGTGCCCCACGAAGAGTCGTCGTAGTCGGCGGCCTGGAACTCGCTCGCACCGGGACCGCTGGTGGTGCCGGGCACATAGCGGAACTTCCACTCACCGTTGAGCAGCAGCCGGTCGGCCTTATGGGGCGTTAGCCAAGGCTCGGCGTAAGCCGAGTCTGCCCGCATGTCATCGGTCGAGACATAGGGAATGAAGGTGGCGTGGGCATCCTCCATGTTGTCAGACACTTTCTGCGGATTGCGTATCCAACCGATGCGGAACTCGGTGCTTGGCACCGGCGGCAGAGCAGTGAAAGTGAAAGCCGTGGCCTGAGTGGTGTCGGTCGTAGTGGCGAGATTGCCAACTGCGGCGTTCCACCGCAGATAATAGTCGGTTCCGTTGTTGCGTGCGTTGATATAATAGGTGCTGTCGGCTCTGTAGATGAGCTTCAGCTCCTGGTTGGGATTGTCCTTGCACTCGTCTTGCTCGGATGTCCACAGCAGTGGGGCTTGATTGCGACCGTTGGCGGCCACGTCGAGAGCCAGCCCCGAGGGCTCACTGACGAGCAGGAACGGGAAACCGACCGAGCGGCTCTCTGAGAGAATCCACCGTTGGCCGTCGGTCACCGAGTCGGTGAGGGCACTCACGCGGACCACCTCGTTGAGGTTGCCCGCAGTGACGGTGAGGGCGCGGGTACGGTCGGCGGCAGGCGACACGACGTAGGTCTTGCCTGTCTCGGGGGTCGGCGTGTCGGGGATAACGACGCTGTCGGCCGCGCAGACTATCACCTCATCGTAAGTGGCCCAACTGCGGTTCCTGCCTTCGCAGGATCCCACCTCAAGCGTGGCCAGCCTCTGCAACTCATCGAAAATGTTGACGTTTCCGTAGCTGATGCCGTCGACGGTGAGGCCGAAGCGTGAAAACTCGATGGTGACGACTCCCGAGACACCGCTGATGTAGGTGTTGAGGGCGCGGCCACCGTTGCTCAGCAGGTTCACGTTCAGCGTGCCGTTGCGCTTAGTGTAGTAGATGTGCACATGCTGTCCGCTACCGGCCCAGACGCCAATGTTGGAACCGAAGGAGAGCACGTTCTCGTTGGTAGTTGTACTCTGACAGGTACTTAGGTCGATGACAGCCCGCAGTTTCTGCGTGCTGAAGTCGATGTCGATGGTCTTGTTGAAGCTCTCACCGGCAGGTGCATAGCCAGTCCACAGCACGGTGGTATCGCCTGTCTCGGCCGCCCTCGTGACGGTCATGCCGAGCAGGGCGAGAAAGAGCAGTGTGCAGATTCTGATATATGGTCTCATTTCTTCACTATTTTCTTTCCGTTTCTGATATAAATGCCGCCCGAAAGACCGTCTGTGCTGTGGTGTCCAACGGTCTGTCCCTGCAGGTTGTAGATGGTTTCGTCGGCCTGCTGTCTGCGGAAGGCTTTTGGGGTGGCCACCTCCTCAATGCCGGTAACCACGCCTGGGTCGACAAAGCGCCAAAGGCCATCGTCAACGCCAGGCTGCTCGGGCCGCATCACGAGATGCCGCAGAGCCGCCGAATAGAGCAAATGAAGGTCAGATCCCTCGGTGTAGCAGTTGGCGAGCGTGTAGGTGCGAGTGCTGTCGTCGGTCAGACAGACCGTCCATCGGTCGTTCGCAGCCTGGCCATCGGCGCGCGGAGCCTCATAGAGACTGGAGCCGAGCCGACCGCCAGTGGTGGTGAGGTGCAGGGCCGTGCCGTCGTCGGCCGTGATGACCGTGATGCCGGTGCCCGAAGCAGATAGCCCTAAGAGGCCATTGTCGGAAGAGAGGAAAAGTTTTTGTCCGATGTTCCAGAGATAATAGCTCTTGCCTGCTTGTGGCTCTTCGCCAGGATAGCTTTGCGACCATGCCGCGACAGCGATGCCTGTCATGAGCGCACACAACATAAAAATTCGTCTCATTACTGTTTAAAAATTGATTATAATTTCGAATCGTTCAGGTTTCAAGAAACAAAGTTATTGTTTTTTATTCTCCTACTCATTCTTTCCTGTTCATATTTAAGAATTATTAATAGGTGTTTCCGGTTCCATTCTGACGGTTCTGTCATGGGAAACAAGGATAGCATCGTTGATCGGCAACGACAAATGGAGTTAATCACAAATGCGTAATTCATAGCCCGTCGGGCCATGTCGGTCTGCGAGATTAAAGGGGAGGGATGACTGTCTGCGTGCGCCTGACAAGACTCGAACTTGCACTGCCGAAACAACCAGATCCTAAGTCTGGCGCGTCTACCAATTCCGCCACAAGCGCTTTACGGGTGCAAAGGTACAAATTTAAATTTGAATCCGGCATATTTTTACACGAAAAAGCCGTCTTTCCCGTCCACAACCACGCCAATGGCATGTGCGTTCCTCGTGATACTCCTGCCCACAGCGCAATGAATCGAGCATACAGCGGTAACTCTACTTCGCAGTTTTGTCGCTATTGTCCACGCGCATGATTACGTAAGCGAAACGACGGAGACGGCATCTTCCATCAATATTTTTTGCGGTCAATTTGGAATATCAATGCCAATTCATTTATTTTGCAACGCAGGGAGAAGCGCAGAAGTCTCTCCCTTTTCTGTGTTTCCCCTGCACTTGTGCTGATGCAAGCCACTTTTTGGCCTGCAAAAGGCCATCTCCCACATGGCAAGAAGCCGTCTTCTGTCTTGCAAAGAGCCATCTATTGCAGTGCAAACACTCATCTCCGACAGCCCCCCAGGACCTGTTTTTGCCGTTAGAGTCGATGTTTCCGGCCTCGTCAAGTGTGTGCAACCGACACACTTGCTATCATGTTTTCTTACCAATTTTGTCTATCAAGAAAGTTTAACAGACTCTTTCCATCTCTTCCTTCTTTCGTCATCTCCCATCACGCAGAGCAGGTTAGGAGCCTCCGGATAAATGCAATTTCCGCAAAATGACCTGCACCAAAAGGCAAGAAGCGGCCCGTCTGAACATTCCTTAAAATGGCTTCATGCACACAAATTCGCAAGAAAGGACAAAGATTTGGCTAGATAATTTTGTATCAACCATTTTATTTACTAACTTTGCATTCAAGTTACAAAACCGTTACGACACCTGAATTTTAAAACAAACCGACGGCATTGAGGGATATTCTTGCAGACTTTGACCCCATCACCTTAGAGGAGATGAGTGGCATACGCCTGATGAACCGCACCGACACGAAGTTCGTGACCACGGTTCCACGATTGCGGCAACTACTGCGACTGGCTGTCAGCGACTACCGCGTGCAAGAGATTGACGGCGTAAAGCTGTCACCTTACTACACGGTCTACTTCGACACGCCCGACCACCACATGTACCGCGTGCACGCTGCCGGCCACACCAACCGCCAAAAACTGCGCATACGCTGCTACGTCGACAGCGGTCTGAACTTCCTGGAGGTGAAGACCAAGAACAACCACGGCCGCACACGCAAGAAGCGCATAATGATGGAAGGCTTCGACCCACGGTTTCCCGACCACGACATCCGCTTCCTGGGGCAGGACGAGCAATACCGCGCCTACGACCGGTTCCTGCACAATACGCTCGGCTACGACCCCTCGACGCTCACCGAGCAACTGGAAAACCACTTCGACCGCATCACGCTCGTCAACCGCATGAAGACAGAGCGGCTCACCATCGACACCCGTCTCATTCTCGACAACCTGCAGACAGGACTCCATGTGGCCCTGCCCGACATCGCCATCATCGAGCTCAAGCGCGACGGACTGCAGCCCTGCCCCATCCTGGCCCTGCTGAGACAGCTGCGCATCAAGCCCATGGGCTTCTCTAAATACTGCATCGGCACGGCCATGACCAACCCGCACCTACCGCACAACCGCATCAAGCCGCGCCTGCACACCATCTACAAAATGGAAAATAGCATAAGATAGACTTATATAAAACAAATGGAATTCTTCTCTTTATCACCCGTATTCTCACAGATGCTTGTGAGGTTTACCATCCTGTTGGTGACAACATGGATTATCGTTGACCGCCTTTATTTCAAGAAGAGCCATCGGCGCGACTTCTATTTCACGTTCATGCTGCTCTCCATCGCCATCTTCTTCCTCGTGTTCTTCATGATCTTCATCCTGGAAGACCTGAAAACAAAGACCTCCATCGGCATCGGCATCGGCCTCTTCGGCATCTTCTCCATCATGCGCTACCGCACCGACGCCATGCCAGTGCGCGAGATGACCTACCTCTTCTCCATCATCTCGCTGAGCGTTGTCAACGCCATCGCCAACTCGGCATCGCTCTTTGAGCTCATGCTGACCAACTGCATCTTCGTCGTGGCCATCTGGCTCTGCGAGAAAATGCTTAAGCAACGGCCCTACAAGCTCGTGCAGTATGACCGCATCGATCTGATACGGCCCGACAAGCGCACAGAGCTGAAAGCCGATCTGGAGCAGCGGCTCGGCATCGACATACTCGGCCTGGAGGTGGGAGCCGTCGACTTCCTGCGTGACATGGCCATCGTGAAGGTCTACTATGCCAAAGGCAAGAACGACGATGACCTCAACGCGAAACTCAAACTCAGCAAAGACGACTTGACGACGGTGTAATCCACACGCAAGGACAAACCGACCCAAGACAACAAACAAGAATAATCACCAAAACGAACTACGACATGGCAAGCTACACCTTATTATATAATAGGGCCATAAAGAGCTTAGGCCGACTGACAGGAATGGACGGGACGGCCGCAAAACATGAGAACAAAGAGGCACGGATGCGTTCCGGCATCCTCCCCTTGGGGAAAGCCTGGTTGGCACTATGCCTTCTCCTCCCCACCCCATCCATGGCCCAAAGCGACTTCGGAGTGTGGGCCGACGCAGCAGTAGAGAAGAAAATCAACAAGAAATGGTCGGTGGACGTGGGTGCCGAGTGGCGCTCACGCGACGACTTGGGCAAAACCGACCGTTGGAGCTTTGGCTTCAGCGGCGAGTATAAGCCCATCAAGGGACTGAAACTAGGCGCAGGCTACGACCTGCTGGTGGACAACAACGAGCGCATCAGCTACCATGACGATCCCAACGAGGCCGGACAAGCCAACTATGGACAGCCCAACAAGCGTGCAGATTTTTGGGGCACACGCCACCGCTTCCACTTCGACGCGACCGGCAGCATGAAGCTCGGACGCTGGAGCCTGTCGCTGCGAGAGCGCTGGCAGTACACCTACCGCCCCGAGAAGACCGTCAACGAGCGTTACGACTATGACGACGACGAGATGGACGGCAAGCCCAAAACCTATCGTGGCAAGGGCAAGAACGTACTGCGCTCACGCCTGCAAGTGGAATATGACATCAAAGGGCTGCCCGTGGAGCCGTATGCCAACGCCGAGATGTACAACGCCTGGAACGTGGAGAAGATGCGCTACACCGTCGGTGCCGACTGGAAAATCACCAAGAAGCACGTCGTCGGACTCTGCTACCGCTTCCAGAAAGTGTATAACAACGATGATGATTTCGAGCCAGACCGTCACATCATCGGTCTGAGCTACAAATTCAAGTTCTGACACACCATATTCGTAAAGACAATAACCAAGGCCGTTGCACGCACGCGACGGCCTTTTTCTCATGCGCTACGACAGACTTGCGACACAACCGTGACAATACAAAAAACGGACAGGAATCCTTCTTTCCCGTTCACACTCCTCTATTTGCCCAAGAAGCGGTCATCGATATACTTCAAGAAGGCATCCTTATACATCTCACCAATGGGCAGATAGTTTTTCTCGTCCATGATGACGCGGTTCTTGTTGACTTCCTGTATCTCGTTCAGATTGATAATCCACGACCGGTGGATGCGCATGAAGTTGGAAGGCAACCGTTCCTCCAGCCGCTTCATGGACAGCAGCGTGATGATGGGCCGCGATGTTGACTTCAGATGCAGCTTCAGATATTCGCTCATGCCCTCGATGAAACGAATGTCTTCAAGAGCCACCCGCATGATGCGTCCGTCCGACTTCACGAAGAGCTGTCCTTTCCCGTCCGAGAATGTCGGTGCGGAAGGTCCGCCATCACTACCATCCGCCGATCGTAGCGCGTCGTCGGCAGCAAGGCCATATTTCGCCATGCGCGCCGCATGACGCTCTCCGACCTTCTCCGCAGCCCTTCTAAACTCGTCGAACGAGAAAGGCTTGAGCAGATAGTCTATCGCATCGACCTTATAACCTTCCACGGCATACTCCGAATAGGCAGTGGCAAAGACCAGGATAGGCGGCACAGCCAGACTCTTGACAAAGTCCATGCCATTGAGGTCGGGCATGTTGATGTCGCAGAAGACGGCATCCACCCGTTCATTCTCAATCTTCTTACGTGCCTCGGAAGCACTCTGGCATTCGCCAATGAGCTCAAAATAGGGTATCTTGTGGATATAGGCCGCAAGCTGGCGCAAAGCCAAGGGTTCGTCGTCGATAGCAAGAACTTTAATCATGGAGTTGGAGAGATGGTTGATGGATTTATGAATGATGGGTTACAGGAAGCGTCAGCTCCACCCGGTAGCTGTTGTCGTCGTTCCGGATGTCGAGGTGACAGTCCTCAGCGTATATCAGCCGCAGCCGCTCTTGTACGTTCCTCAAGCCGATGCCGCCCCGTCCGGTCTGTTGAGATGCTTGAGGCTGCTTCGAGTTTTGGCAGACAAAGCGACACAGCCCGTCCACGCTGCTGATGCTGAAGTGCACATAACTGTCGCGTTCATAGCTCACACCATGCTTGAAGGCGTTCTCGACAAACGTGACAAAGACGAGCGGCGGCACGTCGCAGTCGGGCAGGTCGGAGGGAATGTCGGCGCGAATGCTCACCTTGTCGGTATAACGCATCCTCATCAAGTCAACGTAGAGTTGGATGAAGTTGATTTCCCTCGACAACGGCACCACCTGTTTGTCACTCTCATAGAGCACAAACCGCATAAACCGGGAGAGCTTCACAATGGTGTCCTTGGCCCTCTCGGGGTCTATGTCGACCAGCGCATGGATGTTGTTGAGCGTGTTCATGAAGAAGTGAGGATTGATCTGAAACTTCAGATAAGCCAACTGGCCCTCAAGGTGCTGGCTTTCGAGGTCTTGCACCTTCTCCTGATCAGTCTCCGACTTGAAATAGAGCTTCACACCCAAGTTCATACCGATGAGCAGGGTGATGACAAAGGCATTGACGAGGTCGACATGCCCGATGTAGACGGACGGCTCCGCTATGCCCTCAACGGGCCTCGGCCGTTTGTCGGGAGCCGGTCGGGAGGCACAACTCATGACAACCACCGCCCCCACCAGACAGGCTGTGGTGAGCAAGTAGAGTGCACGCCGTTTACGATAGATGAGCAAAGGAGCGAGAATTGAATTGTGGAGAAGAAACGCAACCAAATAGAGCAGGAGTATCTTCCACACGCGCGTCACCTCATCCCACTGAAACACCGCCTCCGAGTGACCACTCACACGGAGGTACATACTCAACACTGGGGCCCCAAAAAGTATCACCCACAGTGCCACATAGATGAGGGTTTCCCTGTTTCTGCGAAGCAGCGATTTCGACATGCTTCTCATATAACGGCGGACAACAGCTTTTATTTTTGAACAAAGTTATTATTTTCACAGCCCAACACCTATAAAGTTTCAACGAACAGGCCTTTTTTTTCAGTCAAAACGAATGTTAAACCAGCGTTTAAGTTTTGGAATATGTGCAATTTGCCGTATCTTTGCACAAGCAAAAACTAACTAATGTCAAATGAATATTAAATTTACTTTATCGGCTCTTGCCCTATGCATCGGAATGCAGACGGCACAAGCCAACCCGCTTACCCGCTCACAGGCGCGCGAAGTGGCCAAGGCTTTCATCGACATTGATGACGCCAGTAGCGACAACGTGGGTATCCAACCTTATTATGTGTTCTCGCGGGGCATCGGCCGCGGCTATGTCATCGTAAGTGGTGACGACTCGACAGCACCCATTTTCGGATACACCGAGCGTGGCGATTTCGACGAGAAGCAGTTGCCATTACAGCTCAAAGGCATGCTTCAGACCTTCGCAGGCAAAGTGACCAAGATTCAGCAGCACCCGCAGGCAGGCCCACGCCCATCTGTGGCACAACGCCTGAATGCCGCCCGCTTAGGCGTGGACGGCTACAAGAAGAACTGGGAAACCGTGCCGACACTGCTCACCACCAACTGGAGCCAGGGCTATCCCTACAACCTGCTGTGCCCCTTCCTGGAGAACGGCACCGACCGTTGCGCCACCGGTTGTGAGGCCACAGCCGCCGCACAGATTGCCTACTACTTCCGCAAGGACAACCCCGATACGATTCTCTACGACACCAAGACCGGACAATACAACAACGCACGACCCATCACTGAAGTCTTCAAGGCCGGCACACCTTACAACTGGTCGCTGATGAAGAGCTCGGGCGGCGGCACCACCGCACAGAACAACGCCGTGGCCACACTCATGGCCGTACTCGGCGCTGAGGGCAAGATGCAATACGGCCCGGCATCAGGTGCCTACTCAACTGACATGGGAAAGGCCCTATCACGCCAGTTCCGCCTCGACAACAACTATCTGAACAAGACCTACTATTCGCAGACCTCTTGGGAGTCAATGGTCTACAACAACCTCAAGGAAGGCCGGCCACTGCTCTATGCAGGCTACAACGGTGAAGGCGGCCACGCCGTGGTGCTCGACGGCTATCAGGCCAAGACCGGACTCTACCACTTCAACTTCGGTTGGGGCGGTACGGGCAACGGTTTCTACACCGTTGACGACTCTACGGGTATGAACGGCTTCAACCAATATCAGGAATGCCTGTCCGGCATCACGCCGCGCAAGCAGAACCTTACAGGAAACATCGTCACCAACCAGTTCTACAACAAGTCGTACAGTGACCTCACCGTGAAGGTCTACAACAAGGGCACGCTCGCCTACTCCGGCATCAAGATCTATTGCACCACCAACCAGACTCTGCCCAAGCAGCATACCTTCATCAACAACGACCTCATCATCGAACCGCGTGACAGCGCCACTTTCACCTTCTCCTACCGTCCGACACGCGAGAAGCCGGTGACCATCTTCCTGACCGATGCAAACAACAACATCATCGACAGCCTCACCGTCGACGTGGCACAGACCCGCGCCCAGTTGGAAGAGAACAGCATCCGCGTGGCCTCCAGCGGCGCATCGAAGAGCCTGGAAGGCATCAACTTCCAAAAGGTGAATAACACCACAGCCTATGTCACGGCCTCACTGACCAACAGCGGTACTTACAGCCAGCCCATCGTGCGCTGCCAGGTCGACTCTTTCGACACTGCCAGCAAGACATGGATACATGCCACATCGCGTACCAACAGCGACACCGTGTTCACAGCAGGCGACACCAAGGATGTTGTGTTTGAGATTCTGCGACTGAAAGCCGGCTCCTACTACCGCGCACTCCTCGACCATGACGTGCGTGCCGGCGAAAACAGCCAGCTGACATTTGCCAACCCCGACACCGTGGTATACTTCACCGTGGCCACACCGAACTTGCAGGTAATCAACAACGGCCGTGAAACGACTGTAACCGGCAACTGGGATGCAGCTCTCTTTGCCTCAATGGACACCGACAGTCTCGTTACTTCCTACGACTTCAGCGGCGTGAACGAACTGGGCGAGCAGCCGCAGCCCCGCAACCGCAACGCACTCTTCGTGGTCAACGACGCATCCGCAAGTGCCAAGGGCATCAGCAAGGCCAGTGAGCTTCCGCAAGGCATCAAGAACTTCATCGTCAATGGCGTCTGCGACAATCTGGTCATCGAGACAGGATTTGAGTTCAAGCCCTCCGCTCCCTTCACTGCCCGCCACGCTACACTCGTGTTGCGTGAGGCCAAGGCCGGCGACTGGAACGAGGCCGTAGTGCCATTTGCCGCCAAGGTGCCGTCTGGCATGGTGGCACGCACCGTCACTGGGCTCGCCTCCTCAAAGGTACAGATGGCCAACTTGAAGGATATCGCCCCCTTGCAGGCCATTGTCTACTCAGTCGACCGCAACACGCTCAACACCATTGAGGCTGAGAACGTGACCGTTGGCACCGACACCGTTTCCACCGTGACAACTGACCAGGGCAGCTATATCGGCTCAACCGTCAACAACACCATGGGTAGCATAGCCCACGTCTTCACCGCCGAAGCTAACCAGTACTTCTTCACGGCCGTCGAAGACAGCGTACTGAAGCCGTTCCAGACGGTAATCGTCAGCACCTTCAAGCGCAACTATAGCATCCTCGGACAGGTGGACGGCATCCCCTACAAGACCGACAAGGCCTACCGCAGTCTCGCCGACACGCTGAATCTGGCCTACGAGACGCTGACCGCCAACGCAGACAAGGCCTCAACCAGTGCGGTAACGACCTTCCAGCAGGCCATCAATGTCGCTGAGCAGATGTTCACGGCCCAGCAGGAAGCCGACGACACCAAGGTCGACGCTCAGGCCGATGCGCTCTCTGCAGCCATCAGGGCCTTCCTGGAGGATGTGGTCGCCACGGGCATTAACAACATCCAGGCAGTCCCGACCGTCATAGACTGGAATGCCCCCGTCGAGTACTACAACCTCAACGGTCAGCGCATTGACCGTCCGCAGCAGGGCGTGGTCATCGTCAAGCAAGGCAACAAGTCGCGCAAGATGGTCATCCGCTAATCGACGTTAACAATAGGTAGCCCGCAACAAGGCTACTTCATTAGCAACATAAAACAAAAACAGGGCGCAGTTCAAGTGAACTGCGCCCTGTTTTTGTTTTGCATAAGATAGAATTGCGTGTTCAAACGCCGTTAGGGAATCACCCTTCAACCGTGTTTTCCTTCCGCGGTTCTCAGATACTGTCGAGGAAGAGTTGGTGTACGGAGGTGTCATCGGTCAACTCCGGATGAAAGGCTGTGACCAGCTGATGTCCCTGCCGAGCCGCCACGATGTGTCCATCGACAGTGGCCAACACTTCCGCGCCACGCCGCACCTCCTCGATGTAAGGCGCGCGGATGAAGGTCATCGACACATCGCCTACGCCCTTCATAGGCCGACGAATGACGAAACTGCCGAGCTGACGACCATAGGCGTTGCGTCGTACACGGATGTCCATCGTCGAAAGACGCGGCCATGGCTCACCCACCACATCGCGAGCCAGCAGGATGAGACCGGCGCACGTGCCGAATACAGGCAGGCCTGCCTCGATGTCGCGTCTCACGGGCTCCAGCAACTGTAAGTCAGTGAGGAGTTTGAACTGCGTGGTCGACTCGCCGCCAGGCAGAATCAGCCCGTCTTTCGGCCGCTGCCAGTCGGCCAACTGTCGTATCTCAAACGCTTCCGCACCCAACTGCCGTAATATCCGTTCATGCTCGATAAACGCGCCTTGCAGGGCCATGACCGCTATTCTCAGTTTCCTGTTTCCCATTCTCTTATCTCCGGTTTCCGTTCCTCCGACCAGACAGTTCACTGTCCACGCTCAGCCATGAGTAGTTTGATTTCTTCCTCATTGATGCCCACCATGGCCTCGCCGAGATCCTCGCTGAACTCAGCCAGCTTGTCGGCGTCTTGATAGTTGGTGACCGCCTGCACAATGGCGGCGGCACGCTTGACAGGGTTGCCACTCTTGAAGATACCCGAACCAACAAACACGCCCTCAGCACCCAGCTGCATCATCAAGGCTGCATCGGCAGGTGTAGCGACACCACCGGCGGCAAAGTTGACGACAGGAAGATGACCGTTGTCGTGCACAAACTGAACCAGCTCATAAGGAGCTTGCAACTGCTTGGCAGCCTCAAAGAGCTCATCGTCACGCAGCGATTCCACACGTCTGATTTCGCTCTGCATGAGTCGCATGTGGCTCACGGCCTGAACCACGTCGCCCGTGCCAGGCTCACCTTTGGTGCGAATCATCGTAGCACCTTCGGCAATGCGTCGCAAGGCTTCACTGAGATTGCGTGCGCCACAGACGAAAGGCACGTCAAACTGGGTCTTGTCAATGTGGTAGACATTGTCGGCCGGACTAAGCACCTCGCTCTCGTCGATATAGTCAATCTGGATGGCCTGCAATATCTGCGCCTCGGTGATATGACCGATGCGGCACTTGGCCATGACCGGTATCGACACGGCCTGCTGGATGCTCTTGATCATCTTGGGGTCGCTCATACGCGACACACCGCCGGCAGCACGGATATCGGCCGGTATGCGTTCCAGGGCCATCACGGCACACGCGCCGGCTGCTTCGGCTATCCGGGCCTGTTCAGGAGTTGTCACATCCATAATCACACCACCCTTAAGCATCTGTGCCAATTGGCGGTTCAGCTGTTGTCTGTTATTGTCCATATTGTTGTTGATTTATTGGAATATTCTCTATCATCCCGACTCACTGCGAAACTGGACTCCTATATTCGCGGGGCGACATGCCCGTCAGTTTCTTGAAGAAAGCCGACAGATGGGCCTGCGACGAAAAGCCGAGCCGAAGTGCTATCTGCTGGATATTGTCAGTGGTAGCGGTGAGCTCACGCTCCACAGCCCTCAGCAGACAGTCGTCAATGATGGTCTTCGGACTTCGCCCCGCCACCTTGCGGCACACCTGCCCGAGATAGGCACTGCCCACATTGAGTCGATCGGCATAGAACGCCACGTCGTTGCTGTGTCCGCAGTGTTGCTGGAGAAGCCGCACAAAGTCGTTGTAAAGTTGGTCAGCCCGTCCCCGCAAAGCCGAAGTAACCGACACCTGACGTCGACTGTAGTCGGTCGCCTTGCCGATAGCCTCATCCAAGGTGTCGCCATGGCACAGAAAGGCCGCGAGTGACGATGAGAATCCGTTAGCCATGCCGTGGCAACCATTGTCTGCCAGCTGGCACACCCGCGCTTTCAGTGCCTGCCCTGTCAGCCCGGAAGCATCACGACGGGCCACTACAATCACTGAGCACAGCGGGAACAACTCGTCACGGATAGTCTGCAACACGGAGTCGCCCATCAGACGGTCGCCACGGGTGGAGAAAAGCACTGGATCGTAGATGACATAACGCGGCCGGTGACGACGCAACGCGTCGACAATGACCTTCACCGTACCACGACTGCGCACCAGCCCTATCTTCACCACCGCCGGCGGCACATCGTTGACAATGGCCTCTATCTGTCCGCCGACCACCGCCGGCGGCACATCGAAAAATTCCTGAATGCCCAACGTGTTCTGTAGCGTGATGGTAGTGATAGCCGACACAGCCGTGCAACCCAAAGCCGTGATGGTCTTGATGTCTGCCTGCACGCCGCTCTCGCCCGTACTGTCACTGCCCGTAATGGTCAAGATAGTGTTTTCTTGCATTTGTCCCGTTTTCTTTTTCCAATGCAAAGGAAGTAAAAAATATCTAAAGCCATACCTCCTTGTTTTGTTTTTGACAAAGATTTCTTCATTTTATGTATAAAATGCTTTGCCGTTTCGGCTATTTCCACTATCTTTGTATAGTCAATCAAAAAAGAAACATCACAATATTACATATATGAGCAGAGTATTAATGATAGGCGCTGGAGGCGTAGCTACGGTGGCCGCCTTCAAGATAGCGCAGAACCCCGACGTATTCGACGAGTTAATGATTGCCAGCCACCATCTGGAGAAATGTGTCCGTCTGGCCGACGCCATCCACAAGAAAGGCTATACCATGCCCATCAAGACCGCCGAAGTCGACGCTGACAGCGTGGAACAGCTTACAGCCCTGCTGAGCGAATACAAACCTGAGCTCGTCATCAACCTCGCCCTCCCCTATCAGGACCTGACCATCATGGAGGCCTGTTTGGCTTGCGGCTGCAACTATCTCGACACCGCCAACTATGAGCCCAAGGACGAGGCCCACTTCGAATACAGCTGGCAGTGGGCCTATATGGACCGCTTCAAGGAAGCCGGGCTGACGGCCATCCTCGGCTGCGGCTTCGACCCGGGCGTGAGCGGAATCTTCACGGCCTACGCCGCCAAGCACGAGTTTGACGAGATTCAGTATCTTGACATCGTCGACTGCAACGCCGGCAATCATCATCATGCCTTCGCCACCAACTTCAACCCCGAAATCAACATCCGCGAGATTACGCAAAAAGGCCTCTACTATGAGAACGGCGAATGGAAAGAGACCGAGCCGCTGGCCGTGCATAAAGCTCTCACCTATCCCAACATCGGCCCGCGCGAGAGCTACCTCATGCACCATGAGGAACTCGAAAGCCTGGTCAAGAACTATCCTACCATCAAGCGCGGACGCTTCTGGATGACCTTTGGCCAGCAATATCTCACCTATCTCGACTGCATACAAAATCTCGGCATGAGCCGCATTGACCCCATCACCTACGAGGCTCCGCTGACCGACGAGCCGGGAAAGACGGTTCAGGTGCAAATTGTCCCGTTGCAGTTCCTCAAAGCCGTGCTGCCCAACCCGCAGGATCTCGGCTCCAACTACGATGGAGAGACCAGCATCGGCTGCCGCATCCGCGGTCTGAAGGACGGCAAAGAGCACACCTATTATATATATAACAACTGCAAGCACCAGGAGGCCTATCAGGAGACCGGTATGCAAGGCGTGAGCTACACTACGGGCGTGCCCGCCATGATTGGCGCAATGATGTTCCTCAAGGGGCTGTGGCGCAAGCCGGGCGTATGGAACGTCGAGGATTTCGACCCCGATCCGTTCATGGAGCAACTGCCGAAACAGGGGCTGCCGTGGCATGAGGAGAGAGACATCGACCTGGAACTGTAGTTTCCCTGCATCTTCCCACATGGGGAGAACGAACGAAAGCCGACGCTCTTTCATCCCAAACGCAAACTTAACATCCGGCCCGATAATTCCCCGGGAAAAACAATCGAATTTTTCCTCCAAAGAAACAGCGGGCCTTACAAAGAACATCTTAAATTATGGCAAAAACAGAAGAACAAATAGCTGCCGAGAAGCAGGCACAGCAGAAAGCCCAACAGGAAGGCAAACTGAAGGCCCTGCAGGCAGCCATGTCGAAAATAGAGAAAGACTTCGGCAAAGGCTCCATCATGCGCATGGGCGATGAGCGAGTGGAGAACGTCGACGTCATCCCGACGGGCAGCATCGCCTTGGACGCCGCGCTGGGCGTGGGCGGCTATCCGCGCGGCCGCATCATCGAGATTTATGGTCCCGAATCGTCGGGTAAGACCACGCTTGCCATACATGCCATCGCCGAGACACAGAAAGCCGGAGGCATCGCGGCCTTCATCGACGCCGAGCATGCTTTCGACCGCTTCTATGCCGAGAAACTGGGCGTCGACATCAACAACCTGTGGATCTCGCAGCCCGACAACGGCGAGCAGGCCCTGCAGATAGCCGATGAGCTCATTCGTTCCAGCGCAGTCGACATTCTCGTTATCGACTCCGTAGCCGCACTCACGCCGAAGAAGGAAATCGAAGGCGACATGGGCGACAACGTTGTCGGCCTGCAGGCACGTCTCATGAGCCAGGCCCTGCGCAAGCTCACCTCCACCATCTCGAAGACAAACACCTGTTGCATCTTCATCAACCAGTTGCGCGAGAAAATCGGCATCATGTTCGGCAACCCCGAGACTACGACAGGCGGCAACGCACTGAAATTCTATTCCAGCGTGCGTCTCGACATACGTCGCGTGACGAGCATCAAGGACGGCGACCAAGTGCTGGGCAATCAGGTCCGCGTGAAGGTCGTCAAGAACAAGGTGGCGCCGCCTTTCCGCAAGGCCGAGTTCGAGATCACCTTCGGCGAAGGCATCTCGAAAGTCGGCGAGATCGTCGATCTCGGCGTCGAATACGGCATCATCAAGAAGAGCGGCAGCTGGTTCAGCTACGGAGATTCCAAACTGTCACAGGGCCGCGACGCCACCAAGACACTGCTCAAAGACAATCCCGAGCTCTGCGACGAGCTGGAAGTCAAAATCAAGGAGGCCATCAAAGCCCGTCAGGACGCATAACCTCCCGACTGCTTACAGGCCACTCACACAGCAAGAGAGCCGCACTTTGCCATTCGTGCAAGTGCGGCTCTTTCGGTTTTGTTCTTTAACAAGCAGGCGCACGGCCTTCATCTTGTCCTCGTCATTGTACAAGATGTGGATGCGTCCAAAGCAAATGACCGAGCGAAAATAAGCGGCTACTCCTTCGGCCTTACCTTATCTTTCCGAATGAAGGAGACTTTGTCGCAGCCACGCATGGTGTCAATCTTATGTCCCTTCAAGGCCGAGTGGAAGAACAAAATGATGCGATCATGATGCCGAAACGGCCTTGAGTCCAATGATGGACAGTATTAATGTCGTGATAAAGAAAACTCTCCAAAACGATGCAGGCTCATGAAAGACAACCGTGCCCACTGCTCCTATGCCCGTCCACACGGGATAGGCTGTGCCGAGCGGCAGATGATGGGTGGCACGCATAAGCAATACCATACTAAGAACAACGAACACCAAGAAACCACCAATCCAAAGCGCATGGTCTAAGCCTGTCTTTGCCTTGGCCTCGCCGAGACAGAATGTGAACCCACATTCGCATAGCCCGGCAATAATCAGAATAATCCAATTCATAAAACTTATTGTCTGTGACTATCCTACGTGAGGGCTGCGGCAATACCCGGCGTCTCCTTCTGAAGAAGTCGGATGCAAAGGTAATACAATAAACCGGGAACAAAGATAATATTTTTGAAAAAAAGGACTAACGAAGAGCAAAAGACATCAAACTCCTCCCCGTCAGACGAGGTCGCTCAATGAAAAAAGCGTAAATTCATACCCGCCAGTCAATGTCTGCCTTGCAAGAGAGATGGCTGCTTAGCTTGTCGGAGATGGCTTTTTACAAGGCATGGAACGGTCTTTTGCAGGGCAGAGAACGGTCTTTTGCGCACCGGAAAATGGCTGACTGCGGGCTATTCGGGGGGCAAGTGGAAAGAAACAAGGAAAAGCATAAGCATCAAATCGTTGCATCTGGAACCGTGGAAAACATGAGGGCTTGCAAGAAAAGCAAGCCAGGACGGTTCTTATGATTTGAGATCTTGTCCGGACGGAACCCTGCCGACGAACGCCTGGAAACGTGGCCACCATACAGGGGCACCCCTTGTGGTCGTCCGCATCGCCGTCAGGACGATATAATCAATGCTCCAAAAACGTTTCTAATGAAACGTCCGGACGGGCACGAGACGCGCCTCTGCCCCATATAGCACCTAAGCCACACAAGCCGGAGAGGCCTTGCCGCGACCCACTCCCTGCCCCGTGCGAGGATCAGAGGTTTCTGGCAAACTCGATAAGTGTGTCGCGTCCGCGCAGAAAATCGGACTGTGTGAGACTGACTGAATAATCGGGATCGATGCCGTCCTCGACCGACTGACGATTGACATCATACATGGGACAGGCCGAAAAGCGCACGCTCCAGCCATTGGGCAACTCCGACGAGAACGGCAAGCCACCGCCACCGCCGGTGCGATCGCCCACTACCGTGCAGTGTGGCGTGCAGTGCATATACTTGACAAACTCATTGGCAGCCGAGAACACCTCACGATTGGTGATGACGACAACCTGCTTCTGCCAGCGGATACCCTTGGCAGGCTTCACCCGTTGTTCCTTCATGGCAGAGAAATCAGCGTGGCCTGTGCCCGTCTTGTGACGCATGTAGCCGACGAGAATATCCTCGTTGGTGAAGCGTGCGGCGAGCTGCTCGGCCGAGGTGAGCATGCCGCCGCCGTTTCCGCGCACGTCGATGATGAGCTTGCGGCAAGGAGCCAGATAGAGCAGGATGTCGTCAAGATTGCCGGCACCGAAACTGCCCGTGAACGACTCGCACCTCACGTAGCCTGTATTATCGTCGAGAACACGATAGCGCAGGCCGGACGCTATCTTGTAGTCAGTGCCGAGATAGCGTCGCACGAGTGTGTCAGAATAATTGGAAGGAAAGTCTTCGTGCCATGCCCAGTAGCGTCCCACATCGAAGGATGTGTAGAGGTTGACGTGTCCGTCGCGCAACTCACTGAGCATGTTGGTCAACACCTCGAACAACTGACCCTCGGTCATGCCGCTGTTGACCTGTGCGGCATACTTGGCATACACGGCATCCCAATCGACCTGCTTCTCGCGGAAGAAACAATAGTGCTCGTCCATGATCTTCCACAGGGCCTCAAAGTTGCCCGAAGGATTATCGGCCATCTGGTCTTCCTTGACGCAGGAGGCGAAAAGAAGCAATACAGCTGTGAGAAAAACAGTGAGAATGGGATGGCAGCTTTTCATATTTTACATGAGGACTGAAGACCTACAGACGCCATCCGAAGACGAAGCTGTGGGTGTATTGATGATACTTCAAACTGTTGACGCGGGCCTGCTCGTAGTCGCCCAGATAGCCGATGCGGAAGACGGTGCGCCAAAGCGGGAACGAGAAGGTGAGCAACTGGCGCATGGACGGGGCATTGCCCACCCAAACGGGACAGATGTTATGGTCGTAGTTGCCGCGCGAGAACAACTCGTAATAGCTCTGCCCATAGGCAGGCGAGAACATCACGCCGAACAGTGGCACTGCAAGTTCATATTGCAAGGTGTGGGAAGTGTTTCCGATTGAGAACTTGTAGGAGGCCACTGCGTTTGGCGTGAGGCAGAGCGACAGGCGTGCCTGTGCCGGATTATTGCCGTTACGTGTGTTATAGAGAAAGCCGATGGTGGCGTCGACGGCAGCCCCGGCTCTCAGGCGGAATTCGCCAGAGCCAGTCTGCCGACGCACAACCTTGCGCTGCCAAGCATACTGAAAATTGTACATACCGCCAAGTTCACGCCCGTCGCCAGTGCGCATATCGGTCGACGAGACGTAGCCCTGATGCGTCATCTGCCGCGCCCAACGACATCCGGGGCGGTTGCGCACCGACACGGCAAAATAGCGCAACTCAAAACCCGTATAGTTCTCGGGCGAGAGATAAGTATCGAGGATGTTCGTATGTCCCACTGCCAAGTGGCCGAACGACTCGCGTTCTGGTTCCGACGGCAACGGAACCAGAAGCGTGTCTTGCGCCGATGCCGCCTGTGCAGCTATGAGCAGGAATAGAAGGAGTATCTTACGCATGGCGGTAAAAGGATGAGGGATTAGTGCAAATCGTCTTCGTCAAAGAGACTAAGCTGTCCCGTAATCTCGTCGATAACCTGCTGCGAGCTCTTTCCTGCATCAGGGTCGAGGTCTTCCTCGGTACCATCGCTGTCGCCATCAGAGGACTCCGGCATGTTTTCCGACTCCTCCTGAGGACTGCGTAGCGGCTCCAACTCGTCGATGTGGTCTATTTCCCACGTGGTGAGTCGCTTTCCTTTGGCTTTCGTACTCTTGACGCCCACGAACTCGTCGGCCTCCACCTCCATGTCAGGCCGACCCGTGTCGGCACCACCAAAGACGATGAGGAACCGCGGATAAGGCGTGTCGGTGAGCAGCAAGAGCCGCGACCCGGCATTGTCGCCGAGATAGTTCTGATGACGCGCAGTGGCCTCCATCTTAAATCGTTTCATGTAAGGGTAGCCTTGGTTGTCGGCATCATAGAGAATGGCCGTCCACACCTTTTCAGGATTCCACTTCTCAATACGGTCGATATTGTCCTCATAATGGTTGTTGGCATCGAATGAGGAGAGATAGAACTCGCCATTCTTGAGTACCACAAGGATGCTGTCCTGATCGGCGAACTCGCCAAGATAGCGACCGTGCTCCTCATAGTTGAGCCGGTTGATGTCGGGATCAAACCACACCTTCCGCCCACCGAGCGTGGAATGGCCGTGGCTTTTCAGTCCGATGCGGTGCACGGGCTCCTTCGTAAGAATATATCCCTTGGACGTGCGAGTCTTGATGCCGATGTCGGCAAAGCTGCGCTCCAGGAATATATTGCGCCGACGCTTCTTGAGATTGGGTTCCAAAACGACCTTGATGATCTCGGCCTCGCCGTTGGGGTTGGCCGTGAAATAGACCACCTTCGACGACGGCTTGCCCTGCGTGAGGTCATACTCGCGGTCACGGGTGATGCTGGTCACATTGAATCGCTTGATATAATAGTAGCCCTGACGGCCATCGCGATAAACCACGTTGTAGATGGTGCGTCGGTCGCTGCGCTTAAACACCTGTACCCAGATGACGCCCTTGCCGATGAAGATTTTGTCGGCTACCTTCACAACCTTGTATTTTCCAGTCTTGTAGAAAATGATGATGTCGTCGATGTCGGAACAGTTGCACACAAACTCATCCTTTTTCAGGGCCGTTCCGACGAATCCGTCCTGACGGTTGATATAGAGTTTCTCGTTGGCCTCGACGACTTTGGTAGAGTCGATGGTGTCGAAGGAGCGCAGTTCAGTCTGCCGTTCGCGTCCCTTTCCATAGGTCTGCCTAAGATGCTCGAACCAGGCAATGGTGACATCAGTCATGTGTGCCAGGTCGTGGTCGATGCCCTCCGCCTCGGCCTTGATGCGAGCCATGAGCTGATCAGCCTTTTCCTTGTTGTATTTGAGGATGCGCTGCATCTTGATTTCCAACAGGCGAAGATAGTCATCGTCACGAATGGGACGCACGAGGTCTTTCTTGTAGGGGTCGAAGGCCCTGTCGAGGAAGGCAAGCACGGCCGTTTGGTCGGGCGCCTGCTCAAACCGACGGTCCTTGTACATACGCTCCTCGATGAAGATGCGCTCCAAGGAAGCGAAGAAAAGCTGCTCCATGAGCTCGTCGCGCCGAATCTGCAACTCTTTGCGCAACAACCCCATGGTGCGGTCGACGTTGTGGCGCAGCACGTCGCTGACGGTGAGAAACTGCGGTTTGTTGTCCTCGATGACGCAGCAGTTTGGCCAAAGATTAATCTCACAGTCGGTGAAAGCATAGAGGGCATCAATGGTTTTGTCGGACGAGGTGCCCGGGGCCAGATGGAGCTGAATCTCTACCTGCGCCGCCGTCATATCCTCCACCTTGCGTATTTTCACCTTGCCCTTGTCGATGGCCTTCTTAATGGAGTCGATGACGTTCTCTGTGGTCTTCGAGAAAGGAATCTCGCGGATGACAAGATTCTTGCTGTCCAGCTTCTCTATCCGGGCGCGCACCTTCACCATGCCCCCGCGCTGTCCGTCGTTATACTTGCTTATGTCGATGGCGCCACCCGTGGGAAAGTCGGGATAGAGGTGAAACTCCTCGCCGCGCAGATAGCTCACGGCTGCATCGCAGATCTCGCAGAAGTTGTGAGGCAACACCTTACAGCTCAGTCCTACTGCGATGCCGTCGGCGCCCTGCGCCAACAACAGCGGAAACTTGACGGGCAGCGTCACCGGTTCCTTGTTGCGACCGTCGTAGCTGAGCTGCCAATCGGTGGTCTTCGGGTTGAACGCCACCTCCAAAGCAAACTTCGACAGACGCGCCTCTATATATCGGGGAGCCGCGGCACGGTCGCCGGTGAGAATGTTTCCCCAGTTGCCCTGCGTGTCGACGAGTTGGTCTTTCTGCCCCAACTGCACGAGGGCGTCACCAATGGAGGCATCGCCGTGGGGATGAAACTGCATGGTATGTCCCACGATGTTGGCCACCTTGTTGTAACGACCGTCGTCCATGCGCTTCATCGAGTGGAGGATGCGGCGCTGCACGGGCTTCAGTCCGTCCTCAATATGGGGCACGGCACGCTCAAGAATGACGTAGGACGCATAGTCGAGAAACCAGTTCTTGTACATGCCCGACAGATGATGCACCGCCGAGGCGTCAAAGCGATCGACAGGCTTATAGTCGGAATGCTCGTCTACGGTGAGCTCGTCGTCGCCGTTATGCTGATTGTTGTCTTCTGCCATCGATTGTTCTCATTTTGATTGATATGCAAAGATAACAAAAAACTCTTGTTTTTCACCCCTCGACACGGGCTTTTCCGCAAAAAAACAGGTGAAAACCGATGAAAAAGAAAAAAAGAATTGCCAATGGCGAATTACGAATTTGCAATTAAGTCCATTCGTAAATCAGCCATTGGCAATTCGCCGTTATCAAAGGGGCACTGTGAACAGGTAAGTACGGATGAGCCAATAGCTCACGATACCGACCAGATAGCCAACGAAGGCAACCCAGCTTACATGCTTCATATACCAGCCGAAGGTGATCTTCTCCAGTCCCATCACCACCACGCCAGCGGCCGACCCGATGATGAGTATCGATCCACCCACGCCGGCACAATAGGCCAACAACTGCCAGAAGATGCCGTCTACGGCCATATCGCCCGTCGGCGCCACTGGATACATGCCCATGCATCCGGCCACGAGCGGCACATTGTCGACGATGCTCGACAGCACGCCGATGATGCCCGTCACCATGTAGTGGTTTCCGTTGAAGGTATCGTTGAGCCATCCACCAAGAGCCGTCAGCACGCCCACGTCTTCCAGGCAGGCCACGGCCATCAGAATGCCCAGGAAGAAAAGAATGGTCGACATGTCGATGCGGCGCAACAAGTTGACCACGCGCTTCTGCGTGCCCTCGTCATCATGGCCACGGCGCAGGCGGCGATAGAAAATCTCTGTCACCGTCCATACTACACCCAGCACGAGCAGGATGCCCACAAACGGCGGCAGATGGGTGATGCTCTTGAACACGGGCACAAATATCAGGCCGCCCACGCCAAGCACAAAGATTGCCTTGCGCTGACGGCTGGAGAAGTCGAGCACTTGACTGTCCTCTTTGGCCACGGCCGTTGCAGGCTCGTCGAGTTCTCCCCGAAGCCCCATTTGCAAGATGAAGGCCGGGATAACCATCGACACGACGCTCGGAATGAGAATCTCCGAAATCACACCCATGGCCGTAATCACGCCCTTGTTCCAAAGCATGATGGTCGTCACGTCGCCAATGGGCGAGAAGGCACCGCCCGAATTGGCCGCAATGATGACCAGCGAAGCATAGATGAGGCGGTCCTTGTGAGCATGCACAAGCTTGCGCAGAATCATAATCATCACGATGCTCGTGGTCAGATTGTCAAGAATGGCCGAGAGAAAGAACGTCATGAAAGCCACATACCACAGCAGCTTGCGTTTGGAGCGGGTCTTCAGTACACCGCGCACCCAGTCGAATCCACCGTTCTGATCGACCACCTCCACGATGGTCATGGCTCCCATGAGGAAGAACAGCGTCGTCGACGTGCTGCCCAAATGTTCCTCTATGCTACCACTCACGGCATTAATAAGGCTCTGACCGCTCAGTCCGCCGCCCACATACTGTCCCGGGTCGATCATGAAGAGAGTCCAGCACGCCACAAACATCAGCAGCGCCACCGCTGCCTTGTTCACTTTCGTCACGCTCTCAATGGCTATGAAGAAATAGCCCACAACGAACACAACGATGATTGCAATTGTTAAAGATGACATGTTGATTGTTGGTTTTTATTTATCGATTTTTCAAATTTCACTGCAAAGATAGTGGAAACAAGCGAAATGGCAAAGACAAAACGACAACTCTGCCAACCTTTACTCGTTAAAAACAGTTAATACCGGCATTTTTCCGAAGCTCTGTTCGTTCTTGCCGCAGTTTTCCAAAGCACCGTTCATTCTTCAAGCAGGAACCTGCCAAAGCAACAAGACATACCTCCCTGTCCCAACAGCCTCTCTTCCCGGCAGTAAAAACAGGAAAGAGAGGCTGTTGGGACAGAAGACAGGAAGGATTTTTTAAGCGTGTAAGAGACCGCCTTTTGCCGGGCGAAAAGCCGTCTTTCGACCGGCAAAAGACAGTTACCTGTCAGTCAAAAGCTATCCTTTTGCCGAATGACTGACGTGTCGGTGAAGCTCCGATGTGCTATCCTATCTATTTCTTCCGTATCAGATATTCGGCAATCTGCACAGCGTTGAGAGCCGCACCCTTGCGTATCTGATCGCCCGTAAGCCAGAGCGTGAGCGAATGGTCGTCGGCGAGATCCTTGCGAATGCGTCCCACGAAGACGTCGTCATGCCCCGCACTCTCCAGAGGCATGGGATAGACATAGTTCTGCGGGTCGTCAACGAGTTTCACGCCGGGAGCCTCGCGCAGAGCCTCGCGCACCTCGTCGACATCAAGCGGACGCTCGGTCTCCAGCCAGACACTCTCCGAATGGCTGCGCAACGAGCTCACACGCACGCAAGTGGCCGAAGTGCGCACGTCAGAGTGCATGATCTTACGCGTCTCGTTAAACATCTTCATCTCTTCCTTGGTGTAGTCGGTGGGCGTCATCTTGTCGATCTGCGGTATGACGTTGTAGGCCAACTGGTGGGGGAACTTGTCGATGGTGCTCACATGGCCAGTTTCCACAATCTCCTTGTATTGCTGCTCCAGCTCCTGCATGGCAGCCGCTCCGGCTCCACTGGCACTCTGATAACTGGCGACATGGATTTTGCGGATGCGTGACAGCTTATCGATGGGATTGAGTGCAACCACCATCATAATCGTGGTACAGTTGGGGTTGGCGATGATGCCCTTCGGGCGGACGAGGGCATCGGCGGCATTAATCTCCGGCACCACGAGAGGCACGTCCTTGTCCATGCGCCACTGCGATGAGTTGTCTATCATCACACAGCCATGCTTGGTGATGGTCTCTGCATATTCGGCCGACGTGGAGCCACCAGCGGAGACGAAAGCAATGTCGATGTCCTTAAAGTCATCGCCGTGTTGCAACAACTTCACTTCATACTCCTTGCCTTTGAAGGTATATTTGCGACCCGCCGAGCGATGTGAGCCAAACAACACGAGTTCGTCCATGGGGAAGTTTCTCTCTGCAAGGATGCGCAGAAACTCCTGTCCCACGGCACCGCTTGCGCCTACAATAGCTACTTTCATATTTTTTCTTCTGTTTTACGTTTTCTGCTGCAAAGTTAGCAAAAAGTTAACGGTTGATGGCCGACAGGTGTAGGTTTTTTCGTAACTTTGCACAAAAATATGTCGTCTTACTTCCCCATCACCGACCCCACGCTGATTTTCTTTGTGGTGTTGCTCATCATCCTGTTTGCCCCCATCATCATGGGCAAGCTGCGCATTCCGCACATCATCGGCATGGTGCTGGCGGGTGTCATGGTGGGAAAATACGGACTGAACATTCTTGCGCGTGACGACTCGTTTGAGCTTTTCGGCAAGGTGGGACTCTATTACATCATGTTCCTGGCCTCCTTGGAAATGGATATGGATGGCCTACGCAAGCACAAGGGGCGCGTCGTGGTTTTCGGCCTGCTCACCTTTGCCGTGCCTTTCGCACTAACCTACCTCGTTGGCGACGTCGTGCTTGGCTACACGGAAGGCGCTGCACTGTTGCTGGGCTGTATCATGTCATCGAACACGCTCGTGAGCTATCCCATCGTGGGACGCTACGGTTTGCAGCGCAAGCCGTCGGTGACGCTCTCAGTGGGCGCCACGATGGTTTCGCTGCTGGTCTCGCTTGTCATCCTCGCAGCCATCGTAGCCAGTCGTCACGGCTCAGGCGGTGCGGGCTTCTGGCTGTGGTTCGCGGCAAAACTCGCTCTCTACTGCGCAGGCACGGTCTGGCTGATACCGCGGCTGACGCGCTGGTTCCTACGCCGATACTCAGATGCGGTGATGCAATTCATCTTCGTGCTGTCAATACTCTTCATGTGCGCCGCCCTAAGTGAGCTTGTCGGCCTGGAAGGCATCTTCGGCGCCTTCTTGGCAGGCCTCATCCTCAACCGTTTCATTCCCCATGTGTCACCACTGATGAGCCGCATCGAGTTCACGGGCAACGCGCTCTTCATTCCCTATTTTCTGATTGGCGTAGGCATGCTCATCAACGTAGGCGTACTCTTCGAAGGTGGGCGCATTCTATGGGTGGTGTTCTGGATTGTCGTCATTGGCACGCTCGGCAAGGCCATCGCCGCCTATGCCTCCTGCTTCGGCTTCCACCTGCCGCTCTCGTCAGGACACATGATGTTTGGCCTGACATCGGCTCACGCCGCCGGCGCCATTGCCATGGTGATGGTAGGCATGAAGCTGGAAGTCGCGCCAGGACAATATCTGGTCAACAACGAGATGCTCAACGGCGTGGTTGTCATGATTCTCTTCACATGCATCATCTCCAGCATCGTCACAGAACACGCCTCACAAGCCATCGTGTTGCGCGATAAGGAAATAGCGCAGCGCGACGACCGTTCCGATGACGAGAAGATGCTTATTCCCGTGAAATACCCCGAATATGCCAATCGTCTGACCAACCTGGCTATCCTCATGCGCAACCCGAGACTCGGCCGCGGCCTTGTGGGGCTCAATGTGGTCTACGACGACAACAACATGCGACGCCATCAGGAGGAAGGCCAACGGCTGCTGGACCAAGTGGCGCGCTATGCCGCCTCAGCCGATGTGCTCATGCAGACCCAGGTACGCGTGGCAGCCAACATCGCCAACGGCATCAAGCACGCCTTCAAGGAATTCCAGTGCTCGGAAATCGTCATCGGCATGCACATGCACTTCTCTGCTTCGACGAAGTTCT
>CAYPJA010000022.1:0-36269 GCA_964411005.1 uncultured Prevotella sp. | reverse complement strand
CTCACGCTCGACAACATCATCTGCAAGCGTGGCCGGGACGTGACGGAGTGAGCGCTATGCGTGACATAATAGAGGCACAGGACCAGCCAACAGATGTGGGAATACGGCGAATTGAGGTAAAAGAGAGTTAAAAATGTGGTAAAACCGCGGCATTATATGGTAAATATATGGTAAAATTTTTGGTGATTTGTCGATTTCTATTTACCTTTGCCACGATTACGGTAGACGTTGTCTGAGCGAAGACACGTGACCGCTCTTTTGGGGTTGACTGGATTTGACAGCAGGAGGGATGGTACGTAAGCACGCGGAGCCTCGATGGCTAGCTCCTTAATCTGAGTGATCATAAATTTAATTGGCGAAAACAACTACGCTCTCGCTGCCTAATCGAAGCACAGTAGATTACTGGCTCAATCGCGTCACCAGGTGATGCGACGAGACATCGCTCCAAGGATGTTGTTCCGAATCTGAGGGTCAAGCGGTGCAGGTAAATCGGAAATAGCAGGTGTCGGCCTCGCGACATGTGTGAAATTTTAGAGGATAAGGCGTCGGTTGGTGGCCCAGGTCTTGCCGCCGCACGAAAACCAAAGGCTGGGATAAGCGTGTAGAAAGCGTATGGTTTCCCTGTTTGGACGAGGGTTCGACTCCCTCCAGCTCCACAAATGGTTTTTCTATCAAGTATGGTAAGACTTATTACATCAACACGAATGGAAAAACATGAATTCAAACAATGACATACATCCTTATATTATTTCTTTTGCTGGCCTTGTTGCTGGGGACAGTTTTGGGGTGGCTTGTAGCCAATAATAAAAGTACGAAAAACTTTTCGGAGGAACGTACGCGGTTGACAGCGGAGAAAGAATCGCTGCAGGTCAGGGCGAAGACTCTCGAAGGCCAGTTGGAGGAACAGAAGCAAACGGCAGAGAGTCGGCTTGCTGAAATGCATGAACAGCAGCAAAAACGTCTTGATGAACTTCAGCGACAGTACCGTCAGCAGCTCGATGACATGCGCAGGCAGGAAAAAGAACATGCAGACGAGACGCAAGAACAGCACGGGCGGCATCTGGCGATGCTCAGGGAACAGTATGAGCAACAGTTGAAGACCCTAAAAGAACAGAAAGACCGGGAACTGCAGACTCTGCACAGTCAATATGACCGTACGCTTGGCGATCTGCGTAAGCAGCAAGAGGAACTGCGTGAGCAACAACAAGCACAGATGACACAGCAGCAGAAGCTTATCAGCGAGCAGTTTGGAACAGCTTCTGAACGCATTCTGAAAGAGCGGTCCGAGCAACTGTCGACGGCCAACAACGAGCAGTTGGCCGCAATACTTACTCCCCTGCATGAGAACATACGGCAGATGCGCGAGGCCGTGGAGAAAAGCGACCGTGATCAGGCTACGACCATGGTGCATCTGGAGGCTTCCATACGTGAGAACCTCAAACAGGCCAAGGAGGTGGGGGAGCGTGCGGACAAACTTGCACAGGCTCTGACCAGTGAGAACAAGACTCAAGGAAACTTTGGCGAGCTGCGCCTTAGGCAACTTTTGGAGAATATGGGGTTGGAGGAAGGAGTGCAGTTTGAAGAGCAGGCCACCATTAAGGATGCACATGGAAACGCCGTACACGGGGAGAATGGGCGACGCATGATACCCGACGTGATACTTCATTTTCCCGACCATCGTGATGTCGTCATCGACTCGAAGATGTCGCTCACGGCTTTTGAGGAATACTATAATGCAACCGATGAGGCTGAACGGCAGGCTGCACTGAAGAGACACTTGCAGTCGATGCGGCAGCATGTGAAGGAACTTGCACAGAAAAACTACAGCGGCTATATCCGTGACGGTCGTCAGCAACTTGACTTTGTGCTGATGTATGTCTTCAGCGAGAGCGCATTGCAGTTGGCTTTAACGAACGACCCGACGCTGTGGAAGGAAGCTTACGATCAAGGAGTTGTCATTTCTGGCAGTCAAAATCTCTATATGATGTTGCGTGTGCTGGAGATGACATGGAAGCAGGTGCGACAAGTGGAGAACCAGCAGAAGATTATTGATACGGCCAATGTCATCGTAGACCGTGTGCAGGCTTTCTATGAGCGCTTTGTCAACGTGGATGAGCATCTGCGTAAGACGCGTGAGGCCTTTGACAAGCTAAAGACGGTGACTGCGCCCAATGGTCCCAGTATCATTACGGCAGCACAGAAACTCATCAGATATGGCGCCAAGGAGAATCCTAAACGAAAGCAGCGGCTGATGAAAGCGGTCGATGAGGAGGTGCCGGAGACAACAGGGGAGCGTCCGGCCGAAGGTTTGCCAGGGGAGAAATGACGCATGGGAAAAGTGAAAAATACAATTAAAATAGGTGTAAAGGTGGAGAAAGGCTTGGATGTATTGTTTTTTTTTGCTATTTTTGCAGCTATTAGGCCATATAGCAATGCCTTTACTTCTGCATGAAACGAATATACACCTATTTGGGAATGGCCGTTGTGGGACTGACATTGTCGCTGACGGCATGCCGTGACTCGGCTAAAGGTGAGTTGAACAAGCTCCTTTTGGAGGTAGCTGACGACGACCAGACTGTAGATGCTGCCGAATGGTCACGGATAGCCGCTTTCATAGACGGTCATAAGGCTCATTTCAAGAATTTCTACCATGGATCTGATCTTGATATAGATGAAGTGGAAGACTATATCGAAGACTTTTTCGAGCACCGTCGTCCACCCAAGCGCATCAAGTTTACCGGCATCGGCGGTAATATCCGTGTCAATTTCTATCTGGAACGTTCTGGTTCCATGGTGCCTTATGATGCGCCGCAGGGCGACGGGTCGTTCAAGGCTGCCATAGTCAAGATGCTCAATGCGCTGCCTGGCAGCGATAACCGTATGTTTGTGGTCAATTCCACCATAACGCCTTACCCGCAGGGTATTCGTCAGTTTGTCAAGGATGCAGACATCTTTACGTCGACTCAGGGGATGGGTGATGCCAGCTATACTGACTTTCAACAGATTTTCGACAACATCCTCAACAAGACATCCGCGGGAGAACTTTCGATACTCGTTACCGACATGATTTATTCGACCCGGCAGATGGCCGGTGTCAATGCCCAAAAGGTTTTTGCTGAGGCGCAGGGGATGGCGGCCAGTGTATTCAAGGACGAGGTCAAACGCAAAAGCATACTTGTCATTAAGATGCAAGGATCCTACAACGGGCCTTATTATGCCTACAACGCTCCCCAGCAGGGCCGTGTCTATAACGGGCGTCGGCCTTATTATATTGTCATTGTGGGAGCCAACGAAGTGATGGCTCGGCTGACGCAGGATGAGGCTTATCGCACCTTTAGCGACTTTGCGGCTTTGCCAGGCTATGAGAATATGTATCTCTTTGATGCTGACGACGTTTATAATCCTTATTACTCTTTGCTTTTGGCTGGAAAGGACGTGCGTGGGAGGTTCCGGCCTGAACGCGGTCAGGACAACAGCATCACGCGGATAGAGAACGTGAAACCCGATGCCAATTCGGGGGACATACAGTTGGAACTGGCTGTCGACTTGAGTCGCATGCTTATCGACAAGAACTATCTTACCGATGTGTCTAACTATCGTATAGAGTCTGACGATCCTGTCATGCTGAAGGCCATCCGGCCAGTGGAAAAAGCCGACGCGACACCCCGTGAGCGCAAGTATCTCGGGACGGCTACCCATATCTTTGTGCTCACCATACCTCACCTCAGTCATTCACAGGAGGTTGACATCAAGTTGCTCAATCAGTTGCCACTGTGGGTTAGTCAGAGCAATGACGACGACGATACGACGGTGGAGCCTTCGACGACTTTTGGTCTGCGCTATTTGTTGCAGGGCATCTATGACAGCTATGCGCGCAATGCTGACGGGCAACCGTGTTATTTTGAAATGGATCTCAACTTGGAAAAATGAAGAAAAATATCATATGTTTGATTGCAGGAGTGGTGATGACGCTTCTGTTTCTGCTCTTCTCGGGCGCCGTGCTCGACAGTGTGTTTTCTGGCCAGATGGAGTTTGCCAACGAGATGTATAATGCCAACCTCTACACGTTGACAACCCTCTTTGCCATTCTCATAGCCTGGGGGCTTGCAGGAATCTACTATTATGTGATTAATTCGGTTAGTTTCTCGCGCTGGTATCATTGGCTCGTCGTGCTTGTCTTAGGAGTCGTAGCGTCTCCGGTTGTTGCCTATGTCTATTGTGACAGTGTATTTGCTGACAATGGCGTAGACTTCTCCAGTGAGCTTTACGGCTTTGCGCTGATTAATCTCATTGTAGAGGCTGCCGCCTTTATCATAGCCAGTTTCTCCATGAGGTGGTGGAGCAGCAACTGCCGCCATACTCCCATACCTGAATAACAAACAAAGCCAATGAGACTGTTCCTTTTTCTGGTTGGTGGCACCGGATCGCGTGTGATGCGTCCGCTTATCATGCAACTTGCCGCCGGCATTCATCCTGTAGACGCACAAGGGCAGCCGATGCCTCTCGAAATTGTGCCTATCATCGTAGACCCACATCGGGCCAACGAAGACCTGAAGCGAACCGACAATTTGTTGCGTTGGTATAAGCAGCTAAGACAAAGCCTTTATGGCGATGCCGTTGATGTGAGAACGGGCTTCTTCTCGGTTAAAATCAGTTCGCTTAGCGATATTTTGCCCGGCAGATCGAGTCTCAGCGATACGTTCCTCTTCAATATGGCGGCTGTAGAATCGAAGAAATTCCAGGACTATATTGCTTATAGCACCCTTGATACGGCTAATCAGGCTTTGGCATCGATGATGTTTTCTGATGACCAACTCAATACGAAGATGGACATCGGGTTCGTCGGTTCGCCCAATATAGGTAGTGTGGCACTCAACGAATTTAAGGATTCGGAGGAGTTCCGACAGTTTTCGAATGTCTTTCAGAAGAATGACCGCGTCTTCGTCGTGTCGAGCATCTTTGGCGGAACCGGTGCGGCAGGCTATCCGGTCATCGTCAAGAATATCCGCAATGCGGCCAACAATCCGAACATCAACAACCGGGGGGATCTGCGTGACGCACGCATTGGGGCACTGACGGTGTTGCCTTACTTCAATGTGCAGCAGGATGAGAACAGTCCGATCTCACGGGCTGATTTCATCTCGAAGACCAAAAGTGCGCTTTTCTATTATCACGATAATCTCACGGGACTGCGTCAGAACGGCCGTGACCTCAATATGTCGAAGGTCAACGCCTGTTATTATCTTGGTGACGAGATTCCGAGCAATCCCTATTTTAATGATCCAGGTGGAAACGGACAGCGTAATGATGCCCATCTTGTCGAGTATGTGGGCGCGTTGTCCATTCTTGACTTTATGCAGATACCCGACCGTCAGTTGGTCACCGAGGATGGAAAGGCCATGAATCCTATCTTCAAGGAGTATGGCCTTGCCAACGACAAGCGCACGTTGGCCTTGTCGGATTTTGGCGTGACGACACGCTTGCAGGTAAACAAGCAACTGGCCAAATGGCATTTGGCTTATCTTTATATTACCAATCAACTGAAAAAAGATATTGGTCGCGGTTATACCGAGGACAAGCCAGAGATAGGAAAAGGCTTCCTTACGACGTCTTTCTTCACTACACTTACGTCTGACTTCTATGTGGGCTACCGTGTGTGGCTCAAAGAGATAGGCGGTAATCAACGTGCATTTCAGCCTTTCAATTTGAACACAGAATTGCTGGCCGATGCTCTCAATGGCATTCATCCGAAGACAGGGTTCTTCAAATCGGCTCTCGACTACAAGAATCTACTTTCCTCACTCAATAAGGAAAGTCAGCAGGCTACAAGGAGTAATCGATTTTCCGGCAATGTCAGCCTCAAGCTTATGTCTCTTCTCGACTCGGTGCTTGACCGGCTGGTTGATGAAAAATACAATGGAGTAGTTTAAGACATTCAGATGAGCAACATATTATCCTATAACAACAAGACGACAGGCGAGGGCTGGATAACACTCAATGGCCAGTACAGTGCGGACGAAATAGAGATGATTGACGATCCCAACGGTGGTTTGTCGTCGATGCCGCGTACGGCCATTCCATCACCTTTCGCACAGATGGATCTTGTGAAGAATGCTTTTGGACGTTTGGCTACGCATTCCGGTCTTCACGGAGAGTCCATGGACGAGCGGTTGACGAGCTATGCGCTTGACATAGCAGAGCTTTTCTTCAATTTCGGTGAACTGAGTGACCGTTTGCAGCTTGTCGTTTGGGATCGGCAGACAGAGATTCCGCGCTTGAAAGATAGTCGTCAGCACCGTCTGCTGGGGGAGACTATTGAGATGTTTCTGGAGCAGGATAAGGAGGCATTCAATTTTGATCGTATGGATCGCCTCTTTTTCCTTGTCTATGGTGGGCAGGTCATAGGTTCCACGTCTCCGGTCACTTTGTGGATGGCAACTCCAAACGCATGTGGTCATCTCTTTGACATTCCAGTGGAACAGAACGTAGGTTTGTTTGAGCAGTGGCGCCCTCTTCATGTGCGCCAGCCTAAGTTTGTGAAATATGTTTACGCCCTCTTTACAGCCTATCCCGACTTGAAAAACCTTTGTGGCGAGTTCAACCGTTACCTCATAGCCAATATGCCACTCTTGCCAGAGACATTGCAACGGGAGATCAATGAGGAGATAGGCAATCCGAAAGTGCTCGACATGCAGAATGCAGAACGTGCTCTTACCTGGCTGAAAGCCCATCTTGACCAGATGGATCAAGGTGTATCTGCTCTTGGCATTCCTTTCTATTGTGCCAGGAAAGAAGACATACAGAAAGCCATTCAGCAAAGTGACTTTGTTATATGTCCTTCCCGGGCGCAGGAAGATGTGTTGCCGTTGGTTTTGCAGAATCATCTCAACGCCACAGAGCCTTTCCGCTATATTACGGGCAACTGGACTGATGCTACCGTCATCACGCCTGCCGACACCCGTCCTTCGCCAGAGAAGCGTGTGCTGCCGGCTACGTCGCATCAATATCCTTGGCTGACAACCGACGACTTTCTGCAACCGGTGCTCGTCAAGCTCGATTATGCGCTTGACGACGAGTGTTTCTTCAACGGAAACCGACAGATAGCAAGCCGCGATGTGGACGGCAATGACTTCTTGCTGCCGCTGAAACCTCTCTTCTTCAAATATTTCGATGTATCAGATCTGTGGGGAACCATTTCCGGAAAGCCACGTTTCGAACTCATCCATGCCAGGACTGGTGGGGTGGAGAGCGTTCGGGTGATACTCCGTGTGCCGGTGCAGAAGCGAGGCGGCTTTATCTCTTTAGAGCGCACCTATCTTGCATCGCGTGATGCAGATCTCGACTATGATGTGAAGAATGACCGGGGTAAGTTCCTCACCGTACCATTTGCCATGAGCCTTTTCCCGTTTGTCAGAACGGGAAAAGCTGACCAATATCATGTGCAGCTCGTCGACCGGGCTTTGGGTGGACTCTCCAATTGTCGGCTGGAGTTGCATTTCAATAAGAACGGTTATCAGCAGACTCTTGGGGAAGACAGCGTGGTGTGTCGGTCACGCAGTCTGAAGGCGGAGAAACGGGTAGGCATCGACTACTATCAGGTGAGTGACTTTTTCGATTTCATCCGTGTTACGCTCACTGATGATCATGGCGGTGTGGCGGCCGAGGGCATTGTTTGTCCACGGTGGCCGGCCTATCTGCCAGGGCATGAGTCCTTCACTTTCGCCATCGACTTCGGAACTACCAACACTCATATGGAGTGTATGCGTGAAGGGCAGATGCCTGAGCCTGTGCAACTCGACAGCTGTGCTCGTCAGCGCATGATAGCTACGCTCTACAATGGTCAGCAGATTGTGTATGATGTTATTCTTAAACAGGAGTTCTTGCCCAAGATTATCGGTACTGATTATGGCTTCCCACAGCGTACGGTGCTTTCGGAGAGTGAGCGACTTGATGCCGATACCATCGACAGCATTGTTCCTCTTGGAGATGCCAACGTACCTTTTATCTACGAGAAGGAATCGGTGGGCTATGGAAACCGTATTGTTCCCGATTTAAAATGGAGTACAGACCCCGCCAATAGTAAGCGCGTCAGAGCTTATTTAACGGAGATGGCAGAACTGATGCGAACGAAAGTGCTGCTGGAGAATGGTGATTTGCAGAAGACACGGCTTGTCTGGTTCTATCCGTTGGCGATGAAAGTTGGCAACGTGAGGAAGATGGGTGATACTTGGCACAAAATCTTTACGGATGTTTTTGGTGTGCAGGCCAATGATACGAATCTCATTCAGATGCCCGAGTCGGTGGCACCTTATTATTTCTATAAGAGTTCCAGTCATTTCCGGGGCGCAGCTTCTACGGTGGCGAGCATCGACATTGGTGGCGGATCGAGTGATGTGGTCGTCTTTGAAAGCAATGGTGGCCAGCCTGCTTTCCTCACTTCGTTCCGTTTTGCGGCCAATGTGCTTTTCGGCGATGGCTTCTCTGAGGTTCCTCATGGAGATACCAATCCTATGGTGGTGACCTATGTCGACTATTTCCGTCGTCTGTTTGATGCTGACGACGACCGCTATGGCGAGCTAAATGGCATCCTTGACGACATCACGGCCAAGAAAAAGAGTGAGGATATCAATGCTTTCCTATTCTCGGTCATAGGCAATAAGGTCGTTAAGGGCAATGATGTCTTCTCCTATAATCTGCGGCTGAACGAGGACACCCACCGAAAAATCATATTCATCTATTTCTATGTGACGCTCATCTACTATGTGGCACGCATGATGAAGCATCGTGGTATAGGTAAGCCGCGTTCAGTAATGTTTTCGGGGACAGGCTCGAAGGTGCTTGACATCGTAGGGCAGCAGCGCGAACTCGACTTGCTCACACAGGCCGTCTTCGAGCGTGTGTATGGTGAACGGTATGATGCCGATGGATTTTCGGTTGTCATGGAGCGGAATGAACCGAAGCAGATTACATGTCGGGGGGCTCTCATGCAGGTGCGTGAGCAGAAAGGCTGCGCTCAGGTGACAGAGTTGAACCGTTTGATGGACAGTTTTGACAGTCGCCTGAAATACAACTACTCAATGATATTCAAGGAAACGCTCACTTATGATGACATGGAGCGTGACGACGTGCGGCAGGCTGTCATTGCAGAAGTGCGCACGTTCAACGATTTTTTCATTCGCTTGTGTGATGACATCCATGTGGCCGACCGCTTTCTTGTGGACTACGGAAGCCTGCAGCGATTCAAGGAGGTGGTCAACAAAGACTTGGAGCATCATCTTGTCAACGGTTGGAATTTTATCAACAAGAACCAGGAAGACCGCAATGGGGCAGAATTGATAGAGGACACAGTGTTCTTCTATCCCGTCATAGGCAGCATTCGTGATAATCTCATAGAGAATCTTTGATATGGAGTTGGAAGAAAGAATCAGTGCGCTTGAACAGCGCGTAACCGATTTGGAGGTGCTTATCGCGCAGATGCAGGACAAAATTGACCGTCCGGTGGCACAGCTGACATCCGAAGACCTCAAGCAGGCCATGACCGGCGCAACTCCAGAGGAGCCGTTGACAACGTGGTATCTTGCGGCTCCTTCCGCCGATGGTGTCTTTGAAGAGGGGTGTGAGCAGGAACAGACAGGTAAGAGCATTTACCAACTGACAACGAAGGATGGCCAAAATGGCAACTTCTCCATGCTTGATACTCCCGATGCCGTTGCTACGGCAACAATCAGTGTCAGCCAGTTTATCAAGCCTGTATGTAAGATTATGGGCAACGCACGTTTGATGCCACGCCGCATCTATACTGTTGAGGAAGGCAAAGCCACCCGTGCAGGACAAGGGTGGAAGGTGTTGAGAAAAGCCATTGTTGCCTTTGAGAACTAAGATGGAAAGTGCAAAAACAGAGAGGTATGATTAAAGTAAAGTGCCCGAAATGTAGATTGACGTTTGAAGTGGAGGCATTGCCTGGCATTACTGAAGTGGCGTGCAACTGTCCTCGTTGTGGCACACCGTTCACCACTCAGATACAGGAAGCGGCAGTCTCTGTCATAGACTCCCACCCGTCATCAGCTTCTCCTTCTGCGAATACGCATGGCTACAGCTCTGAAGTTGCAAACGTCAACACAGACAAGGACCAACAGGGCGTGGGGGCGTCGGGGACATCGGTCAGTGACGATATCAGTTCTTACAATGCGCGGCTTCGCGATAAGCAGTCTGTCCATCGTCAGCAGTCGTTCATGGGTGGAAATCAAGGAGCACTGACGGGTGGCACGTCACGTCATAAGACAGGTTGCATGGGAGGGTGCTTGATGGTGTTTTTGATTTGTTTCCTGTTATTTTTTTGGGGGGTGCGCCAGTGCTCGAAGAGCGAAGGGGAACGGTATGAGCCTCAAGACGGGTCGACTACCATCGAGAGTAATGCAGACGATGGTGTAGAGGTAGGACAGGGTGGCAAAGACACTTTTGTGGAAGTCAATGTCAAGGAGGCACCGGCATGGATACAGGGTAGTTGGTTGTATGATGACAATGGAACCGATGGTGTCGGACAGGTCATCATAGCCATCCGCGGTAACCACCTCACCGAGTCCATACAGGGACAGAACAGTGCGAAAGGTACTTTCTATTATGAGAATGGAGTGCTGCATTTTGAGACTGACAATGGTAAAGGACGATGCGATTATCGGCTTGACGTGACTGGTGAGCGCATTGAATGGCAAGACGGTAAATTCATGAAAAAGATAAGATGATGCATAGCCGTGACCGACAGATCTTGTGTCTTGCTTTGCCGTCTATCATCAGCAACATCACAGTACCCTTACTGGGACTCATAGACCTTGCCATTGTGGGACACATGGGGGCACCGGCCTATATCGGTGCCGTGGCAGTGGGCTCTATGATTTTTAATGTCATCTACTGGATATTCGGATTTCTACGCATGGGAACGAGTGGGCTGACGTCACAGGCCTTGGGCCGCCGTGACCTAATGGACGTTATGAGTGTTTTACAACGGTCGCTCTTGGTTGCCATGGTGATAGCGGGATGTTTTCTTGTCCTTCAGTTTCCTTTGCGTTGGGCAGCACTGACGGTCATGCGTCCGTCTGCAACGATTTGGTCGCTGGCGGCTTCCTATTTTGACATTTGTATTTGGGGAGCTCCTGCTATGCTGGGACTTTACAGTCTTACAGGATGGTATGTGGGAATGCAGAACACGCGTGTACCGATGATTGTGGCTATCTTTCAGAATGTGGTCAATATTATCGCTTCGCTTCTGCTTGTTTTTGTGGCAGGCATGGGCATAGAAGGAGTGGCTTTAGGAACACTTATCGCGCAGTGGAGTGGCTTTGCGTTGTCGTTGTTGTTGTGGAGTTGTGTTTATCGTCGGTTGCTCAAGTTTAGTCAGCCTCTGCGTGTGGTGGTAAACCAACAGACTATGGGACGTTTCTTTACGGTCAATCGTGATATTTTTTTGCGTACACTCTTTCTGGTCGGTGTCAACCTGTTCTTCCTTTCTGCAGGTGCGCGTCAAGGCGATTTGTTGCTGTCGGTCAATACCTTGCTCATGACTTTCTTTACGCTTTTCTCCTATGTTATGGATGGCTTTGCTTATGCAGGCGAAGCGTTGAGTGGTCGCTATGTGGGAGCGGGCAACGGCATGGCCTTTCGCGAGGTGTTGCGTGGGCTTTTCCGGTGGGGAGGAATCGTTACAGTTCTTTTCACCTTATTATATATTATAGGTGGGCATCCGTTCTTGTCCTTGCTCACCGATGATGCCTTGGTGCTTCGTGCTGCCGGGCCTTACCGCCTGTGGGCCTGCCTGATACCGTTGGCAGGCGTGGCAGCGTTTGTGCTTGACGGCATTTTCATCGGCATGACGGCCACGCGTGGTATGCTTGTTGCCACCTTCATGGCCGCAGCCAGTTTCTTTCTTGTCTTTTGGTTGCTTCGTCCGATGCTTCACAATCATGCCTTGTGGATAGCCTTCCTTGTGTTCTTGGCTATGCGTGGTGTGGTGCAGTGTCTGTGGATGAAGTTCAAGATAGTTTTTCCGGCAATTCTTATTCATTGACATGCAACAGATTAAGTATTTCTTAAAGATTTATTTCGGATATGTGTTTTTCTTCATTTTGATGAAGATAGCATTCATGATTGTTCTTCTGCAGTATTTTACAGGTTGTGGTGTGGCTGATGTGTGCTCTGTCGTTTGGCATGGCCTTCCACTTGATTTGACCATGGCAGGTTATTTGAGTATTATGCCGGGGATGCTGAAGGTGGCTGCGTTGTGGACGCGTCGCCGTTGGCCGCTCATAGCACTTCATGTCTATACCTTTGTTGTTCTTTGGGCCTTGTTGTTCATTTTTGTGCTTAATGTAGCCCTCTATCCCTACTGGCGATTCCCGCTTGACGCTACACCGCTGTTTTATTTTTTCTCTTCTCCTGAGCTTTCAATAGCCAGTGCCAGCTGGCTGCACCTTCTGCTGTTGTTAGTGCTCGTTGTGTTGTGGGGTGTTACGCTTGTGTGGCTCATTCGTAAAGAACAGCATGCGAGACAGCAACCAACAGTTTGTGCGCCTTCCCATCCGGTCAAATCAACTTTTGTTTTGGTGGTACTGTTGGCTTTGCTTTTCATTCCCATTCGCGGAGGTTTCACGGTCTCGACCATGAATACAGGCAAAGTCTATTTCTCTGCCCGTCAGGAATTGAATCATGCGGCTGTCAATCCGGCTTTCTCGTTGCTGGAGTCATTGACACATCAGGAAGATTTCGGTTCACAATACCGTTACATGGATGACAGACAGGCTAAACAAATCTTCAAGGGCCTAACCGATACACGTTCCGATTCCACTCAGCAAATCTTGTCGGAGCGCCGTCCGGATGTCTATCTCGTCATTATGGAGAGTTTTTCACATCTTGTGATGAATAGTGGGGCTACGCCACATTTGACACAAATCGCTTCCGAAGGAATCTTTTTCAAACATTTTTACGCCAACAGTTTCCGCACCGATCGTGGTTTGGTGGCCATTCTTGCTGGTTACCCTGTGCCGCCGTCGGTATCGTTGATGAAGTATCCGGCAAAGACCCGCAACTTGCCGTCTATAGCACGTGCAATGGCTAAGGCAGGTTATGGAACAGCCTACTATTATGGTGGCGATGCCGATTTCTGCAATCAGCGGTCTTTTCTTGTTTCTCAGGGCTATCGCCACATTGTTGAGGATAAGGACTTCCCGTTGAAACAGCGTTTGAGTAAGTGGGGGGTACCCGACGGCCCGTTGTTTGAGCGTGTACAGGAAGATGTCGCAACCAGTCACAGCCGTCAGCCTATGTTTCGTGTCGTCCAAACGTCCAGTTCGCATGAGCCATTTGATGTACCCGAACAGACCTTGAGCGACAAACGGCTCAATGCTTTTGCCTATGCAGACCACTGCATAGGTCGGTTTGTCGGATGGCTGAAGCAGAGTGGACGGTGGGAACACTCGCTAATCGTGCTCGTGGCCGATCATCAGGGGGCATGGCCCGAAAGCGTGGAGGCCCTTTCGCTCGAACGTTTTCATATTCCGCTCGTTTTGGCGGGTGGTGCTGTCAAGGCTCCTATGAAGGTCGACGTCTTTGGTTCTCAGCACGACATTGCCGCTACATTGTTGGGACAGCTTGGCATCAGTCATAAGGATTTCCTTTTCAGCAAGGATTTATTTGATGTCACTGCTCCACATTTTGCTTTTTTCACCATTCCTGATGCTTTTGGCATGGTCAGTGGCGAGAATCAGCTCGTCTATGACAATAAAAGTGGGCATTCAGTCGTTAATAAAGGTAAAGCGAATGTCAATCTACTGTTGGGCAAGGCTTATTTGCAATGCTTGATGGATGACATTGAGGAAAAATAAATGGATATTTCTGGATTGTTACAGTGGTTGTTAGATGTTGACACGGATGTGTTTCTTGCTATCAATAGCTTTCACAACACGTTCGGTGATTTTTTTATGTATATGTATAGTGACAAGTTTGTTTGGGTTCCGATGTATCTTTCCATTGTTTACATCATGTTCCGCAACTTCCCAGCCAAGATGAACGTTGTATGTCTGCTCTTTGCTGTGGCTATCATTGTCAGGACCGCCCAAACGTGTTCTAATCTTTGACGTGGTATGGTTGCGCGTTTGCGACCGAGCAATTTGGCTAATCCGCTCACTAAGGCCGGACTGGTTCATATCGTCGAAGGTTACCGGGGCGGCCGTTTTGGCTTTCCGTCGGCCCATTCTGCCAATTCGTGGGGGCTGGCTTTCTTTCTCATCTTCCTTTTTCGTCGGCATTTGGTGTCATGGTGGCTTGTCGCATGGGCGATTGTGACATGTTGGTCTCGTATGTATCTGGGAGTTCACTATCCCGGCGATATTCTCGTCGGTATGCTGATAGGCTTTGCCGGCGCGGTAGCCAGTTATTGGGTTTTTCAACGTTTCCTTCATGCTTATGCTCTTGAATATCGTCTGCCTGTTGTTCGACGGCAGATGTATGTCCCCATGGCTGTTGGTCTGTTCACAGTGTTGGTCTTGCTTGTCGTCGCACTTTACCGGACGTCAATTACGCCCCAGCTCATATAGTCAGCGATGGAGATAAAGCCGATAGCCGTTTTTCATTCCCTTTTTCCCACGAAGTTTGGCATCCCCAAGCAGAGTGGTATTGTGGAAAGTCTTCCTGGACAAATCGTCTTGGAACCTCCTTATCGCACAAAGGACGCATTGCGCGGCATAGAGTTGTTTGACTGGTTGTGGCTGGTTTGGGGATTTTCGGCCAACCGTCATGCGCCGTCGAGTCCTGTGGTGCGTCCTCCCCGTTTGGGTGGTAACGAGAAAATAGGTGTCTTTGCCTCGCGCAGCCCTTTCCGTCCCAATGGTCTTGGTTTATCGTCAGTGCGTCTCGACCATGTTGAATGGGACTGCCCTCGTGGCCCCATTATACATGTCTGTGGTGCTGACCTCATGGACGGAACCCCCGTCTACGACATCAAGCCTTATGTTACCTATGCCGATAGTCATCCCGATGCCCGTAGTGGTTTTGTTGACCAACGGCAGTGGCGGCGGTTGGAGGTGACGATACCTCCATCGGTGGTCAGTGCTCTCAGTGATTATGGGCTGACCGCAGAGCAAATCGTATTGCTACGGGAGGTATTGGCCGAAGATCCACGTCCGCCTTATCAGCACAATCCTAAAAAAGTTTACGGCATGCCTTATGCTGGTCTCGACGTGCGATTCTGCGTAGACGGATTGCATTGTGAGATAGTCGAAGTTGTCAAAAATCCCCGATGATGAATGGTAAATGACCACTCCAGATTCCTTTCCGGGAACAATCTCTCGGCTTGTCTGTTTACTATTCTTCCATCACTTCGTAGAAGGGATCTTCTGTCTCGTCGTAAGTAGGTACAACGGGAAACTTTTCCCATTGTTGTGCATGGTGTTCGGATCGTGGACTTAGTTTGCCCGTCACCGACTGCTCCATTATGAGCGCTGCTATTGGTGCAGCCAGATCAGCTCCGAATCCACCATTTTCTATATAGACGCAGACGGCTATCTGTGGCTGATTCATTGGTGCGAAGCCAATGAAGACGGAGTGGTCTGTTCCATGATTCTCGGCTGTTCCTGTCTTGCCGCAAATTTCGAAGAGTGGAGTGTCGATGCTCTTGGCTGTGCCGTTGCTGACGCAGAGCCGCATGCCTTTGATTACCGTCTCCATGGATGCACTGTCACTCTGTATGTAGTGATTGAGCACGTATTTCGCATCTTCGGCGCGGGTAGGACTTGGCTTGTGTACGTGTGGTACCCGCCACCATCCACGGTTGGCAATGAGTGCGGCGAGATTGCAGAGTTGCAGTGGAGTAGCCGTAACTTCGCCTTGTCCCATGCCTATCCACATGATAGTCAGTGCATTCCAACTGCCCCGGTGCGTGCTGTCGAGTGCACTTGCGTCAGGAATGTGGCCTGCCGTTTCATGAGGTAGGTCGATGCCCAGTGGCTTACCCAGTCCGAAACTCGACATATAGGCATGCCAGGTGTTGATGGCTTCTTCTTGTGTGGAATAGTTTGTACGGTTGTCAATTATGCTCATGAAAGCCTTGCAGAAGTAGGAATTACACGAATGGCCGATGGCTCCGATGAGTTTCTGTGGTGAAGGATGACGGTGGCATCCTATATGGATGTTCTTGCGCCAGAAGCCTTCGTGGCAGGTGTAGGATGTCTCTTCGTTGATGATACCTTCCGATTCCAATACCAGTGTTTGGGCCACCTTGAAAGTGGAACCCGGAGAGTAGGCAATGGAAATGGCGCGGTTGATGGTGTCGGGTTCCCACGATGACGACACCAGGCATCTGATGGCACCCGTTTGTGGTTCGATGGCTATGATGCTGCCTTGTTTCATTGACATCAGCCGTTTGCCCAAGGTCTGTAGCGAAGGGTCGATGGTCGACGGCTGGACTCTTGAAAGTGTCTGGGCATTGACAGAGGAGACGCAGCAGACAATGCCCAGCATCAAGTCTCGAATTTTCATCAACATACTTTTACAATGAAGTGCAAAGGTAATGAGAATATTTGAGAAAAGGTCATACATGAGATTAAAAGAAAAAAAGCCCTTGGAATAATTGAATATAAGCAATTAAAAACTTGTGTTGATGTTAAAATGTGAAAAAATGACAGAAGTAATTAACATTTTCGTGTTAACGAAATGGCTTTTGCGTTAACTTTGCCGATATGAAGCAAAGAACCATTTGGACAATAGCCGTTGTGATGGGCGTGTCGTTTCTGATACTGCTTGGCCTTCAGTTGACCTACATTCAGGAGATGGCCGAGATGAAGAAGGAACAGTTTGACGAGTCGGTCAATCGCGCTCTGTATCAAGCCAGCCGTGACCTGGAGCTGAACGAGACGTTGCGCTATTTGGAGAAGAATGCCAACGAGACTGAGCGTCGCAGCTATCGCAAGGATTCGCTCATAAGGCGTCCGGATGGTTCGGTACAGCGCAGCCACCAGTATGCGGAGACTGGAGCCGACGGAACCGTCTATTCGTCGTTCGAAATGAAGACACTCACGTCGAAGCCGTCGGAGATGCCGAAGGCCATTAATCTCCACAACTACAAGGAGTCGGATGCTGAGGCTTCGAAGTCGCTTCAGGAAATTGTGAAGAACCGTTATGTTTATCAGAAAGCTCTACTTGATGAGGTGGTGTTGTCGATTATCTATTCGGCCTCGGAGAAACCTCTCAAGGATCGTGTCAACTTCCGCCTTCTTGATCAGGATCTGAAAGCCGAGTTGATGAACAATGGCATCAACATCCCTTATCATTTCACAGTGACGACGCAGGACGGTCGTGAGATTTATCGTTGTCCCGACTACGACCCGGAAGGAGAGGAGTATACCTATCAGCAGCCACTCTTCCGCAACGACCCGAAGTCGCAGGGCATTGTGAAGGTGCACTTCCCCGAGATGAGTAGCTACATCTTTTCCAGTGTGCGTTTCATGATTCCGAGTGTCATCTTCACGCTCGTGCTGTTGGTGACGTTCATCTTCACCATCGTGACTATCTTCCGTTCGAAGCGTTATTCGGAATTGAAGAACGATTTCGTCAACAATATGACCCATGAGTTGAAGACTCCTATAGCCAGTATCTCGTTGGCCGCTCAAATGCTCAACGATCCCAGTGTGTCGAAGAGTCAGGCTATGATGCAGCATCTTGGTGGGGTCATCAATGATGAGTCGAAGCGCCTGCGTTTTCTCGTCGAGAAAGTCTTGCAGATGTCGATGTTCGACCGGAAGAAGGCTGTGTTCAAGAAGAAGCAGCTCGACCTCAACGAGATGGTGGAGAACATTGCCAACTCGTTCTCGTTGCGTGTGGAACATACCGGTGGAAAGATTTACACCGATATAGAGGCGGTCGACTCGGCCATCTATGTAGATGAGGTTCACTTTCAGAACGTCATATTCAATTTGATGGACAATGCGGTAAAATATCGTAAGCAGGATGAGTCGCTCAATGTCTATCTGAAGACATGGAACGATGACAACTACCTCTATCTGAGCGTGCGCGACACAGGTTTGGGCATTAAGAAGGAGAACCTGAAAAAAATCTTTGAGAAATTCTATCGTGTTCATACAGGTAATGTGCATGATGCCAAAGGCTTCGGACTGGGACTGGCTTATGTGCAGAAAATCGTCGAACTGCACGATGGCAAGATTGACGTAGCATCCGAATACGGAAAAGGGACTACCTTCACCATTAAATTGCCGGTCATCAAAGATTAAACATGGATTTGGACGGTCTCCTTGAAGGGACATGGCGACAGTAACGATAACTATATTAACAATTAAATAAAACCACAACGATTATGGAAGAGACATTGAAAATCTTACTTTGCGAGGACGACGAGAACCTCGGAATGCTGCTCCGTGAATACTTGCAGGCAAAGGGTTATCAAGCCACGCTGTGCCCTGACGGTGAGGCTGGGTATAGAGAATTCATGAAGAACAAGTTCGACATCTGTGTGCTCGATGTGATGATGCCAAAGAAAGATGGCTTCACGTTGGCTCAGGAGATTCGTCAGGCCAATGCTGAGATGCCTATCATCTTCCTGACGGCCAAGACCTTGAAGGACGACATTCTGGAGGGCTTCAAGTTGGGGGCTGACGACTATATCACCAAGCCGTTCTCGATGGAGGAACTCGTTTTCCGCATTGAGGCCATTTTGCGCCGTGTGCGTGGCAAGAAGAACAAGGAAAGCACGATCTACCACATTGGCCGCTTCACCTTCGACACCCAGAAACAGTTGCTCACCATCGGCGACAAGCAGACCAAACTCACCACCAAGGAGAACGAATTGTTGGCTCTGCTCTGCTCGCACCGCAACGAGGTGTTGCAGCGCGACTTCGCCTTGAAGACAATTTGGATTGACGACAACTATTTTAATGCACGCTCCATGGATGTCTACATCACCAAGCTGCGTAAGCACTTGAAGGACGACGACCAGATTGAGATCATCAACATTCATGGCAAAGGTTATAAGCTCATCACGCCGGAGGAGGACTAAAATTTTCTCATACGCAATATGCTGATTGTCAGCCGATAGGGGTGTTTTTTCTTCCCCCCCCTCGGCTGACAGTCTTTTTTTTTCGTCGCGTACTGTCCGAGAGACTTCTGCCGACAAAACTATACAGCAAATTTGGGCATATTATCGGAAATCACTAACTTTGCAGTTCGAAACACAAAGTTTGGATAATAATTTGTTATTTGCTTGATCTTATGGAAGAAACTATGAAGATGAACTCGGAGAAAATGTTGCTTCGCAAACTCGATTTGCTCCTCCGTACAGGACAGATACTGATGGAAAGCTCTGCTGACACCAGCCGCATCAAGCGCAACATGGATCGTGTGGCGGCCTTTTTGGGCTTGCCCGAGCAAAACCTCCATATCTTCATCGACTACTACATGCTTCAGGTGAACCTCAGTGATGAGGAGCATTCGTTCTCCAAGATGCAGCGCTGCGACAAGCATGGTATCAATATGGAGGCCATTCAGGAAATATCGAAGCTTTCTTGGCGTGCCATTCGCGAGGACTATTCGCTTGACCGTTACAGCGAAGAGCTGGAGAGCATCGCCAACAAGAAACGCAACTACAGTGACTGGTTCGTGGCAGTCGGTGCCGGCTTCGCCTGCGGTGGCTTTTGCATTCAGTTTGGATGCGACTGGCCTGCCTTCTTTTATGCGGCCATTGCCGCTATCCTTGGCAATCGCTTCCGCATGTATCTCAACCATCTGGGCAGCAACATCTATCTTAATATAGCCATAGCGGCTCTCTTCTCTACGCTTATCGCCTGGGCCACGCGTTTCATTTCCACTCCCGAGGTGATGGCTTTCATTCCGCAATGCCTGCATCCTATCTTCTATTCATCCACGCCATGGCATCCCATGCTGGCTTGCGCGCTCTTCATAGTGCCAGGCGTCCCGCTCATTAATTCGGTCAGCGACTTGCTTGACAACAAGATAGAGACTGGTCTCGTCAGAGCCACCAATACGTTGTTGATGATTCTCTCGATGTCGTTCGGCATAGCCTTAGCCATCAAGTGTTGTGGCATCGACAATTTCGTGAAAGATTTGAGTACCATTCCGCATCACACCTTTGGCGAGTTTGCTCTTGCCGCGGCCATTTCGGCCATGGGCTTCGCCACCATCTTCAATGTGCCCAAGCGTCTCATGGCATGGATAGCAGTGGGCGGTATCATCGCCGTCTGCTCGCGCAATTTTGTCAATCTCGGTCCCAGCAATGGCAACATTGGTCTCGATATGGGTATAGTTTTTGGCACTTTCGTCGGGTCGGCACTCATTTCCATCATCAATATCAAGATGACACACGTGCTACACACGCCTCATCAGATTATTTCCATACCGGCAGTCATCCCGATGGTACCCGGTGTGATGATGTATAGGGCCCTCTATGGTTTCATCGACATGCAGGGCGTTGTGGGCGAAGTCACCTTTGCCGTCCACAATGCGATTTTAGGTTCGCTCATCTTAATTAGCATAGCTTTGGGAGTGGCTATCCCCAACATCTTTTTCAGGCAGTGGATAGCGCCGCATCGCAAGCGGAAGCTGGAGCGACTCATCGAGGAGCGCAGAGAACGGGGCAAGTTTGTCAATCTCTGCGAGTGTGAATAAGCATGCGCCTTTCGCCACAGTTCATCTTGGATGTGGCAACTGACAACTTTGTCAGTAGTGACTGTGCCAAAACTGTCATGCTTTCGAAAGCTGACAGCTTTGGCACGGTTTTCGTTAAGAGAGATGATGAAAACAAAGTAAAGTACAAATTAAAAATAATTGAGTTATGACAATTAAACCATTAGCAGACAGAGTGCTGGTACTTCCTGCACCAGCTGAGGAAAAAGTAGGTGGAATCATTATCCCTGACACAGCCAAAGAGAAGCCGCAACGCGGTAAGGTGGTTGCCGTCGGCGAGGGCAAGAAAGATGAGCCCATGGTGCTGAAGGCAGGTGATGAGATTCTTTACGGCAAGTATGCCGGCACTGAGATTGAGAACGACTCAGAGAAGTATCTGATGATGCGTCAGAGTGATGTTCTCGCAGTGGTGGAAGAGTAATATTCATAAAAAGGTAAACTAATAAAAAAGGAAATAGCAATAATGGCAAAGATTATTAAGTTCGATACAGAAGCACGCAACCTCCTTAAGGAGGGCGTAGACCAGTTGGCTGATGCCGTCAAGGTGACACTTGGCCCGAAGGGACGCAATGTCGTCATCGAGAAGAAGTTTGGTGCACCTCAGATTACCAAGGATGGTGTTACGGTGGCCAAAGAAGTGGAGCTTGAGGATCAGTTCCAAAACACGGGTGCTCAGCTTGTGAAGAGCGTTGCCAGCAAGACGGGTGATGATGCCGGCGACGGTACTACCACCGCAACCCTGCTCACGCAGGCTATCGTCAACGAGGGCTTGAAGAATGTCACTGCAGGTGCCAACCCGATGGATTTGAAGCACGGCATCGACAAGGCCGTTTCGACGGTTGTCGACTACATCAAGGCCAACGCTGAGCAGGTGGGTGACAACTTCGACAAGATTGAGCAGGTCGCTACGTTCAGTGCCAACAACGATCCTGAGATTGGTAAGCTCATCGCTGAGGCTAAGCGCAAGGTGACCAAGGATGGCGTTATCACCATCGAGGAGAGTAAGAGCCGCGACACCCACATCGATGTGGTCGAGGGTATGCAGTTCGATCGTGGCTATCTGTCTGGTTACTTTGTGACCGATCCCGACAAGATGGAGTGCGTGATGGACAATCCTTATATCCTCATCTATGACAAGAAGATTTCCAATCTGAAGGACTTCCTGCCCATTTTGCAACCTGCTGCGGAGAGTGGACGTCCGTTGCTCGTCGTCGCAGAGGATGTCGATAGCGAGGCTCTGACTACACTCGTCGTCAACCGTCTGCGTGGTGGCTTGAAGATTTGCGCTGTCAAGGCACCGGGCTTTGGCGATCGCCGTAAGGCCATGTTGGAGGACATTGCCGTCTTGACTGGTGGTGTCGTCATCAGCGAGGACAAGGGTTTGAAGTTGGAGCAGGCCACGCTTGAGATGCTGGGTTCAGCTGAGAAGGTCACTGTCACCAAGGATAACACGACGATTGTCAATGGCAGTGGCTCGAAGGAGAACATCCACGATCGTGTGGCTCAGATCAAGAACGAGATTGAGAATACCAAGAGTTCTTATGACAAGGAGAAGCTGCAGGAGCGTTTGGCCAAGTTGGCCGGTGGTGTGGCCGTTCTCTATGTTGGTGCCAACTCGGAAGTTGAGATGAAGGAGAAGAAAGACCGTGTCGACGATGCTCTGCGCGCTACTAACGCAGCCATTGAGGAAGGTGTCGTTGTCGGTGGTGGCACTACCTACATTCGTGCTCAGGAGAAACTGGCCGACTTGAAAGGTATCAACGCCGATGAGCAGACTGGTATCAACATCGTTTGCCGTGCCATCGAGGAGCCGTTGCGTCAGATTGTCGCCAATGCAGGTGGCGAGGGTGCTGTCGTTGTGAACAAGGTGCGCGAGGGCAAGGGTGACTTCGGCTACAATGCCCGCACTGAGCAGTATGAGGATTTGCGTGCGGCCGGCGTTATCGACCCGGCAAAGGTCACACGTGTGGCTTTGGAGAATGCGGCCTCGGTAGCTGGCATGTTCCTCACCACTGAGTGTCTCATCTGCGACAAGCCCGAGCCTAAGGCTCCGGTCGCAGCAGGTGCACAGCCCGGTATGATGTAATCGAAAGAAAACAGATGCGTGAAGCATCAATCTGTGAATAACTGAAAAAAGGATGAGTCCTAACGTTTGGGGCTCATCTTTTTTTTGTACCTTTGTAACCATGAAAGAGATAATCGATTGGAAAAAGTTTCTGGTGTTCTTCTTGGTGGCAGCGGGGCTCGTCTTTCTGACCCGTTCGTTTATGATGTCGCTCGGCATCTTTATCCTGCTTCTTGTGGGCGACCACTTTTTGGCCGAATATGAAGAGCGTAAGCGGGTGAAGAAGGAAATAGACGACATCTTGAAAGAAGACAAGCACCCGTCTTGAGCCAGATTTCTCTGGCAGACCGGAAACGAAAAAAACATAGATTGCATTTGATGATGAGCAGGTAAAAGCAAACGGAATATGGAGAAACTGATCGCATTATACAAACAGTGGCGTGGCAGCGGCCCTGCGCATATAGAGAAAATGCCGGGCTCAGGAAGCAACCGCAGTTACTATCGGTTTACTGATGACGGCGGGCAGAGCGTTGTTGGTGTCGTTGGCACGAGCCGCGATGAGGATCATGCCTTTGTCTATCTGGCTCGTCATTTCGCCAAACGGCAGTTGCCGGTGCCACATATTTTGGCAGTCAGTGATGACGAGCTACGCTATTTGCAGACTGATTTGGGTATGGTGTCGCTTTTTGATGCCATTCGGGGTGGACGCGAGGCGGGCGGACGCTACAATCAGCATGAGCGGCAACTGCTTGTCAACACTATTCGCGAATTGCCTGACATGCAAATCCGTGGGGCTCGCGGACTCGATTTTTCCAACTGTTATCCCCAGCCTGAGTTCGATGAGAACAGTGTGCTCTTCGACCTCAACTATTTCAAGTATTGTTTTCTCAAGGCCACCGAACTTGATTTTCATGAGCTTAAGCTTGAAGCCAACTTTCACATGTTTGCCAAAGACCTGACGGCCGAGAAGGGTGAGAGTTTCCTTTATCGCGACTTTCAGGCGCGCAATGTCATGCTCGATGCGGCCGGACATCCTTATTTCATCGACTTTCAAGGCGGTCGTAAGGGTCCGTTCTACTACGATTTGGCGTCTTTCCTGTGGCAGGCGTCGGCAAAATACCCCTACAAGTTGCGCCGAGAGCTCGTTTATGAATATTATCAGTCGCTGAAGAACTATACCGAGGTGCCCTCGGAGCGTCATTTCGTGGCCAGGCTTTCACTCTTTGTGCTCTTCCGGTTGCTGCAAGTGCTCGGTGCCTACGGCTTCCGTGGCTATTTTGAGCGCAAGAAGCACTTTCTCGATTCCATACCACCGGCCATGGACAACCTGCGCGATTTGCTGAAAATGAATCCGAAGTTGTTTCCTTATCCTTACATGATGGATTTGTTGCGGCGTCTGACAGAGTTGCCACAGTTTGCTCACATTGAGGAGCCAGCGCTTACGCGCGCCGACGGCTACAAGACCACCGATAACCCCATCTATCCAGCCCACCCGCAGGATGGCCCTGCCACCTTCTCCAAGTATGACGGCAAGGGACCGTTGGTGGTGCGTGTCTACAGTTTCTCCTATCGCAAGGGCATTCCTGCCGACGATTCGGGCAATGGTGGTGGCTATGTGTTCGACTGCCGTTCCACCCACAATCCGGGGCGCTATGAGCCCTACAAGAAGCTCACAGGCCTTGACGAGCCCGTCATCCGTTTTTTGGAGGACGATGGCGAGATTCTCGAGTTCCTCAAGTCTGTCTATCAGTTGGCCGACCATCATGTGGAACGCTACATGCAGCGGGGCTTCACGTCGCTCATGTTCTGTTTCGGTTGCACGGGTGGCCAGCACCGTTCCGTCTATTCGGCTCAGCATCTGGCCGAGCACATTCACGAGAAGTTCGGTATTGAGGTGCATGTCGACCATCGGGAGCAACACATCTCGCAGGTGTTGCCGGCTACGGTTTGACTTCAAACTTAATGTCTGTCGTTATAGAAACAGCGAATGATATGAAACAAGCCATGATATTTGCCGCCGGGCTTGGCACACGTCTCAAGCCGCTCACCGACACCATGCCGAAGGCACTGGTGAGGGTGGGAGGGGAGCCGTTGCTCAAACGTGTCATCCTGCGGCTCGGCGAAGCGGGCTTCGACCGCATCGTCGTCAATGTGCACCACTACTCCCGGCAGATCATCGACTATCTGGCCGGACAGAACGATTTCGGTCTTGACGTGCGCGTCTCTGATGAGACCGACTGTCTTCTCGATACTGGCGGCGGTCTGCGTAAGGCCCGTTCGCTCTTCGACGAGCATGCTCCCGTGCTCATGCACAATGTCGACATACTAAGTAATGTTGACTTGGCGCGCTTCTATGGCACCGATCGCACCATGCCCTGTCCCGACTGTGGCGTGCCGCATGTCATGGCTGGTGCCACGCTGCTCGTCAGTTGGCGCGAGACACGCCGCTATCTCATCTTCAACCGTCAGATGCAGCTTGTCGGGTGGACAAACGTCGACACCCATGAGGTGAGGACACCGTGGCCGGAGTTGCGTCTCCATTTCGACCGTCTCTATGCCGAGCGGCCCGGCATCACTGCCACCGATTTGCGCGAGGGCACCGGTGACTACCGCCTCTACGCTTTCTCCGGCATCCACACCTTCTCACCGTCGCTGTTCCCACTGATGGACAGTTGGCCCGACCGGTTCCCCATCATGGACTTCTATTTGAGCAATTGCCGCACCACGATGATTAAAGGGGTGTTGAAACCTGAACTCAGGCTCATGGATGTCGGTAAGCAGGAGACCCTGCATGAGGCAGAGCAGTTCCTGCGGCAACTGTAGTTTTATCCATTCGAATTATTTATTTCCTAAACATATATGCAACAGAAAATCATCATTCTCGATTTCGGGTCGCAGACTACGCAGCTGATCGGACGGCGCGTGCGCGAACTCGACACCTTCTGTGAGATTCTGCCCTACAACAAGTTTCCCAAGGACGACCCTTCCGTCATTGGCGTTATCCTCTCGGGCAGTCCCTACTCGGTGCACGATCCTGAGGCCTTCCAGTGTGACTTGTCCGACTTCATGGGTCGCTATCCGGTGCTTGGCATCTGCTATGGTGCACAGTTCATTTCCTACAAGAACGGCGGAACCGTCGAGCAGACTGGCACCCGTGAGTATGGCCGCGCTCATCTGGAGACCATCGACCTTGCCAACCCTCTCTTCAAAGGCTTCGAGCAGGGGTCACAGGTGTGGATGAGCCATGGCGACACCATCACCGCCATCCCGGCCGACTGCCATGTCATCGCCTCTACGGCCGACGTTCGCTATGCCGCCTATGCGTCTGACACAAACCCGCTTTGGGCCGTGCAGTTCCACCCCGAGGTGTTCCACAGCACGCAGGGAAAGCAGTTGCTTAAGAACTTTGTGGTCGACATCTGTCACAGTCGTCAAGAGTGGAGTCCTGCCTCGTTTGTGGAGACCACTGTCAAGGAACTGAAAGAACAACTCGGTGACGATCGCGTCATTCTCGGTCTTTCGGGAGGTGTCGACTCATCGGTCTGCGCCACGCTGCTCAACCGTGCCATTGGCGACCGCCTCACGTGTATCTTCGTCGACCACGGCATGTTGCGCAAGAACGAGTTCCAGAAAGTCATGGATGCCTATAAGGGCCTGGGACTCAACGTTATCGGCGTGGATGCCTCCGACAAGTTCTTCAAAGATCTTGAAGGAGTCAGTGATCCCGAGCAGAAGCGCAAGATTATCGGCCGCGACTTCGTGGAGGTATTCAATGCCGAAGCACAGAAAATCACGGACGCACGCTGGTTGGCGCAAGGCACTATCTATCCCGACCGCATCGAGAGTCTTAGCATCACCGGCATGACCATCAAGAGCCATCACAACGTGGGCGGACTGCCAAAGGATATGAAACTGCGTCTTTGCGAGCCGTTGCAGTGGCTCTTCAAGGACGAGGTGCGCCGCGTGGGCCACGAGTTGGGCATGCCTGAGCGGCTCATCAAGCGTCACCCGTTCCCCGGACCGGGACTGGCTGTGCGCATTCTTGGCGACATCACGCGCGAGAAAGTGCGCATTCTGCAGGATGCCGACGACATCTACATCGAGGCCATGCACGCCTACACCATGCCAGACGGCACCTCGCTCTACGACCACATCTGGCAGGCGGGCACCGTTCTGCTCTCCACCATTCGCTCTGTGGGGGTCATGGGCGACGAGCGCACCTATGAGCATCCCGTAGCTTTACGGGCCGTCACCTCGCAGGATGCCATGACCGCCGACTGGGCGCACCTGCCTTACGACTTCATGGCGAAAGTATCCAACGAGATTATCAACAAGGTGAAGGGCGTCAACCGTGTCTGCTATGACATCTCCTCGAAGCCACCTTCGACCATCGAGTGGGAGTAAGCGACGTGGATATTCCGTGTCCGCAAAACTTTAAATGTTAAATCATTTGGCAGTCGGATCAGTGCCGTCGTGCCAAATGATTATCTTTGCAATAGTGGGGGAGCGTTTCTGCTCCTCCTTTTTTGTGCATTCTCTTCGCCATCTTTCCGTAAGTGCACAAAGCAAGCCTACTTTCTGAAACGCAGAAAGATATGAATGCTTTTTCATGGACAAAAACTAATGTTTCACATTCTTATCTTCCGTGCTCACAGTCAATTCTATTATTCAATAACAAAACAAATTAACGGCATAAAGATAATAATCAGCCTTCGCCAAGCCATAGTTTGATATTGGAGCGTTTAAAAGTCTCTTTTGTTTTTCTGCTTACCAAAATACCTTTTGTTGCATAGCTTTTGATGTCGTGCTACGCAGCAAAAGATATTTTGCTATAAGCTTACAACTTGCTTAACAGCCTTCTGAGCTCGCCGGGAAAAACGTTTTACCCCTATCGATAAGGCGCACCGACCTCATTATTAAATGCGGATAGCCAATGCGTTTGTGCCGTACACGGATTGCGCCTGCGCCCTTGACGCAAAACAATACCAGTGATTTCCACTATCATTGTACATTAGGTGTAGCCTAAAACCGTGGCATCGATCCTTTGTTCTCTTTCCGTCCGTGGCCACACTTTTGAAAACCTTGTAGGCATAGCGTTGCAGGGAGGGCCCATGGATGTCATTGTGGAGTTCACGAAGTTGATACCGCTGCGTGGGCATATCTATATAAGGAACGGGAGGAAGACGCTGTGACGGTAGATGGGGCTGTAGACAGGACGCTCTTAACCGGTCTTGAAAAAAGACAAGAGACTGACGCATGCAAAGAGTGTCAGTCTCTTGTCTTTGTCTGTCCCCCGTCGGGGGAGGCTCACTTGCGAATATAGTCCTTGGTGAGCATGTCGTAATAGAGTGCTTCCAACTCGGGCGCGCTGAGCCGCTCGATGCTGTGGCCGATGATGCGGATTAGCTCGTCGCGCCGCTCTTCGGTGTCGCTGCCGAAATGGGTGAAAACCTTTCGCGTCATTGCTTGTCCTTGAGCAGGTCGCGAATCTCGGTGAGCAGTTTCTCCTCGGTGGTCGGCTCGGGTGCCGGAGCTGGGGTGGTGGGTTCCTGTGCCTTCTTGCGTGCGAGCTTGTTGATGCCCTTGACGAGCAGGAACACGCAGAGAGCGATGATGATGAAGTCGATGGCATTTTGCAGGAACATGCCATAGTTGATGGTGGCAGCCTGTGTGTCGATGCCGCCGGCGAAGTGCTTGGCCGGGAGTGTGATTTTTAGGTCGGAGAAGTTGATGCCTCCAATGAGCCAGCCGATGGGTGGCATGATGATGTCATTGACGATGGAGCTGACAATCTTGCCGAAGGCGGCACCGATGATTACACCTACTGCCATGTCAACGGCATTGCCCTTGATGGCGAATTCCTTGAATTCATTGATGAATTTACCCATGATTTTTATGTTTATATTTTGATTATAGAAATGCTGTTTTGCAACCTCCACTTGTCAGCCGGAATCCTTAAGACAGTGTCTGTCGGGGTTGTTAACGCAAGCGGTGTTCTATTTTATATTATTTAAGACTCTATCCGAATGCAAAATTAGAAATAATTTTGTACCTTTGCAATCGTTAGAGCGAAAAAGTGAGGTAAAAGCATCCGATGATGCGTGTGCTGGAACGGCTTCCTCTTTCATATGAACGGATATTCAACTTTTTTTAAATTATAAAATTAAAAGTAAAATGGTAAAAGTTGCTATTAATGGTTTCGGTCGTATCGGCCGTCTCGCATTCCGTCAGATGTTCGCAGCCCCGGGCTACGACGTTGTTGCTATCAACGACTTGACAAGTCCCAAGATGCTCGCTCAACTGCTGAAGTATGACTCCACACACGGTGGCTTTCAGGGCATTATCGGCGGTGAGAAGGTTCACACTGTGACATTCGATGACACTCCCTTCACCGAGAACGGCAAAGAGGCCGCTGGCTATATTGCTGTTGATGGCAAGAAGATCACCATCTACAAGGAGAAGGATGCTGCCAACCTGCCTTGGGGCGCTCTCGATATCGACGTCGTGCTTGAGTGCACTGGCTTCTATACATCCAAGGACAAGAGCATGGCTCACATCACGGCTGGTGCCAAGAAGGTTGTGATTTCCGCTCCTGCCGGCAACGACCTGAAGACCATCGTTTACAACGTGAACCATGAGACGCTGACCGCTGATGACCAGATCATCAGTGCAGCTTCCTGCACCACCAACTGCTTGGCCCCGATGGCTCAGGCTCTGAACGATGTCTATCCCGTTCAGACCGGTATCATGCAGACCATCCATGCCTACACGGGCGACCAGATGATTCTTGACGGCCCGCAGCGTAAGGGTAACCTCCGCCGTAGCCGTGCTGGTGCCTGCAACATCACTCCTGCCTCCTCTGGCGCTGCCAAGGCCATCGGCCTGGTTCTGCCTGAGTTGAACGGCAAGCTCATCGGTGCCGCACAGCGCGTGCCGGTGGCAGATGGCTCCACCACACTGCTTTACGCTGTCGTGAAGGGTAAGGACGTTACTGTTGAGAGCGTCAACGCTGCCATGAAGGCTCACGCCAACGAGAGCTTCGGCTACAACGATGAGGACATTGTCTCCAGCGACATCATCGGTATGCGTTTCGGCTCGCTCTTCGATGCTACGCAGACCATGGTTGTGAAGATTGACGACGACACCTATGAGGTGCAGGTTGTCTCTTGGTACGACAATGAGAACTCTTACACTTCTCAGATGGTTCGCACCATCAAGTACTTCGCTGAGATGAAGTAATCTTCATTACGGATATACATTCCATACAAAGGCACTCTTTCCCTCGGGTGGGGAAGAGTGCCTTTTTCATCTACGCTTTTTTGTGCCTTTCCTTGCACGGTTAAATGATTTTTACTATATTTGCGGTCAGCAATGAGCAGAATGGTTACTATACTCGGGCCCACAGCCAGCGGCAAGACCGACCTTGCCGTGCATTTGGCGCGCACACTGGGTGATGCTGAGATTATCAGTGGCGATTCGCGACAGGTGTATCGTGGAATGGACATTGGTACGGGAAAGGACTTGGCTGACTATGTGGTCGGCGGACAGCGCATACCCTATCATCTCATAGACATTGCTGAGCCGGGTACGAAGTATAATCTTTTCCAGTATCAGCGCGACTTTCACAAAGCTTACGATGACATTCGGTTACGCGGCCGTCAGCCTATTCTTTGTGGTGGGACGGGACTCTATGTCGAGGCTGTGCTGAAGGGATACGCTCTCTCCCCGGTACCGCAGAATCCTGCGTTGCGCGAACGGCTTGCGCACGAGTCTCTTGACAGGCTCACTGAGATGCTACGGGATTTGAAAGAGCGTACGGGGTCGGCGATGCATAACACAACTGATGTGGATACCTGTCAGCGGGCCATTCGTGCCATCGAGATTGAGACCTATAATCTGGAGCATCCAACGGCCGATCGTAGGATGCCGCCTGTCGACTCACTGGTGGTCGGCGTGTCCATTGGGCGCGACGAGCGGCGGGAAAAGATCTCGGCACGCCTGCGGCAACGGCTGGAAAACGGCATGGTGGAGGAGATACGGCGACTGCTCGACAGGGGTATCCCTGCTGATGACTTGATTTACTATGGACTGGAATATAAGTATGTCACCGAGTATGTGGTGGGCCGCACTACCTACGACGAAATGTTTCGAGGGCTGGAGATAGCCATCCACCAGTTTGCCAAGCGGCAGATGACGTGGTTTCGTGGCATGGAGCGGCGTGGCTGCCATATCCACTGGATTGACGCCTTGCTGCCGATGGAGCAGAAGGTGGCACAGGTGACAGGTCTGATGGAGAAGGAAAAACAAGAGAAATAAGGAAGATATGGAGAATCATCGTTGGGGCATTTTGTATTGCCCGAGAGCATCTTGGCTGCATTCCTCTCACAGTCGTTGGGAGAAGATAGAGAAGTGCCTAAAGGCTGAGCATATTGAGTATGACTTCGTGCAGAGCGAGAATGTGGGCAGCGTGGACAGGTTGGTGAAGATGCTCATTAACAATGGCTACAAGACCATCGTCATTGTGGGTGGTGACAGTGCGCTCAACGATGCCGTCAACTGTCTCATGCAGGTGGACAAAACGGTGCGCAATGACATCAGTTTGGGCGTGATTCCCAACGGTATGATGAACGATTTTGCCCGTTTCTGGGACTTCGACGTGGACAACGTGCAGCAGACCGTGCGCTGGCTCAAGGAGCGGCGTGTGAGAAAGATAGACTTAGGTGTCATACGCTACAAGAACCGTAACGGGGAAGCCTGTCGACGCTATTTCCTCAACTGTGTCAACATAGGCTTCATCGCAAACATCATGAATCTGCGCAAGCAGACACGCCATATCTTGGGGTCGCGCCACCTGTCGTTTCTCTTCTCGTTTTTGCTGATGGTGTTTCAGCGCATGGACTACAAGATGCATCTGAAGATCAATACTGACGTCATCCGACGCCGCGTCATGACGGTCTGTATCGGTAACTGCACAGGCTATGGCCAGACTCCCAACGCCGTTCCTTACAATGGATTGCTCGATGTGTCGGTGGTCTATCATCCTGCAACGACACAACTTTTCGAGGGCATTTACATGTTTCTTAAAGGCAAGTTTCTTAATCACAAATCGGTACATCCCTACCGCACGCGGCTGGTGGACGTGCTCGAGGCCGGTCATGCCCTTGTAGGCATCGACGGTCGGCTGATGAATACGCCGGTGGGACCTTACAAAGTGTCTGTGGAGCAGGAGGTTATCAACTTCCTCATTCCTGCTTGATGATGGAAGTGGCGGTTGCACGGATATGATGATAAAAAGGCGGATGTGAAGCCGGAATCAGTCGTTGAGATAGACTTTACGTAGTTTTTTTCTGTCAACAATCTTTATTGTTTTCCCACGCGTCTGCACGATGCTGTCTTTTCTGAATGGGGAGATCGTGCGGCTGGCATTCTCGGTTGTCATTTTAGATATGTGTGCAAGATCCTCGCGCGTCAGTTCGACGTTGATGACATCGGGGATGTTGTCGTTTGGGAATTTTTCTGACAGCTCGAGCTGTGTTCCCGTCATATGCCCGCGCAGGTGCTTTTAGGTGAAGTCGTAGGCCAGCAGGCTCATCCGTGTGAGTTCTTGGGCCAGTATGGTGGTAATACAGTGATTAATACTGACACTTTTGGAACGACGTGTCGCAAAGAAAGGCTTGATGCCCCAAAACACCAGGTTGTGCTATCTTCAGAATGAGAAACTTGCTGATAACGCCCTGTTTGAACATCTTGATCTTCCCACTCATGACGAAGCTAATATGGGTGCACTCATCGCCACATTCATAAAGCGTTTCTCTACGCAGGTAATGGCGGCACTCAAGAGCATTGGAAAGAATGCGCCGCTCGTTCATTTTCTCATGGGGCAAAATCCGATCCTGTTGTTCCAGAGCCATGGAGGGCAGGTCGTTCAGTTTGTCTCGTATGATGTATATTATCTTAATATAAATCTGTACAAAATTGCACATAATTTCTTAAACGAAATAGGAATGGCAGGATAATTTTTGAATAATAGTGAAAAAATGGTGGCTCTATTTTTTGTATTCTGCGGAATCTTTTATATCTTTGTCACAAAGAAACCAAAATATCAGTAATCAAAAACCTTAAGCAATGAGCTATTTGAAATTTGAGAAAGCTCTGATGACCAATCTTGAGGATTCGTTGCCGAAAGAACTGTTGCGCACCAACCGTTCTGGCGCTTACTCGTGCTCGACCCTTGTCGATTGCAATACGCGCAAGTACCATGGCTTGCTGGTGGTTCCGGTACCGGAACTTGACGACGAGAATCATGTGTTGTTGTCATCACTCGACCCAACTGTCATCCAGCATGGTGCCGAGTTTCATCTCGGACTGCATAAGTATCAGGGAAACAACTACAGTCCGAAGGGACACAAGTACATTCGTGAGTTCGACTGTGATACGGTTCCGACGACCATTTATCGCGTTGGGGGCGTGATTCTGAAGAAGGAGGTGGTCTTTCAGCATTATGAAGACCGCATTCTGATATGCTATACGTTGCTCGATGCCCATTCGCAGACGACGCTCCGCTTTCAGCCGTTTTTAGCCTTCCGCAGTGTCAGACAGTTCACACATGAGAATAATGCTGCCAGCCGTGAGTTTCAACAGGTTGATAATGGAATCAGTACCTGTATGTATCCGGGGTATCCGACGCTTTACATGCAGTTCTCGAAGAAGAACGAGTTTCATTTTGAGCCCTATTGGTATCGTGACATCGAGTATCCGAAGGAGCAGGAGCGTGGTTATGCTTCCAATGAGGATCTCTACGTGCCGGGCTATTTCGAGATGTCAATCCGCAAAGGTGAGAGCATTGTCTTCGCCGCATCTACGACCGAGTCGAAGACATCGGGACTGAAGCGGCTGTTCGATAAGGAAGTGGCAGAGCGCACACCGCGCGACAACTTCTTCCACTGTTTGATCAATGCCGCCCACCAGTTCCACATTCATGAGAAGAACGACGACCGTTACATTCTTGCCGGGTGGCCCTGGTTCAAGTGTCGTGCACGCGACCAGTTTATCGCGCTGCCGGGACTGACGCTCTCCATCGAAGAGCAGGACTACTTTGAACTCGTCATGAAAACGGCCGGACGGGGCGTTCGCGAGTTTATGGAAGGTAAGCCACTGACGGTCAAGATTACCGAGATGGAGCAGCCTGACGTGCTGCTTTGGGCAGTGTGGTGCATACAACAGTATGCCCGTGAGGCCGGTAGGGAGAAATGCATCAAGATGTATGGACAGCTGGTCTATGACATCCTGCAATATATTGAGGATCAGAAGCATCCTAATCTCATGCTCGACGAGAACGGACTGGTTAGAACTGATGGCAAGGACAAGGCTGTGACGTGGATGAACTCGACAGTCAACGGCCATCCCGTCGTGCCGCGCACAGGCTATGTTGTCGAGTTCAACGCGCTGTGGTACAATGCGTTGAAGTTTGCAGCCTCGCTGGCTGCCGAAGGAGGGCGCGCTGACAGTGCCGACCATTGGGAAGAGATGGCGGCACTGACACAGAAGAGTTTCGTTGATACATTCGTCAACGAGTATGGTTATCTCTACGATTATGTCGATGGAAACATGACCGAGTGGAGTGTGCGTCCTAATATGATATTTCCGGTGGCGTTTGACTATTCGCCTTTGTCGCAGGATCAGAAGAAAAAGGTGCTTGACATTTGCACACGCGAGTTGCTCACGCCGAAGGGGTTGCGTTCTTTGTCTCCGAAGAGCGGAGGCTACAACCCGATGTATGTCGGCCCGCAGGCTCAGCGCGACTATGCCTATCATCAGGGAACGGCTTGGCCGTGGCTTGGCGGATTCTATATGGAAGCCTGTCTGAAACTTTACAAGCGCACACGGCTAAGCTTCATTGAACGCCAAATGGTGGGTTATGAGGACGAGATGTTTTATCACTGCATCGGCACACTGCCAGAGGTGTTCGATGGAAACCCGCCTTTCCACGGACGGGGGGCCATGTCGTTTGCCATGAATGTAGCTGAGATTCTGCGCACTTTGGAGTTGCTTGAAACCTATAAAGTAAAATAAGGAGGACAGACCTGTATGAAAGTATTAATGTTTGGATGGGAGTATCCTCCTCATGTCTACGGAGGTCTTGCCACTGCCAATTTCGGAATTTCCGAAGGACTTCATGCCCAGGGTGACGTCGACATCACATTGTGCCTGCCGAAGCCGTGGGGTGATGAGGATCGCACCTTCGCCAACATCGTTGCCATGAACTGCGTGCCCATCGCCTGGCGCGATGTCGACTATGATTATGTTAAGAGCCGTATCGGTAACCTGATGAGTCCGGAAGACTACTACAATTTTCGTGACCATATCTATGCTGACTTCAATTATATGCACGTCAACGACCTTGGTTGCATGGAGTTTGCCGGTGGTTATCCAAAGAATTTGCACGAAGAAATCAATAACTACTCGATTATTGCCGGTGTCGTGGCCCGCACCGAGCAGTTTGATATCATTCATGCACACGATTGGCTGACCTATCCTGCCGGCCTCCATGCCAAGCAGGTTAGCGGAAAACCGCTGTGTATCCACGTGCATGCCACTGATTATGACCGTTCACGCGGACATGTCAATCCGACGGTGTATTCCATCGAGAAGGACGGCATGGATAATGCCGACTGCATCATGTGTGTGAGTGAATTGACGCGCAACACAGTCATCAACCAGTATCATCAGGATCCGCGCAAGGTCTTCACTGTGCACAATGCGGTGTACCCGCTGAGTGTAGAGAACCAGGCTATACCGCGCCCCGACCATACCAACAAGGAGAAGGTGGTCACCTTCCTTGGACGCCTCACGATGCAGAAAGGCCCCGAATATTTTGTCGAGGCGGCCAACATGGTGCTGCACCGCACGCGCAATGTGCGGTTTTGCATGGCAGGGTCGGGCGATATGATGGACCAGATGATTTATCTTGCTGCTGAACGGGGCATTGCCGACCGCTTCCATTTTCCAGGCTTCATGCGTGGAAAGCAGGTCTATGAGTGTCTGAAAGATTCGGATGTGTATGTCATGCCTTCGGTTTCAGAGCCGTTCGGTATCTCTCCGTTGGAAGCCATGCAGTGCGGTACGCCGACCATTATCTCCAAACAGAGTGGATGCGCCGAGATTCTTACCAACTGCATTAAGGTTGACTATTGGGACATACATGCCATGGCTGATTACATCTACAGTATCTGCCACAACGAGTCGTTCTTCCGTTATCTGTCGGAGGAGGGGCAAAAAGAGGTGTCTCAGATTACGTGGGAAAAGGTTGGTGCATGGATTCATGAGCTCTATATGCGCACTTTGGGTTGGAAAAGTTAATAGCATCCGGTTGAACAAACAATCAAAACAATCAAACAATCAACAACAATGAAAACAGTTTGATTATATTTCGAGATACATAAGATCATCAATCTGAAAAGGTACCGCTTTTTCGACATTGGTACCGATCATTACTATTATGATGATT
>CAYPJA010000021.1:0-38026 GCA_964411005.1 uncultured Prevotella sp. | reverse complement strand
GTTTCCCTAAACGGCCGTCATCAAGCGTCGAGACCGAGGCCAACGGGCAGGGCGAACAGGCCGCAGGGCTGACTTCAAAACCGACCTTCGGGCTGGCGGAGCAGGCCAACGGGCAGGGCGAGCAAGCTTTCGGGCCGACTCAGCCAAGCGCACCGACCGTCGAGGCCGAGGCCGCAGAGCAGGCAGAACAGGCTTTCGGACCGACCGAGCAAGCCGCAGAGCCGACTTCAAAGCCAGCCTTCGGGCAGGCCGAACAGGCTTTCGGGCCGACCGCACAGGCCAGCGGGCAGGCAGGGCCCACCCGCCACACGGCCAAGGCCGCCCCCGCCGAGCGCGCCGAGCGAGTGCGTCAGCGACTGCAGCAGCGGCAGGGCGAGCTCGCCGAGAGCCTCAGGCCCTACGTCGGGCAGTATGGCCGCGACATGATACGGCGCTTCTTCGACTACTGGTCGGAGCCCAACCGCACGCTGAGCTCCATGCGCTGCGACCTGCAGCCCACGTGGGACCTCGCACGCCGGCTGGCCTACTGGGCACGCCGCGACGACACCTTCGCCCCCACGGCCCGTCAGCCCACCGACGACGCCGAGCTGCGGCGCATCGCCAAGGAGCGCGAGCGGCTCGACGAGGAGCGCGAGGCCCGGCGGCAGGAGGACAAGAAAAACGCCGTCAGCTACGACGAGTGGCGGCGCATGAGGCGGCAACAAGCGCCGACCTGACAGGCGGAAGCCGACACCGCCGCGCCCCGGCTCGCCACAGACGGCTGAGGAGCCAAAAATCGTTCTTTGAAATTCTGACACATGATTTGCCACAAGAGGCTTCCGAGTGAACGCACTTTCGCCCGCTTCCCTGTCCGCAATCCGGCCACCGCGAACGCACTTTCACCCATCTTCCCCCGCCGCAATCCGGCCACCGCGAACGCACTTTCGCCCGCTTCCCTGTCCGCAATCCGACCGCCACGAACGCACTTTCGCCCGCCTTCCCCCGTCGCAAACCCGACCGTCACGAACGGAAGCGAATGCGTCTTGCCGCAGCCCAAAGGGCCGACAGGCAGGCGGCCGCCCCCAAAGAAATCACCGCCACCCTCCTTGCGGAAGACAGCGGTGACAGGTGTGCTGACTGGTTTTAATTCTCACTATATCCCGTCGGCGTTCCCGTCCGGGTCGGTGGCCTCGCCGTCGATGGGGTCGGCGGAGTCGTCCCACGGGTCGACGGTGACATCGCCGGGGCTGACGACGTCGCGGCCTATGGTGAGATTGATCGTGGTCACCTTGCCACCGGCCAGACTGATGTCAGAGCCGTGCGTGTAGGTATATCGCTTTCCGCCGACGACGACGGCGATCTGCCTCACGCCGTCTTGCGGAATGACGACCGAGCTGTAGCGCGTGTTCTCGGCCAGCTCGGTCAGCGTCTGGGCGGCGCGGCTCTCCTCGATGGGCGTCACGCCCTTGGTGAGGAGGTCGACCGTGGCCTGTCCGGCCGCGTTGAGGAGTTGCACGGAGCCGACTTCGGGCACGCGGTTGTTGCCCGCATCGTCGAGTCCCCACTGATTGCGGAACGTCAGATTGACGCTCACCTTCGCCATGACGTGCGTGAAGGCCAAAGGCACGGATCCGTAACCGGCCAGAATGCCGTCGGTCTGAACCGCCACGAGGAGGTCGCTCGCCTCCTCGTCCCCGGGCCGGAGCGTGTAGGCATATCGGGTGAGGTCGTCGTCGAGCCCCGTTCCCTGCCCGATGGCCGGATAGACGCCGATGAAATAATGCTTTTCCTGCATGTTCTTCCACAGCATCTGCGGCGCGGCAACCCATGAGCTGCCGACGAGCGTGTTGTGCGAGTTGTCCACCACGCGGCTGTCCTTCGCGGGCGCCACGACATTTCCTTCTTTATCGGTCCCCGTCCACGCATAGACGCTGATCACGTCGCCCTCCTCAAAGCGCTGCGCGCCCTCGGCGTCGGTCGCCACACGGCTCATGGCGCCAATCTCGGTCGACACGGTGATCTGCCTTGCCGGCTCCACCTGCGCCTCTTCCTCGCTGCTGCATGCGCCCAGCGTCAGCGCAGCTGCCACGGCGGCCATGGCGAAAAATTGCTTCCTCATTGTTTTCATTCTATTCATTTGATACTTGGTTTCTATGCAAATAATACTTGGTTTCTATGCAAATAATACTTGATTTCGATACAAATAATACTTATTTGCCGTGCAAACAGCGGCTACCCCGGCGGGCAGGCGGTCGCGCGGCGGGCCGTCGGTCAGTCGTCCGGGTCGGTAACCGCGCCTTCGATGGCCCACGTCTCCGTCCAGCCATCCACGCGCACGGACCAGAGATACATCTGCGGAGACAGGTCGACGAAGTCGAGCGCGATGTAATACTTGCCGCCCATGCGCATGACGGGGGCATGAATCTCGAAGTCGCTGTGCTTGGTGCTGGGATAGACGAGCCGCATCCTGATCAGCGTCTCCGTCTCGCCTTTCGCCGAGGAGAGCAGGCGGAAGTTCTTGAGAGTCACAATTCCATCCGTCGAGACGGTGGCAGGAAGCCCCACGGGCACCTTCAGCTCCGACGGCTCGGCGACCATCTCGCCGACGGCATCGTCGAACCTCGGCGTGATGCCTGCGGCGGCATTCTCGACTGAAACCTGCGCGACCGTACCTCTGGGGACGCCCTTGACGACGAACGTCAGCTCGGCCAGAATCTCCTTCAGATCCACCTTCACCTGCTGCACGCCGCCGGAGGTGATGACCACCTTGTTCTCGTAGCAATAGGCGGGGTCGGGCGAGCCGTCGGGCTCCTCAAGGGTGATGAAGTGCTCCTTGCCATCGGTGAAGGCGCGGCTCTGCGCCGGGCCATACTCGTCGATGTAGGGCGGCAGCAGGTTGACGGTGGCGAACAGGCGGTACTCGCCCGCAGGAAGGTCGAACCGCTGCAAGGCCAACTCCTGCGGGTCGGAAAAGCGGTACTCCACAGCCGGCGAGCCGTCGGCGGGATGAAACCAAACGGAGATCTGCCTGACATCCACCTGCGACGAGTCGGCCGCGCCGGAGCCGATGAAGCCGGGCGGCAGGCCGGGCTCATCGTCGCCCCAAACCAGCTCGATGCCCAAGCTGCGCCCATTCTCCGCCTGCTCATGGTCGCAAGCCGCCAGCAGCGGCACGAGCCACACAAGCAGCAGCAACGGCCACACCGGGGCCCTCAATATCCTTATCATCCTCATGACAAACCTTTCTGATCATAACGCTCACGGCGGCCGCCCCGTCGGCTCCCACCCTCCGGCAACGCCGGAGACGGAAGGGGCAACGACGGGAAAAATGCAGCCACCGCTTTCTCATTCGTTCACAATTCGTCCGCAAAAGTAGCAATAATTCCGATTTAATTATTAATTTTACGGCGAAATACGAGTAATCATTTTGATATAAACAATAATCATTTTGGTTACCACAAAAAGACAAACATCTGACACACAGCCACTTACAAACACCGCAAAAGATGCCGCAAAGCATAACGATAACCAAATGGAAGGGAGCCGCGCAGATGGCCAGCCGGGAGAACGACCTCGAAACCGGCTTCGCAGACATCCGCATGAAGGAGAGCGAGGTCTACGCCGACCCCCGCACGAGCCGCTATCACATCATCATGATCATGTCGGGCGAGGTGACCCTGTCGTGCAAGCTGTATCAGAACAGGCCGATAAAGGCCGGAACGATGGCCTTCATCCCGCGCGGCGGCCAAATGCGCATCGAGGCCCACGCCGACACGAGCCTGCTCCTGTTCGCATTCACGACGACGCTCATCCGCACCGACAAGGACCTGCTGGATTATTTCTGCACGAACGCAGGCAAGAAAGACTACGCCTTCAACACGCTCCCGATATGCAAGTCCATGGCCGACCTCCTGTCGCTCATCACCACGCAGCTGCACGAGAAAAAACTGAGACACAGCGGCATCTGCCACGTCTGGAACACTTATTTCTTTCACATCATGGTGGCCTACTACGAGAAAGACGACATCACGGCCTTCCTGAGGCCCATCATCGCCGGCGGCGCCGACCTCAGATCGTTCATCGAGAACAACTATCTCGAGGCCGAGGGCAACGTGTCGCGCCTCATCATCCTCTCGGGGCTGTCGACCATGACCTTCAAGACCCGCTTCAAGGCCCTCTATGGAACGACAGCCAAGAAATGGCTGGACGAGCGGCTGAGAGAGCAGATCACGGAACATGCGGCGGAAAAGAACATGGGAACCACCCAGATGGCACAGCGGCTGATGATGCGTCCGCAGAAGCTGAACCGGATATGCCACCGCTTCTGGGGCATCACGGCAGGCGAGGTGATCCGCCGCACCCAACGGGGAGAGCCGCCCACACGCCCGAACGCGGACGCACAAGAGGCTCCGCAAGAGCCGCCCACAAGCACGCACGCAAGCGCGTAAGGGCCCGGCAAGAGCACGCGGTGAACTTTCCGCACTCAATTATCGACAATTTTTTGCCCAAAACATTCTTCTTTCTCGTGCTTTCTTCGTACCTTTGGGCACGATTTCAAACAAAACAAGGTGAAAACTAACGAGCTTTCTCTATTTATGCAAGAAAAAATAAACAGAAAATCGCCCATCAAGCAAAGAATCATGGAATACCTGGGCACCAAAGGGGTAAGGCCATACGAGTTCTATAAGTCAACGGGCGTGACCAGAGGCATCCTGCAGCAGGACAACGGCATCAGCGAGGACAACGTGGCAAGATTCATCGCCTACGCGCCCGACGTCAACATCGAATGGCTGATGACAGGCCGCGGCGACATGTTCATCGGCGGCGTACCACACGGATGCAGACCCGGCGGAAGAGCCATCGCCACACGGGCCACCAGGCCCGGCGAGGGCATCCCGTTGCTGCCGATAGAGGCCATGGCCGGCGCGCTCACGGAAGAGCGCACCGTGCTTGAGTATGAGTGCGACCGATACATCGTGCCCGCGTTCAAGGGAGCCGACTTCCTCGTGCCCGTGAAAGGCACGAGCATGTATCCCAAATTCAGCTCGGGCGACATCGTGGCCTGCCAGCGCGTGCCCATGTCGGACCTCTTCTTCCAATGGAACAAGGTGTACGTCATCGACACCATCCAAGGCGCCATCATCAAGCGCATCAAGCCCGGAAGCGACAACGACCACGTGCTCATCGTCTCGGACAACAAGGAATACGACCCCTTCGAGCTTCCCTACTCCGCCATACGCGCCGTCGCGCTGGTCATCGGCGTCATCCGCATGGAGTGAGAAGACACCCGCCCCTCCCCGGCCCACGCAGGGGAAGGACGCGCGCCGCGGTCTCATGAGCGGCGCGAAAGGGCCGCCCACGCCGGCATGTGAGGGCACAGCCGACAGTCGGCCTTCAGGCTTCCGTCGCACGCACAGGCGAGACGGAAGCGGAAAAGCCGTGGAAAGGCAAGGCAAAAGCAAAATTAATTAAAAAACTTTGGCCTTAGCAAAAAAAATGCCTACCTTTGCAGGCGTAACATAAAACGTGAAGACAGGGATAATCAGAATTCCGACATGGCTTAAATGTCGGAATTCTTTTATTTTTTTGTCCTCACCGAAAACAAACGAAAAAAACAATCAGATTATGGCTTACATGTCACAGGAGGGCTACGAGAAACTCGTGGCCGAGGTGAAAAGGCTCGAATCAGTAGAGCGCCCCAAGGCATCAGCAGCTATCGCTGAGGCCGCCGACAAGGGAGACTTGAGTGAGAATTCAGAATACGACGCCGCCAAGGAGGCACAGGCCCATCTGGAGGCCAAGATCAGCACGCTGAAGCAGACCATCGCCGAGGCCAAGATCGTGGACACGTCGCGCCTGAGCACCGACGCCGTGCAGATTCTCTCCACGGTCGAGATGACCAATTTGACCACGAAGTCGAAGATGAAATACACCATCGTCAGCGAGACCGAGGCCAACCTCAAGCAGGGAAAGATATCCATCAAGACCCCCATCGCGCAGGGCCTGCTCAACAAGAAGGTGGGCGACACCGTCGAGATCAAGATCCCGCGCGGCACCATCAAGCTGCGCATCGACAACATCTCCATCCAGTAAGGAGCACGCCCCGGCCGGCAGCCGAGTCACGCTCGTCCGGCAGGAGGCCGGCCGCCCCATCCGGCAGACGGCCACGCCCCGGACGGCAAGGGCGCGCGACGGACGGAGACAAAGGAAAAAGAAGTTACATCCAAAAAACGGTCAGACAGAAAATGACACTTTTCAGCAAAATCGCAGCAGGCGAGATTCCCAGCTACAAGTGTGCCGGGAACGACAAGTTCTACGCCTTTCTCGACATCAACCCCGTGCGCCGGGCGCACACCCTCGTCATACCCCGCAAGGAGGTGGACTACATCTTCGACATGGACGACCAAGACCTGGCCGACTTCGAGGTGTTCGCCAAGAAGGTGGCCACGGCCATCCGCAACGCCTTCCCCTGCAAGAAGGTGGCGCAGGTGGTGCTTGGACTGGAGGTCGACCACGCCCACATCCACCTCATCCCCATCGACACCGAGGCCGACGTCGACTTCCACAAGCACGTCAAACTCTCGGACGACGAGATGAGAAGCACGGCAGAGAAGATTCTCGCCGAGTTTGAAAAACTCTAAACCCACACCCGCGGCCCCGGCCTCACAGCCGACAAGGCAGCAGGCCGACAGCAGGCAGCGCGCCCATTGGCCGCTGAGCCACAGCACGTTGGCAGCAGGCCACAGCACGTTGGCAACAGGCCGCAGCGCAGAGACAGCTGAGCCACAGCGCGTTGGCCGAAGGCCGCAGCACGTTGGCAACAGGCCGCAGCGCAGAGACAGCTGAGCCACAGCGCGTTGGCCGAAGGCCGCAGCGCTGAGACCGCAGAGCCGCAGAGACAAGACAGGCAGGATTTTCCCCTCTTTCTTCAAGGGAAAATCCTGCCTGACCGTTAGATGCGGCGCGTTCAGCGGCTAAACGTATTCCTCCCCACGCTTGATCTGCACCTCGTTGACATACTTTCGCACCAAGGCCGACGAGTCCTCCTTGCGGCAGATGAGCAACACGTTGTCCTGCTCGGCAACGATGAAACCGTCCAAGCCGTTGATGACCGCCAGCTTACCCTTCGGCAGCCTCACCACATTGTTGCGGGCATTGTCGACAATCACGTCAGAGTCGATGACCACGTTGTCGCCCTCACGCTTCTGCATGGCCTCATAGACGCTGTGCCACGTGCCCACGTCGGCCCAACCGAAGTCGCACCGCATCACGTAAGTGTTCTCGCTCTTCTCCAGCACACACGTGTCCATCGACACGTTGGGGTAAGACGGGAAGTTGTCGTTGACGAAAGCGTTCTCCTCAGCGACGGTCCAGGCCGGGCTCAGCCTGTCAAGGTTGCGCAGCACCACAGGCAGCAGGCGCGAGAAACAGTCGAACAGACTCCGCACAGACCCCAAGAACAGGCCCGTGTTCCAATAGAACTCGCCACTCTCAAGAAACATCCTCGCAAAGTCGCGCTCAGGCTTCTCCGTGAACGACTGCACCTTGCAGACATCCTGCCCCACAGGGTCGCCCAGCTGAATGTATCCGTAGCCCGGCTCAGGACGCGTAGGACGCACGCCGAGCGTGAGCAGGCGGTCGCTGTCGGCCACGAAAGCGAGTCCGGCAGCCACGCTCTTCCCGAACGACGACTCATTCAGCACAATCTGGTCGGAAGGCGTCACGAGGACGGTGGCGTCAGGCTGCAGATGGCCGATGCGGTGAACGGCCCACGCCACACACGGAGCCGTGTTGCGATGGATGGGCTCCGCCAGCACGTTGTCGGCCGGCAGGTCGGGCAACTGCTCACCCACCAGCCGCAGATAGGCCGCGTTGGTGCACACGTAAATATGATCCTTGGGGAATATGGCGGCCATACGGTCGTAAGTCTGCTGAAGCAGCGTACGCCCCGTACCGAAGAAATCGACAAACTGCTTGGGATACTGCTCGCGGCTGCACGGCCACAGGCGGCGCCCCTTGCCGCCGGCCAGTATCACGCAATAGTCTCTGACAGGTTCAATCATAATAATAGGTAGCTTAAGATTTACTTTTTTCGCACTCAAAGGTACGTATAAAAAACGACCGACACAACGTTTTATTATTAATTTACCAAACATTTACCGATGCTAACAAACGCCCATGGATTAGCAAACAAAACTTAAAATTGGAATAATTACAAATTAAAGGCTTGCATATATAAAAGATTAACGCTACCTTTGCCAACGTAAAAAAGAAAACATTATGAACCGGAAAGAGTCACACCCACTCCTTCCATAACACGAGACAGATTATGAAAGAACTGAAAGGAACCAAGACCGAGCGCAACCTCCAGGAGGCCTTCGCCGGCGAGAGCATGGCTCGCAACAAGTACACCTATTTTGCCAGCAAGGCCAAGAAAGACGGATACGAGCAGATTGCCGCCATCTTTCAGGAGACTGCCGACAACGAGAAAGAGCACGCCAAGATGTGGTTCAAGCTCCTGGAGGGCGGAGCCATCAAGGACACACTGGAGAACCTGAAGGCCGCAGCGGCCGGCGAGAACTTCGAGTGGACCGACATGTACGACCGCATGGCCAAGGAAGCCGACGAGGAAGGCTTCCCCGAGATAGCCGCCAAGTTCCGCGGAGTCGGAGCCATCGAGAAACATCATGAGGAGCGATACAAGAAGATGGTGGAGAACATCGACGAAGGCATCGTCTTCTCACGCGACGGAGACCGCATCTGGAAGTGCCGCAACTGCGGACACATCGTCATCGGCAACAGCGCACCACAAGTATGCCCCGTCTGCGACCATCCGCAGAGCTACTTCGAGATTGCCGCCGAAAACTATTAAGCAACGCTTACGGTCACCGCACAAGCTCCGGCACAAGCTCCGGCAGAGCCGCGCCTGCGGCAGCCAAGACGACAAAAAACCGCAAAACGCCGTAGCCCATCAACCCGGCACAAGCGTCGGCAGTTCGTCAGACGAGGAACCCGACTGCATTTTCGCCCCCGCGGAGACCGCTTAAAGACACCACAAAGGGATGAGGACGAGCCAGGAGAGCCAACCTCCGGCACGCTCCCCATCCCTTTTTCATCGCCACCCTTCCCCCACTTCACCGTACCAACTTCACCCGTCACAGGCACAATTTCCCCCACTTCACCGTCACGACTTCACCGTCAAAGGCACAAATCCCCCTACTTCACCGTCACGACTTCACCCGTCACAGGCACAAATTTCCCCCACTTCACCGTCCCAACATCCCCGTCAAAGGCACAACTTTCCCCCGTTCTCCAAAAAAATAGCACGCAAACCTTTGCCATCTCAAATTATTTCCTTAACTTTGCACGCACAAAAGCAGGCAGGAGTCCATTTCCGTTCATCCTCCCGCTTTCCAATTTGCCCAGATGGCGGAATAGGTAGACGCGCTGGTCTCAAACACCAGTGGAGCAATCCATCTCGGTTCGAGCCCGAGTCTGGGTACAAGAAAAGGAATGATTAATCCCGTGTAAATCGTTGATTTACACGGGATTTTTCGATTACAGGAGTTTGATTCGTGATTAGTACGCCACGACATTGTTTCTAACTTATATTGTTAAAATCCAAATTCTTATACGCTTTTATTATGCGAATTTTGTATCTTTGCAAGCAAATCGAACTACCTTCAATACATATTAGACTACAATATAACCAATAAAAACAATGAGTATGAAGAAATTTTTTATCACATTAGCGTTGTTCTTTGCTGTAATCAATATTATGGCACAAGAACATCTTTCTTTCAAGGGTATTCCCATAGAAGGAAGCATGACCACTTTTTGTCAAAAACTCAAAGCAAAAGGTTTTACTTCAATTTCCCGTGACAAAAATATAACTTTTTTTTCTGGTGACTTCACAGGTCGTAAAGCGACCGTAGGGGTGACAGCCACAGATGATGGAAAGAATGTCTTTGCAGTCTTTGTCTTTTTTGACTCCAGTGGTGAATGGAATACTCTTGTTAACACCTACGACTATTACAAAGAACTATACACTCGTAAATATGGAGAGCCAACGAACTCAAAAGAAGAAAATCCTGCTCTTACTGATTCCAATACAGCATTGATGGCAGAAGTATATCAGGGAACAGTCGTGTATGGTAGTGTATGGGAAGTAGCTGGTGGAGACATACAACTTTCAATAGAAAAATCAACTGAACTTTACGAAGGTATGGTAATGATTCGCTATCGTGACTCACAAAATATTGAAACTAAAATCCAGAATGATTTAGATGATATTTAGTGTCTACATACAAATCAAGGAATAATCTTAATGTCACTCATGTCCATTATATTCTTGATTTGTTTTATAATAGGTATTTCCATCTCGTTTATGTCAAACGAAAAGAACGAGAACTCATCGAACAGGCCACTCGCCTTACTCGTGGCGAGTGGCCTGAACGGAGAGTGATATTGAAATTATCACATTTATCTATGCAACACCTGCGCCGCAGAGGGCCTCACGGCGCGAGTCAATAAAAAAAAGGCCCGATACCATTGCTGATACCAGGCCTGCCCCTGCGTTGTCCCAGGCGGACTCGAACCACCACTGACAGAACCAAAAACTGTAGTGCTACCATTACACCATGGGACAAAATGCGAGTGCAAAGATAATGCATTTTTTCGTTTTCTGCAAATTTTAAAGGCTTTTGTTGCATGTCAAGGGCACATTTAGCTTTGTCAGCCGATAAAATATGTGTAATTTTGCACTCGGAAAGGACAAAAAGCAACATGGCTCAAAACAAGATAGACATGCTTCACGGCCCGCTGCCGGGCAAGATTCTGCGCTTTGCCATCCCGTTTGCCGCAAGCAGCATCCTGCAGCAGTTGTTCAATTCGGTCGACCTCGTCGTGGTGGGGCGCTTCGCCTCCAGCGGGGCTTTGGCCGCCGTGGGGGCCAACACGTTCCTCATCAACCTCACCATCAATCTCTTCGTGGGCATCTCGATGGGGGCCAACGTGGTCATCGCCAACCTCATCGGGCAGCGCGACAAACGCCGCATAGAGCGTGCCGTGAGCACCACGGCCGTGCTGGCCATTGTCAGCGGCCTCGTGCTACTCGCCGGCGGCATGGCCATCGCACGGCCCATGCTGGAGCTCATGGGCACGCCGCCCGACATCATCGACGACGCCGTGCTCTACCTGCGCATCTATTTCGCCGGGGCCCCGTTCTTCATGGCCTACAACTTCGGCGCCTCCATCCTGCGCAGCATGGGCGACACGAAGCGCCCACTCTACATCCTCATCGTAGCCGGTCTCATCAACACGCTGCTTAATCTCTTCTTCGTCGTCGTGCTCCACATGAGCGTGGCGGGCGTGGCCATCGCCACCGGCATCGCCAACGCCTTCTCGGCAAGCCTCATCGTATGGATTCTCATGCACGAGGAGGCGCCGATGCGGCTGCGACCGCGCCACATCAGGCTCTACGGGGCCTCGACCCGACGCATTTTGGAAATCGGCATTCCGGCCGGACTGCAGAGTATGGTGTTCTCGCTGAGCAACGTCTTCGTGCAGAGCAACATCAACGCCTACGGCGCGGCGGCCATCGCCGGGGCAAGCGTCAGCCAGATGTTTGATGCCTACTGTTATTTCCTGCTCGTGGGATTCAGCAGCGCGGCCGTGACCTTCATCGGTCAGAACTATGGCGCGGGACAGGCTGAGCGCTGCAAGCGCGTGTTTTGGATCTGCCTCGCGGGCGGCGCGCTGGCCTGCCTGGCGGGCAACCTGGTCTTCATCGCGGGCGCCGACTTCTTCGTGGGTCTTTTCTCCACCGACCCCGACGTGATCCGCTACGGCCACACGCGCGTCCTCATCGTGCTCTGGTTCCAGTGGATGGCGACAGGCTATGAGATTCCGGCATCGGCCATGCGCGGCATGGGCCACTCGCTGGAGCCTGCCCTCATCACCATCTTCGGCACGTGCGTCTTCCGCCTGATATGGATTCTGACCATCGTGCCTCGGTGGCCGGGCTTCGACCATCTGATGTACGTCTACCCCATCTCGTGGATTCTCACCATCTTCCTGATGGTGCCAGCCTGCATCGTGCAGAGCCGCAAGGCCTTCGCGCTGCTGCGGTGAAGGCATCTTCCACGCCGTCCCGACTCCCCTCTGCGCCTTATGCCTCAGAAGTCGGCCCACTCGCCCCAACTCATCACGCGGAGCGGACACGACAAGCCATCGAGTTTGGAGAGCGACATCCAGAAGGCCTCACGATGGTCGATGCCGTGCCCCATCTCGTTCTCGTGGCCGGTGACAACCGCCTTCGGCCGCAATGAGCTGACAAAAGAACGCACACGCAGCGCCCAGCAGTTGACAAGCAGCACGTCGGGGCGCACAAGCGTGGAAGCCAATGACGGCAAGCGGGACAAGTCAGACTCGCTATATTGGTCGCCCGTGTGCATGACGCTCTTTCCGCCGGGCCACGTCACCAGATAGACATTGTTTGGCACGTCGTCCTGATGGCCGGGCAGAATGTCGACCGTCAGCTTCCGCTTTCCGACGGCAAACGAGTGCCGGCACGGCCCGTCCTCCTCTCTGACGCGCACAAGGCCATGCAAATCCGGCAGCACTCCGTCGGGGGCCACCACGGTCTTCCCCTCGTCGAGGAATCGTTTCACCACCGATGGATCGGCATGGTCGGCATGGCCATGCGAGATAAAGAGCATGTCGCACTGGCTGACGATCTCATCCATCAGCTCTTGCGGAATGAGGCGTTGCCCTCCGCAGAAACCACTGTAGAGATCAAAGGCTATTGTGGCATAACGGTCCTTGACCACAAAGCCATGATTATAGACCTTGCAGACGCGCACGCTGTCGCCATTGACGGGACGACTGAGACAGGAAGCCACACGATGGGCACGACGGGCCACATAATCGCGCAGACAGGAGGCTGTATCGAGGGTTGCATCGTGAAGCAACACGTCGAGCTGCAACAACGCCAGTCGCCGCGAGGCGGCGTCGGGCGAAGTTGGCGGAAAAGCATCGAGCACACTTTCCGACTGGCGGAAAGCCAAATCACTCTGGCAGGCCAGGTAGCCCTTGGCGTTGCGCCAAAACTCAAGGTCAGACTGGGCCACTGTAGGGATGGCACAGCCAACCCAGAAAGCCAAAAAGAAAAATACCATTTGAAACATAGCACAATCTATTTTTTTCTTACCAACCGGGATTCTGGGTGAGATTCTTATTACGCTCCATCTCCACAAGCGGTATGGGCCACAACTCATGCCGCTTCTGATAAGAGCGCGTGTACATCAGCTCGCCGAAGATGTCGGTGGCATCCTTGCAGCTCGACTCCAGCAGATGCCAGCGGCGCAGGTCGAAATAGCGTTGCCCCTCGCCTGCCAACTCGCGTGCACGCTCGTCCTGAATGCGGCGGCGCAAGTCGGCCTGCGTGGTGACTTGCAACCATGCAGGCCCCGAGTTCAGCCCCGGCATTCCCACACGATCACGTATCTTGTTGAGCTCGGCCACAGCCTTGGCCGTCTGCCCCGTCTCGTTGTAGACCTCGGCCAGCATCAGGATGACATCACCCAACCTGATGAGCGGAAACTCATAAGGCGTGCGGCTGTATTCTCCCCAATAACCGCCAAGATTGCCAGTAGGTATCCATTTGCGCCAGAAATAGGAGTTCCAACCTTCCGAATTGCGGATGAAGGCCTGCGCCTCCATGGGCGAGCCGCCCTTGGTGGGGTCAACGAGCACAAACTGCTTGTCCATAGGCATGGAAGCCGCGTCGGTGCCCAAATAATGGGAGAAAGGCGTGATGACGTTCCAGCAGAGGCGTGGGTCGCGGTCACGGTAAGCCTGCGCCACCTTCGCCGTGTCGCAGTCGAGCGTGCTGGTTACGCGGGTGCTGCCCTCATCGATAGCCACACAGAGTGCCTTGCGCCTGACGGCGGATCCGCCCTCGTTGAATCCGGGGCATATCTGATTCCAGTCGTAGGCACTGCCGTCGCGGTTCTCATAGAGGCCGACAAGGTGCGTGGAAGGAACGATGAGATTGCTGGCGATGAGACGCATGGTCGACTTATTCCCAAAGTAGGACACAATGTCGAGGGCATAGCCTGCCGTGTTGCCGTCTATGGACTGTATGGAAAAGATCATCTCGTCGCTGTGGCGGCCATTGTAGAGCCGGAAGAGATCGTTGTAGTCAGCATGTAAGGCATAGCCATACTGGTTGCTCTTGTTGTAGACGATTTCCTCAAAATCGGCCAAAGCCTTCTCCCACTGACCGTCATACAGGCTGACCTTGCCACGCAGCGCATAGGCCGCCCCCTTGGTGGCACGGCCCAGATCGTCAGCCGGCCATGCCACGGGCAGTTTGTCGATGGCGTCGGTGAGGTCGTCGATGACGTGACCACGTATCTCATCGGCCGTCGAGCGCGGTGCCGTGACGGAGGCAAACTCCTTGTTGATGTCGCAAGTCTCATCATAATAGGGTACACCGCCCCACAAGGTGAGCAAACGGAAATAGGCCATGGCCCGCAGAAACTTGGCCTCGCCTGTCACCTCGTCGGCCACCGTCTGACTGATGTCCATGGTGGCGACGTTGCGTATGACGCTGTTGGACCGGTGGATGAGCTCATAAAGAGCCTGCCAATGGTTTTGCACGCCGGTGCTACCCGACGTAAAGGTGGTGCCGCGGGCCACGTCCGACCACGGACTCACGCCGTCGGCAATATCGCTACACATGTCGAAAGTGAACTCCATGCCAAAGCACCACGGTGCCTTCATGGCCGCATAGAGACCGACGGCGGCCTCGCGGGCATGGGTCTCGGTCTTCCAGAAGGTCGGACCGGAGAGTTGCGTGGACGATGCGTAGTCGAGGCCCTCACAACTTGTGAGGCCAACTGCGGCCGCGGCCAGTGCCACGGATATAACTAATGATCTCATAATGTGTTATCTGTCTTTATGTTTTCAGAAAGTGATATTAATTCCGAACGAATATTGGCGCAGGGCCGGATAGCCCACACCCGCCGCCACCTCGGGATCAAGCCCCGGGAAGCTGGTGATGGTGAAGAGGTTCTCTATGCTGGCATAGAGTTTCAGATTGTCGACAAAGAATTTCTGCGTCAGCTCATGAGGCAGCGTATAGCCCAGCGTGAGATTCTTGCAGCGCAGGTAGGCCGCGCTCATGACAAAGGCATCGCTGGCCAGATTGTTACGGCTGTCGGCATCGTTTCTCAGTCGCGGATATTTCGACTTGTAAGGATTGCTCTCCGTCCAGGCGTTGTCGGTGATGTCTTTGTTGAGCGACTGTCCCAGCACGGTGACGAAGCGGAACGCTTGATTGTTGTAATAGACATCATAGTCGCCCACGCCCTGAAAGAGCATTCGCAGGTCGAAGTTTTTCCATTGCAGCCCCAGATTGAAGCCATAGGTCAGACAGGGCGTGTCGCCATGGCCCATCTCGACGCGGTCGTCGGCGTTGAGGTTGCCGTCGTGGTTGGTGTCAGCATAGAGGAAATCGCCCAGCTGAGGCCGCTGATAGGTGGCAAAATAGTCCGGATTCTTGTCGACGAGGCTCTGCACGTAGTCGAGGTCAGCCTGGTCACGCACGATGCGGTCCACCTTGAGCACGTAGAGTTGGTTGATGGGCTTGCCCTCCTGCGTCTTGTAGACACCGTTGATGGCGGGCACGTCGTCCTGAAAGCGCGTCACCTTGTTACGCACATAACTGAGATTGAGCCCCACGTCGTAGCGCACATGACCGATGCGGTCATTCCATCCGAGCTGCAACTCCAGTCCCTTGTTGTTGACGCGTCCGGCGTTCTGGTCGGGAACACCGGCCGTTCCGTGCTCCAACGGAACCGGGAGCGAGATAAGGATGTCCTTCGTGTTCTTGGAGTAGAAGTCGAACGAGCCGCTCAAGCGTCCGCCGAACAGCGCGAAGTCGATGCCGAGATTGGCCATACTGGTGGTCTCCCAAGTCAAGTTGGCGTTAGACAGCGTGGTCTGGGCCATACCCGCGTTGATGGTGCCGTTGAGAACATAGTTGGCCGGTGCATAGAGCGACTGATAGAGATAGTAGCCCGACGTGGAATTGTTGCCCAGCGAGCCATAAGAGAGGCGCAGCTTCAGATTGTCGAGCCATGCGGAGGCTCCCTGCATGAAGCGCTCCTGCGAGACACGCCATCCGGCCGAGACCGACGGGAAGGTGCCCCAGCGACTCTCCGAGGCAAACTTGGACGAGCCGTCGCGGCGGACATTCAGCTCCAGAAGATACTTGTCGTCCCAGCTCAGATTGGCACGGCCAAAGAAGGAGCGCATGGCCCACTCATTGTAGTAGCCGCCTATGGGGCCGTTGGTCATGGCAGCGTCGAGAGACGTCAGCGACTCGTCGACCAGGTCATACTTGCGATAATAGTCGTAGTCATACTTGTTATATTCCTGACTCATGCCGGCAAGAAGCTGCCCCTTGAGCTGCTTCCATGCAAACGAATACTGCGCCGTGAGGTCGGACGTGCGGTAGAAGTTCTTGTAGTTGTATTTACGGATGTAGGTTCTGACGACGCCTTCGCGCAACAGCACCGGCCCGTCGAGGGTGAACCGGTAGAGGTCGCGGTCACAGAGATGCTGCTGGACGTTGCGCTCCCACGCGTTGTAGGAATAAGATCCGCGCACAACGAGGCCCTTCACAGGCGAGAGTTGTCCATAGAGCTTGATGACGTTGCGCTTGGTGACCGTTGGGAAATCATCCTTGTAGAACCACATCCGGCGGTAAGGATTGGCATTGCTCACGTTCACCTCTTCCGGATTCTGTATGCCACCATAGAGCCCGGTATTCTTGTCGTAGAGCGTCATGCCGGGCACCGTGTTGAAAGCTCCGTAGCCGAAGATGACGTCGCCGCCCGACGCGGCGTTGTCGGCCGACGGGTTGTTGGTGTCGTGATAGCCGAAGATGTCGGTGCCCACGAGCAGCCACGGCTTGATGTTGGCCTCCAGATTGCTCCTCCACTGATAACGGCGATAGTTGGTGTTGTAGACTATGCCGGGATTGTCGACCAGGCCGAGCGAGAGATTGTAGCGTCCGGCCTTCGAGCCGCCGGTGGCCGAGACATTATGGCTCTGCACTACGTTGGGGTTACGATAGATGCAGTCCTGCCAGTCAGTGTTAGGATAGACGGTCGGATTACGTCCCGCGTCGTTTCTCCATTCTGCGATTTTCCCTTCCGAGAAGCGCGCAGCCTGCCCGTTGGCCGTCAGCCCCGCGTTCTGCAGCTCCATGTAGTCGGCATAGTTGGTGACCAGATTGAGCCGTTTGGCCACCCGTTCCAACGACACGTTTCCGCTGTAGCTCACATGGGCCGTGCCCTCAGAGCCTCTCTTCGTGGTAATCAGAATGACGCCGTTGGCGGCACGCGAGCCGTAGATAGCCGACGAGGCGGCGTCCTTCAGGATGGAGACGCTCTCGATGTCCTGCGGATTGACATCGCTGATGTTGATGCCCGTCATGCCGTCGACGACGATGAGCGGACTCGAATTGTTGAGCGTGCCCTGTCCACGCACAAGCAGCGTCTGCGACTCGTAACCCGGCGTGTTGCCGCCCGTGTTGGTCACGGAGAGTCCGGCCGACAGTCCGGCCAACATGTCGGTCGCATTGGTGACGGGGCGGTCGGTCAGCGCGCCAGCCTTGACCGTCTCCACGGCTCCCGTCATGTCGACCTTCTTCTGCGCCCCATAGCCCACGACAACCACCTCGCTGAGGCTCCGGCTGTCCTCATCCAGCCGGATGTCAATGTGGTTTCTGCCCTTCACACGCACATCCTGCGTGACAAAGCCAACGTAAGACACCGTGAGCGTGGCCTGCCCAGACAGCCGCAAGGAGAAGTTACCGTCAAGGTCGGTTGTCGTTCCGTGCCCGGTGCCCTTCTCCATGATGGTCGCACCCATGATGGGAAGTCCTTCAGCATCGACGACCGTTCCGCTGACGACCAGCGTCGCGCCATCGCCGGTCTCGTGAGCGTCATCACCCTGCCACGGCATAGCCGCTGAAGGCACTGCAAACAGCACCAACTGACAGAGCAAAACACCAACAGTCATCGACCATTTAACGGTACTTCGACTTCCCAAAAGCCGGCAAACATGTGCCGGCAAATTTCTTTTTCTCATACAGCGTTTTCTTTTTTAAAGATAAAAATAGATTAAAAATGACATCTGCTGTTCTCCTTCCGGAGACAGGTGCAAAATTACGCCGCCCATGTTTCATTGGAATTAACAGCCTATTAAATAGTCATGAAAGATTTTTTTTGTATTTTTGCCTTCCCATTTAAATTAAGGAGAACGAAAAAAGGATGGAAACAAAAACAGGAAAGACAGAAGCCAATACGGAAGAAAAGAAAACGATTATGACAGACAATGAGCAAGAGCTGTTTCCCGTCGTCGACGAGAACGGACACATCACAGGCTCGGTGACACGCGGCCACGCCCACGACGGCAGCATGATTCTGCACCCGGTGGTGCATCTGCACGTGTTCAACAGCCGGGGCGAGCTCTACCTACAGCACCGGCCGGCATGGAAAGACATACAACCCGACAAGTGGGACACGGCCGTGGGCGGACATGTCGACCTCGGCGAAAACGTGGAACAGGCCCTCCGACGCGAGGCCCGCGAGGAGCTCGGCATCACCGACTTCAATCCCGAGAGCCTCGGCCACTACGTCTTCGAGAGCGACCGCGAGCGCGAACTGGTCTTCGTGCACCGCTGCGTCTACGACGGACCCGTCACCCCCAGCGGCAACGAGCTCAACGGCGGACGCTTCTGGACGCCCGACGAGATTGCCGGCCACATGGGCAAAGGGGTCTTCACGCCCAACTTCGAGCAGGAATACAGACGGATCACAGCATGCTGACCGACTCCTGCGCAGGCCGGACGGCAACTTCCGCCCGGCCTTAGGAATTGAGATAATGGCAAATTTTCGGGGAAAGTATCGCTTTTCTGAGATTTTTTGCTTTACTTTGCACCATCGTTTCTGCTGAAAGCCCCCGGGGCAAGAGGCGGGGACGGTTATACATTTAATGAAGGCGTAACTGTGCGCTTGGGTTTTTGACGGTGTAAGAACTTCGCAACTTCAGACAAATTGTCAAGGAACCAAGCAACGGGGACGCCCCTTGGGATGTACGTATACATGCCCACACAACCATGCATGGAGGCCTGCCGCCCCCAAGATGGTTGAGGGCTGTCTATATATACATCTGCGTGGGGCTTTCAGCGTTGCTCGTTTCGACAATTTGGGCAATGCGAAGGCCTTTACACCGTGGAACGAGCGACAGTCTGGCTCCACGTTTTTCGTTTCTGTGTATATCAGCAAAAAAGTAGTATGAATCAGCCGTCGGGAGTCGTGGCGCAAAAGGATGCAGACCCGCTTCGATGACATTCAACTCCTTCACCTTTCTCTGGATCTTCCCCATCATCTTCACCATCTATTGTCTCACTTTGCGCAAGTCCACCGGCAACCGCCTGCCCAACCTGCTGCTCCTGCTGGTCAGCTATGGACTCTACGCCGCGAGCAGCCCCGTGTGGTGCCTGTTTCTGTTGGCCGTCACGGCCACAACCTATCTCTTTGCCCGTCTCATAGAACGCAGGCAGGCTTACGGCCAGCGCAGATATATCGTCGCGGGCGTCTCGTTGGCCCTGTTGCCGCTGGGCCTGTTCAAATACTACAACTTCCTGACCGAGAACATCAACGAGCTGCTGCAGGTCTTAGGCATACATGCCGGGCTGCCGGGACTCAACTGGGCCATACCGTTAGGCATCAGCTTCTTCTCCTTTCAGGCGGTCGGCTATCTGTTCGACGTCTACTACAGACGCATCCCGGCCGAGCACGACTGGTGGGACTACATGCTCTTCGTGGGTTTCTTCCCGCAGATTGCCTCCGGCCCCATCAGTAAGGCGCAAGACCTGTTGCCACAGATCAAGGCCCGACGCACATTCGACTACGGCAAATGCGTGCAAGGTCTGCGCTGGCTCTTGTGGGGATTCTTCCTAAAAACGGTCGTCGCCGACAGACTCGGGCTCTACGTCGACACCGTGTTCAACCACTACGAGTATCAGTCGGGCAGCAGTTGTCTCGCAGCCGCCGTCCTCTACGCGTTCCAAATCTACGCCGACTTCGCAGGTTATTCGCTGATGGCCATCGGCGTGGGTGCCGTGATGGGCTTCAGCCTCATCAACAACTTCCGGCGTCCCTATCTGTCTGTCAGCGTCACCGACTTCTGGCGACGCTGGCACATATCGTTGTCAACATGGCTGAAAGACTATGTATACATTCCGTTGGGCGGCAACAGATGCTCCAAGACACGCTGCTATCTTAACATCCTCGTCACCTTCCTCGTCAGCGGAGTCTGGCACGGGGCCAACTGGACCTTCGTGCTTTGGGGCGTCCTGCACGGCATGTTCCAGATTGTCGAAAAAGCATTGGGGCTGCAGCGACACGACAAGAGGGGCGCGATGAGAGTCGTCCGGATTGCGATTACATTCACGCTCGTCACCTTTGCCTGGATTTTCTTCCGCATGCCTACAATCAAGGACGGGCTCTACGTGACGGCGAAAATCCTCACCGACATGCCGTCAGCCCTCTACATGGGCACCAAGACCGACCTGGTGCTCACCGTCGCGGCCCTTTCCGCTGTGGTGCTCAAAGACTGGACGGAAGAATTCACATCTTTCTCATTGTTCCACAATAGGCATATCGCCGTCCGGTGGACAGCCTATCTGGTAGTGCTTTTCGCCATTCTGCTGTTTGGCGTGCTCGATTCCAGTTCGTTTATCTATGCAAGTTTTTAGGTCATGAAAAAGTTATTGATTCGCATTCTCATTTTCCTGTTGCTGTTTGCCGCCATCGACCGGGCCGTCGGCGAGGGCCTCACCGTGCTGATAGCTCATGCCAAAGGCGGCGACACAGGCCGCAACAACGAGATTGCCGACCACGTCACGGCCGACATCATTGTCTTCGGCAGCTCGCGCGCCATTCATCATTATGACCCGCGAATACTCGGCAAAGACCTGGGCATGACATGCTACAACGCCGGACGTGACGGAAACGGCATCCTGATGATGTATCCTTACTACAAGATGCAGTCCGCCCGCTACAGTCCCAAGTTGGTCATCTACGACCTGAGTGGGTTCGACGTCGACCAAGACGACCATTCCAAGTATCTGGAATGGCTCCGGCAGTTTTACGGCCGCCCCGCCGTTGACAGCATGGTCTGGGACATCAACCCCGCCGAACGTTACAAGATGCTATGCCAGGCCTACCGCTACAATGGCAAGAGTCTGCAAATCGTGAGCGACGCCATCCATCCCCTGCAGCAGGACTTTCTCGGATATAAGCCGCTGACAGGCTCGCTCAACTATGCTCCCCCGGCAATTGACAGTGCCGTCGGCCAAAAGCCGATAGATCCTTTCAAAGAGAAATATCTCGTCAGACTGATTCAAGACTGCAAGCGCAGCGGCACAAAGCTTGTCTTCTGCGTCAGTCCGACCTACGGTCACCGCCATCGCTCAACCCATTACGCCGCCATCCAAAGGCTATGCAGAAGCCATGGCATTCCCCTGTTTTACCACCAGAACGACCGCCGCTTCATCTCCGACCGCCGCTACTTCCAAGACAGCGTACACCTGAACGCCTTTGGTGCCGAGAAATATTCGGAAGTCGTCGCACGCGAAATCAGTCAGGCGATGCGCACAACCACGCCATAAGCGTCCACCTGCCCTCCAGCAGATGGGAAAGGAATTTCTCGTGGCGGTCTTCGTGGCCGGTCTTGGCCTGCCATCAATGCCTACATAAGCAGATAGCAGCAGGGCGGTCAGCGTCCCGACTCCTCGACGAGGCCGGTGACCTGCTGACAGAACTCGTGGTTCTTCATCAGGTCCTCAATGTTGACGTGCATGCGGTAGCGCCAGTAATGATGCGGATTGGCAGGAATGTTGATGCGCTCGGCAGCGGCATCGGGCAGACGGAGCCGCTCGTTGATGGCCATCCAGTCTTGTATGGACAGGATGCAAAGCATGCTCGGGGAGGTGAGATGGCGGCTGACTATATCGCCGGCCAGCCACCCGGGCAACGGATGGGGAGCGGCACCACTGCGGTGAAGCATACTGCTGTAGTAGTCTTGCGTGCGCTCGGCGCTCTCGTCCCACCACTGGCGCAGCGTTGACATGTCGTGGGTGGAGATGGTGCAGACTGACAGGTAAGGGTTGCGGCTGAGGTGGCCAAAGCGCACCTTCGGGTCTTTCGGCATCGACTGAATCTCCAGCGACAGAATCTTCAGCTCGTCCATCACCCATGGCACGCAACCGGGCACCATGCCGAGGTCTTCGGCGCAGACAAGCATGCGCGTGGCTTCCACAAGACGCGGCAGTTTCTTCATGGCCTCGCGATACCAGAACTGGTTGTTGCGGCGATAGAAATAGTCGTCATAGAGACGGTTGAAAGCGTCCTTGTCGCTGCCGACGAGGGCCTCATAGGTGAAGTCGTGCTGGGCGCAGATGCGCGGATGGAACTTCCCGGCGTCGTTGCGGTCACGCACGAAGAGCACGTCGGCGATGAGCGTCAGGAGCCCGTCGCGCAGGTCGAGTTCCTGACGGTCAGTGACTCCGGCAAAGGCTTGCACGACCTTTCGCTGCGTGTCATAGGCCGGCTTCATCTGCCAAATGTCGTCATGCGCATGGTCAAGATATTTGTCTCTCACCTCCTGCGCACGGTCGTGGAAGACACGGTCGAGCACCCAGTCGCTGATGAATGGCTGAAGAAACTGCTCTTCCAGGAAACGGAGACCGTAGGCCTCTATCTCCTGCCGCGTCAGGCCGAGCGCGGGAGAGAACTGACCAAGCAGTCCGCTCACGGCATTGACAGGAATCTCCCAAATGCGGAAGAAGCCGAGCACGTGGTCGATGCGGTAGGCGTCGAAGAAATGAGCCATGTTCTGGAAGCGGCTCACCCACCAGCGGCACCCGTCGGCAAGCATGGCTTCCCAGTTGTAAGTGGGAAAACCCCAGTTTTGACCATCGGTGGCGAAGTCGTCGGGCGGCGCGCCGGCCTGTCCGTCGAGATTGAAATAGCGGGGCTCCATCCACACGTCGCAGCCATAGCGGCTCACACCGATGGGAATGTCGCCCTTGAGAATGACGTGCCGGGAGCGTGCATAATCGTGAGCCGACTCCAACTGACGGTTGAGGACGAACTGGACGAAATACAAGAACTCCACTTCCTTATAGGCTTTCGTGCGACTGTTGGCGAGGCTCTTGCGGTCGGCCTCATCCCATTGCTTGTGGTCGGGCCACTGCGAGAAGTCGGCCGTGCCGTACTTGTCGCGTAGCGTGCAATATTGAGCGTAAGGGACAAGCCACGACGCGGCGCGATTGAAGAAGTCGCGATAGGCCTTCGTCGACACCATGTGATGCCACTCTTGCTCATAGAGCTCGCGCAGATAGGCCATCTTGGCCTTGATCACGCGCTCATAGTCGACCTGCGGCAGCGTGTTGAGGTCGGCCTGCAGGTCGGCATAATGGCTGCGGCGTCCCTCGTCAGTGAGCGGTGGCAGCTGGCGCAGGTCGACATACTGCGGATGCAGGGCAAAGACGGATATGCACGAATAGGGATAACTGTCGGTCCATGTATGCGTAGTGGTGGTATCGTTGACGGGCAGAATCTGCAACACGTGCTGGTGGGTCTGCGCCACATAGTCGATCATGGTCTTCAGGTCGCCGAAGTCGCCCACGCCGAAACTGCCCCGGGTGCGCAGAGAGAACACGGGCACGAGCGTGCCCGCAAGCTTGCGGCCGTAGATGGGGAAAGAAGCCTGCTCCAACCCATAGACCACGACGCTGCCTTCCTGCATTTCCGGGAAGTCGACGGTGCGGTTCTGTCCTTCCTCCCACAGCGGCGTGACGTCCTTGACGGCATCGAGCACGACAAACTTGAACTCGATGTGCCGCTCGGGGAAGGCGTCGGCGTTGAGGTCGACGGCCCACTCGTTGATGTTGTGCTGCGTCATGTCGATGGCGCGCAGCGAGTCCCAATGACCCAGCGCGTCGTCGGCACCAAGGACGGCAAGACGCTCGCCGTCACGCAACTGTGGGGCACGCACCACCAGACGCACCGTGCGGCCGTATTCGGTGCGGCTTATCGGGCCGCCACGATGATGATAGATGCAGTCGGTGAAGGCCGAGCTGTAGAGACAGGAGTCGTCGGGAATGTCGTGCCAGCGGTCGTAGACGGTGTAAGCAATGCCTTTGGCGGCACTGAGATCCAGGCGGTGGCCGACGAGCATCCACTCGCGGCGGCGCTGCGTCGTGCCATAGTCGGTGCTGTAGAAATAATCGATCACGGCAGGACGGGCCTTTGCGTCGATGTTGAGCTGGCAGAACCAACGCTTTCCGTCGAGCGTGCTCATGGTGCGGGCCACGGGCCGACCGTCAGCCCCGATGATGTTGAGCAAGACTTCCTCTCCATAGAAAGTCTTGTAGTCTATATTGAAATTGATAATCATAAACCTATGTAAGATTAGCCTTTTGTGGCCTCAAAGTTAATAAAATAAGTAATAAGTAGGTTGAAAAAAGGTTATAAAAAAGGATAAAAGCCGTGCAGACGGTTACATTTTTGGCATTTTAGGCCTTCTGAAACGACTGCACGTGAACCGGGAGCGGCCGGCGGAATGAATGCAAAAATAGCACAAAACGGGGGAAAAGAGGTTAAAATACTTTAAAGATAAAAACTAAAGCCCACTGTTTCACGTCATTATAATAACTTTGTCTCGCGAAGACCGCGGTCGTTCCCGACCGTACAGACGGGCACAAGACCCGCCCCGCCGGGCCGCCGGTGCCAGCCCGGACAAGAAGAAAAAACGAGGAACCGGCAACAAAACAACAGACAACTAATAACAAAACAACAAGTGAACATGAAGAAGAATTTGTTTTTACTGTCCATGCTCGCCGGCGCCCTGCTCATGACAGGCTGTGCCAGCAAGAAGGATTTGCAGAACTGCCAGCAGGAGAACAAGCAACTGACAGCCGACTATCAGGACGCGAAGGAGCGGCTCGCCGCCACGCGGGTCCGTGTGGCATCGCTCGAAGACCAGCTCGCCCAGCAGAAAAAAGACTATGCCGCCTTGCAGTCGAGCCTTGACAAGAGCCTGAGCAACTCCAGCCAGAACAATGTCAACATTGAGAAGCTCGTCGACCAAATCAACGAGTCGAACCAATACATCCGCCATCTGGTGGAGGTAAAGAGCAAGTCGGACTCGCTCAACATGGTGCTGACCAACAACCTCACGCGCTCGCTCTCGAAAGAGGAGATGAAGGAAGTCGACGTGCAGGTGCTCAAGGGCGTGGTCTACATCTCGCTGGCTGACAACATGCTCTACAAGAGCGGCTCCTACGAGATTAACGACCGGGCACAGGAGACACTGTCGAAGATTGCCAAAATCATCATGGACTACAAGGACTACGACGTGCTCATCGAGGGCAACACTGACAACGTGCCCATCAACACGACTGCCGAATCGATGAAGAACATCCGCAACAACTGGGATCTCTCGGCTCTGCGTGCCTCCAGCGTCGTGCAGTATCTCATCGATCACTTCGGCGTGGAGCCCAAGCGTCTCACGGCAGGCGGACGCGGTGAGTTCAACCCCATCGCCAGCAACGACACCGAGATGGGCAAGCAGCGCAACCGCCGCACCCAGATCATCATCACGCCGAAGCTCGACCAGTTTATGGATCTCATCGACAAGGCCCCGGAAGAGTAGTTCCCGAATTTGCAATTACGAATTGATTTAATCACAAATTCATAAATCAAGAAAGAGCCACCCTTGCGCTATGAGTGCGCAAGGGTGGCTCTTTTCTATCCAATCAATGATTAAATACCTATTCGCTAATAGCTAAACACATTCTCACTAATAGCTAAATACATATTAACCAACGCCTAAACACATTGATCACTTCTTGTCGTTCAGCTTCAGCAAGCGCTTGTATTCCTTCTTCGTGATGCGCATGAAGGAGCCGTGCTGCGGGCCTGTGACGCCCTTGATGTCGACCGGGTCATGAAAGTTGCGCAGGTTGGCGTCGGCCTTGCAGATGCGGTAATGTTTCGGATTATCGCTATACTGTATGTAGGCCACGCGCCACGTGGAGTCGCCGATGAGCTGGAAAGCCGACGAGCCCTCGCAGTTCTTGCGCCCCTCGAAGCTCACATAATCATGCTCTACCGGCTCGCCCCAGCCATAGGTAAGGTGATCACTCACGGCCGTATAGATTCCGGGCTTGCCTCCCTCCTTCTTGATGAGCATGTGATACTTTCCGTCCTTGAGCAGATTGATGTCACAGTCGATGGTGGCATACCCCCAGTCGAAGAGCAGACGGGGTGCCGTAAGGCGCGTGAAGTCCTTTGAGGCGTAGCTGTAGTACATGCGGTCATACTTCTCCTCGGCACGGTTGAGCATCGAGTAGTAGACCATGTAGCCGCCCCGCTCGCCGTTAGGCCACACATAGTCGGGATCCCAGAATATCTGCGGAGCCCACACCCGGTTGATGGTTGACCAGTCGCGGTAGACCGACGGGGCCGTAGCGCCATCAGAGAAGAGCGACATACCCTTGCGGAAATCGAACGTGACGCTCTCCCATTCGATGAGATCCTTCGATCGCAACAGGTCGATGCCGTAGTTGTCCCATTTGTGACTCTTGGCCACACACATGTCGGTGGTGACCATCACATAGCCCTTAGCGTTCCAGGCACGCGTGACGTAGGCATCGCGGGTGCCTCCTTCGATGCGGGCGTGCTCCTTCGGGTCGAAGATGGGGTCGCCTCCGAGGATGTCAGTGTAGTTGTAACCGTCTCGGCTCACGGCATAAGCCGTCCACTCACCCTTGTCGCTCATGTGGCAATAGAGATAGCCATAGTCGCCCTTCACCGGGTTCTGGGCATTGGCCGTCACGGCCATGGCCGCTAAAAGCAATGTCAATAGTTTTTTCATTTTGATAGTTGTTTGCTGTTTGGTTCGTTATTCGTTGTTTTGTTTTACTTAATCAATAATCACTCTCACCTAAATACCTGATCACTCACGACGCCTTCTCCTCACCCCGCCTGCGCGCCATCCAGATCTCGCCCGAGTTGATGATGTTCTGCCAAAGGATGTAGCAGCCCGGGCCTACAGACGAAAGCGGGTTGAGAAAAGCCGTGGCCACCCAGATGGAGAAGGCCGTGTTCTTCTGCCCAAGACTTTGTCCGGCCTCTGCGGTCTTGCCGAAGAAGTGACCGATATAACGGCCCGTGGCAAACTGCACGACGCAGAGCAGCAGGGCCATCCCGGCAACGGCGACGAGGAAAAGGGGCGGCGTGTGCTCCCAAGCGTCGGCAATATTCATCACCGTGGTGCCGGTGACGACGACGAGCGAGCAGCCCCAGAGATAATAGCTTAAGTCGCGTACCGACACCAGCCACGCATGCAGACGCCTAAGCGCATGCTTCGTGATGAAGGCCAGCAGCATAGGCAACAAAAGCACCATGCTTACCTTCCACAGTATCTCCAGGAAAAGCGGCAGGAAAGACATGTGGGCGGCCACCTCCGCAGTCTGCGGAAGCAACGGGAAGCACAGCGGGATGAGCAGGGCCGAGATGAAATTGGACAGGAATGTATAAGTCGTCATCTCCTCCAGATTGCCGCCGAGTTTGGCAGTGACGACGGGTGCCGCAGCCGCACACGGCCCGATGACACACACGAGGATGGCTTCCAGCATGACAAGGGCACGGCCCGTGATGTGAAACTCCGTGATGATGCCCACCAGCGCGAGCACAAACACCACCTGCTGCACGCCTATCCACAGGTGCCACCGCACGGGCAGGAGCCGCCGGAAGTCGACTTTGCAAAACGTGACATAGAGAATGAGGAACATGAAGTCGGGCATGACATACTGGTTGTAGGGGGCATACCACTGGCCGACAGGCCTCAGCAGCGGCACATGGGCAAACAGCAGATAGACCACCGCACCGGTGACCATGGCCACCGGCAACGTCCAGTTTCTCAGCAGGCGTATCAATGCTTTCCTCATGTCGGATGCAAAGATACAATATTTTTCCGAGAGCAGCCCCGTCATTCTCCTTTTTTTGCCCTGTCCTCCGGCACCACTCATAGGGCCGCCACATGCTTCCGGCCGAGGGCCGGGGCGCAGCAAGATGTGTTATATAAATATAAAGAAAGTCTAATTTTTCATCATTTTTCCGCGGCTTCCTGCTTTTTTGTTACCTTTGCAACAGTCAAAAACAACTGAAACAGAAACCTAAACACAATGGAAACAGAAAAAGACTATGGGGCCATTCTGGGCCATTTCCTGCTGGAAGGCACAGTGAAAGAAGTGAAGCCGCTCGGCAACGGCCTGATCAACGACACGCTGAAAGTGACCACGGTCGAGGACGACAAGCCCGACTATGTGCTGCAACGCGTCAACGAGGGCGTGTTCACCAACGTCGACATGCTTCAACACAACATTGAAGTCGTCACCGGCCACATCCGCAAGAAACTGGAAGAGGCTGGAGAGGACGACCTCGACCGTAAGGCGCTGCGCTTCGTCAAGACCACCGACGGCAAGACTTACTATCGCGACAGCGAGGGCAACTGCTGGCGCATATCCGTGTTCATCCCGCGCTCGGTGACCTACGAGAGCGTCACTCCCGAGACTTCCTATGAGGCCGGCAAGGCTTTCGGCAACTTCGAGGCCATGCTTGCCGACATCGAAGAGCCGCTCGGCGAGACCATACCCGACTTCCACAACATGGAACTGCGCGCACGCCAGCTCCAGGAGGTCGTCGACGCCGACCCCTGCGGCCGCGTCAGCGAGCCTGACGTACAGGCCCTGCTCGCCGACATACACAAGGACATGGACGAGATGTGCAAGGCCGAGCGCCTCTACCGCGAGGGCAAGCTGCCCAAACGCATCTGCCACTGCGACACGAAGGTGAACAACATGATGTATGACGAGAGCGGAAAGCCGCTGTGCGTCATCGACCTCGATACTGTCATGCCGTCGTTCGTCTTCTCCGACTATGGCGACTTCCTGCGCACGGCAGCCAACTACACGGCCGAGGACGACGCCGACCTGAGCAAGGTGGGCTTCAACGAGGACATCTTCAAGGCCTTCACGCGCGGCTACATCGAGTCGGCCAAGAGCTTCCTCACGCCCATCGAGATTGAGAACCTGCCCTACGCCGTGGCTCTCTTCCCCTTCATGCAGAGCGTGCGCTTCCTTTGGGACTATCTGAACGGTGACAAATACTGGAAAGTGAAGTATCCCACGCACAACCTCGTGCGCGCAATGAACCAGATGACCCTCTACAAGAGCGTGCGCCAGCACGACCTGATGATGGCCGACTACATCAAGGAACTGATGGGAAAATAAACACGAATGACGAATCGGGAACGGCCCGCGGGCTGTTCCCGATCTGTCATGATGAGACCATTCGGCATGGACAGAGAACAACTGATGCGGCGCGCCATCGCGCTGAGCGAGGAAAGCGTGGCACGGGGCGGCGGTCCCTTCGGGGCTGTCATCGCACGCGACGGACTGATTGTGGCCGAGGCTTCCAACAGTGTGACCATCGACCGCGACCCGACGGCACATGCCGAGGTGAACGCCATCCGCATGGCATGCCGAGGCCTGCGCACGTTCAGCCTGAGGGGTTGCGAGATTTTCTGCTCCTGCGAGCCGTGCCCGATGTGTCTCGGCGCCATCTATTGGGCACGCCTCGACCGCATCTGGTATGCCAACGACCGTAAAGACGCGGCGCGCATCGGCTTCAGCGACGACTTCATCTATGAGGAGATAGACACGCCCGTGGCCGAAAGGCGAAAGCCCATGGCACGCCTGCTGCCCGACGAGGCCGCGCGTGCCTTCCGCCTATGGGAGGAGAGCAAGACAAAGAAGGAATATTAATTACGGATTGCGGATTCGCAATTACGGATAGCCTTAGCCATCAACTCATCTCATCACTCATAATCAAAAGACAGCCACCTCCGCGCACAATCATGCGGGAAGGTGGCTGTCTGCTTTCTTACTATTTGCAACTGCTGATGGTTACTGTTGCCAACCAGCCTCTCGCCGTTGGCAATCAGAAACGCACCTCGCCCGTCTCAAAGTTGATGTCGAACGAGTCACGATACTCGAAGACGCACTGCTTGCCCTTGAAAAAGATGGGGAAGATGATGGTCTTCGAGCGCGGCAGGTCGGGATCCATCCATCGGTCGCCCACATAGAGATAGGTGGTCTGCTTGGTTCCCTTGACGACAAGCACCGCCGCAGCCTGTGTGTCGAAGGCAATGGCATCGCCGATGTTCTCCAGCTCGCTCCAACCCTTGTCCAGTTTTTTCGACCACGAGAGCTTGCACTGGTTGGGATCCCAGCCCGTACAGGCCGAACTCAACATGAAATAGGTCTTTCCCACCTTGACAACTGCAGGTGCCTCACGACGCTGTCCGGGCATGAGGACGGTGTGGCTGACGGCATGCAGATAGTCGTCAGAGAGCTCAAAGAGGCCGAGGTCGGTGTTCTCGCTCGTCGTCGAGATAAAGTAGGCCTTGCCGTTATCGTCAGTGAAGACGTTGCAGTCGCGGCTCTTGATGCCCAACGGCCGTCCGCTCCATTCCAGGCGGTAGTGGCCGTTGATGGTGTCGCAGGAGAACGAGGCCGCCTCCGACGCGCCATAGCCGGCTCCCTCCCAGTGGCACCAGATGACGTAGCGGCGCGTCTTGGCGTTGTAGAGCAGTTTGGCCCGCTCGATGAAGCGGCTGCGGCCGAGCTCCGGCGTGGTTTTCAGGTTCTCGATGACCTTTCCCTCGAAGCGCCAGTGTTGTAAGTCCTCGCTCGAATACATGTTCACATCCGGGTTCCACGAGTTGCTGCGGTCCTCACCAATCATGTACCACCGCTTGCCTACCTTAAGGAATCCCGGCGCATGCGCCTGCACCGTCTCGCCCCGGTCATCGGTCCAGAGACCGCCGTTGCGGATCGTTGTCCATTGTCCTTGTGCCATGGCCACGGCCGTGAAGACCAGCGACATGAGCACGATTGTCAGTTTTCTCTTCATGTCTGTTCTTTTTGATTGATACTTATTATTCGTTCTTATATAGCCAGATGCCTCTGAAGGCAGCGGCCTGCCGGGCACGAAGACCTGCCGGCAAAGCCGCCCCTCATCTTTCTACGCCACAAAGTTAATCATTTCCAGCGATTCCGCCGCTTCCCATCCGCCTTTTTTCATCCATTTGCCGACGGCAATCGGCAAACAAGGAAGTGGCAGCCCATCCGGCAAGAGACGGTCAACGAACGGACAAAAGACGGCCTTTCAGCTGACATACAACGGTCAACAAGCGAGCAAACGACGGTTTCCTGCAACGCAAAAGACCATCTTTTGCACGCCAAGACACGGTCTCCCGCGCCCACACCGGTCACGTTCGCCACCGCTATCGACAAAAAAGGAGGAGCATGCCTGCTCCTCCCTGCCATGCCAAGATGGCGGTTTCTCAGTCTAAGATCAAACAGGCGACGAGACATCGCGAAAAAAATGATCAATAAACATCTACTCCATTGACCAGATCCTCACTCTTCCACGGTGCGGGCCGACCGCCAAGATACTGATGGAACCATTCGAGATGGGCGTTATAATAGAGCGGCATCGAGCGGAGACTTGACGGCCAATGACCGTCGTTCTTGAAGACGATGATGCGGCTCGGGATGCCGAGGGTCTGCAATGTGGAGAAATATTGCAAGCTCTGCGTGTAGGGAACACGATAGTCTCGCTCGCCCGCGATGATGAGTGTGGGCGTAGCGAAGCGCGTGACATATTCCGACGGGCTCCACTTTCGGTAGAGATCAGAGTTCCACGGCTGTCCCTCCATCTCGAAGTTGGGGAACCACAGCTCCTCCGTGGCACCCCACATGGAGCGCAAATCAAAGAGTCCCATCATCGAGGCCAGACACTTGAAACGCCGGGTGTGGCCCTGCAGCCAGTTCATGAAATAGCCGCCATACGACCATCCCATGGCACCCATGCGCGTGGAGTCGACGTATTCGAGCCGGGCCAGCGCGTCGGTGACGCGCATCACGTCCTCGAAGGGACGGCCGCCCCACGATCCGCTGATGGCACGACAGAAGTTCTGGCCGTAGCCCGTGGAGCCATGAGGATTGGGATAGGCCACTACATAGCCCGCGCCCGGATAGACCTGCCAGTCGGGCCGATAGCTGTCCATCCATTGCATCTGCGGACCTCCGTGCACGTTGATGATGAGCGGATACTTCTGCTGCGGATTGAAGCCATGCGGCTTGACTACGAAGAACTCGACGCTGTCGCCATCGGCGCCGACCACCCAGTGGCTCTCAGAAGGACGGAAGTCGACCTTGGCGAGCAAACTGTCGTTGAGAAGCGAGAGATTGCTCTCTGCCAGCGCGCCCGAATGGCTCGTCGACAGGCCGACGCGCGAGACATCCTTGCCGTTGGGGCGTGATCGGTAGAGCTCGGAAGGACATCCGGTGCTGCTCCAGACGTAATAGAAGAAGCCCTTGTCGTCGAAGTCGAACGCCGAGATGGCGCGGTCGCCGATGAGCTTGGTGATGCGTCGGTCTTTCAGCCGCAGCTCATAGAGCGGCTCATAGCCGCGCTCCTCGCCGAGGAAGAAGATGCGCTTGGAGTCGGACGACCATCGATAGTCGTCGACCCAGTTGTCGAAGTCTTCGGTAAGAACGGTCTTCTGCCCCGTCCGACGGTCGTAGAGAGCCAGACGGAAACGGTCACTCTCATAGCCCGGCACACGCTGCGTGCGGTAGGCAATGTAGCGGCCGTCGGGACTATACTGTGGGCTGCCGTCCCAGGCCGGGTTGTCGGCGGTCACGTTGCGTGCCTCGCCACCCTCAGTGCTCACCACCCACAGGTCAGCATTGGTCGAAGCCTCGGGGCGCGCGTCGTGGTTGCTCAGATAGCACAACTCCTTCGAGTCGGGCGAGAAGACAAAACCCGACGGCCCACCCGGCGAGAAGGTCGGCGCGTGATATTCGCCCGGCGTCAGGTCGGTGTAGACTTTCCTCTCTGTGTCGTAGACAATGATGTGCCAATAGCGGCCATCGGTGTAGTCGTCCCAGTGGCGGAAGAGCAAGCGGTCGGACAGATGAGCCTGCACGGGAGCCTTGCGCTTGCGCTCGTTGGCCTCGGCATTGGCCTTGCCGTCGGCCCCGCCAATCTGCGGCCACACCTCGGCGGCAAAGGCGATGAGCCGTCCGTCGGCCGACACCACGGCCCCCTGCGTGCCGAGCGCATAGTCGGTGAGCTGCGTAGTGGTCTGCGTGGCGGGATCATAGCGGTAGACCTGCGTGGTGCCACTGCGATAGGACGAGAAGTAGAGTGTCTGTCCGTCGGCGCTCCACTGCGGAGCAAAGCTTTTGCCATCGGTGGTGACGGCCCGGAAACCGCCTCCCCGGCTGTCTCTGCCGTTGTCGTTCAGATAAACATTGCTCGCCGAAGTCTGTGCTTTCAAGTCCGACGAGCTTACGGTCAAGGCTATACGGCCATCGCGGGTGACGGCAACGCCCGATGGCGTTTTTACGCGATAGACGTCCTCAATGGTGAACGCGCGCCTCTGCGCATGCACGGCGAACGTGGCCAGCAGCAGGATGGCGGTGAATGTCATTTTTCTCATGTGCTTCTATTTTTTTCTTGTTGTCTATTCCTTTCACTGTGCAGGATTTAATCGTCCTTCGCCTCCTAAAGGCGGTGAAACAGCCGAAAATTACACAAATTCTTCCAAACGACCAAGCATCAACAGATTTTTTATTATCTTTGCAGCGATTTCCTATCATCTCCGCCAGATCCGGCCGGCAAGTGGCAAACATCTTCGGGCGGACTGCGTGGTGTGAACTGAAAACAAACGAGAACTAACTGTCATATGAAACAACTTTTATTATCCTCCCTGTTGTTGCTGACGGGCCTGCTTCGTGCGGCCGCCTCCAATGTCATCACCAACGAGGGCGCATGGTGTTGGTTTGCCGATCCACGCGCCATCCATTACGAGAACGCCGCCGGCACCATCAACGCAAGCTACCTGGGCTACATCGACGTGCACGGAAACATCAAGGCTACGCAGGTTGACTTCCTCACGGGCACGCGCACCGAAGTGCTTGTGCGCTCGGCTTTCCAGCCCGACGACCACAACAACCCCACCTTCCTCGTGCTGCCCGACGAGCGCGTCATGATTTTCTACACACGCCATACCGACGAGGCCAAGATCTGGTATCGCGTCTCCGTGCGGCCGGGCGACATCTCGCAACTCGGCGAGGAGAAATACATCACGGTGAAGAATAACACCACCTATCCTTCACCCTTCATCCTCAGCGACGATCCGCAACACATCTACATCTGCTGGCGAGGCATCAACTGGCATCCGACCATCGCGCGCATCACCATGCCCGATGCCGACGACAACGTAACCATCGACTTCGGGCCGCAGCAGATCGTGCAGTCGACGGGGTCACGACCCTATGCCAAATACCACAGCAACGGAAAGGACAAAATATACCTGGCCTACACCACGGGACATCCCGACAACGAACAGCCCAACTGGCTCTACTTCAACGTGATTGACATCAACCACGGCAACGGTCCCGTGCTCAAGGACATCAAGGGTACGACGCTCAAGACCATTGCCAACGGTGCCTTCAACGTCAACAAGACCAGCAACTACCTTAACAGCTATCCCTACACCGTGGTCGACCACACGGCAAACATCCGCAACTGGGTGTGGCAGATTGCCCTCGACAAGGACGAGAAGCCTGTCATCGCCTATACCCACATCGACAACGCCAAGACCACACACGTCTATCACTACGGCCGTTGGACAGGGGCAGAATGGCGCGACACATGGGTGCAGTATGGCGGACACGCCTTCCACCAAAACTGGAACTCAACCGAGCGTTGCTACAGCGGCGGAATGGCTCTCGACCCCGACAACGTGAACGACCTCTACCTGTCTGTTCCGACGAAAAGCGGACTATATAATAAGGAGGGAGTCTACGAGATTTGGAAGTACACCATCGCCGACGACGGAACCGTCAGCGGATCGCAGCAAATCACGAAAGACTCGGAAAAGAACAACATCCGACCCTATATTCTGCCAGGTTCGAAGAACAGCCAACTGCGGTTGACCTGGATGAACGGCGACTACTACTATTGGATGGTCAACCGCAACTATCCAAAAGGCTACCCAACGCGGCTGATGTGCGACTACGATCTGCCACAAGGCGACACCAACTTCCTCGACGACCAGTGTGAAGACTACTACGACGACTTCGACGCACAGAGTGACGAGCTCTTCAAAGGCACGGCACCCTTCACCATCGCACGCTTCTACAACGTGCCCGACAGCTATCGAGGCGACATCATCGACGCCGGCACGCTGAAGGTGACATTAGGAACGGACGCCCGCCTGCACGTCAGCATCAACGGCCGAGACACCGTCAGCCAGAACCGATTCTACACCAGCGACGACTGGGCAAACGCCTCCAACGGAACCAACGGTGACACGCATCTGACGAAAATATCATCAGCGATGGTCACCGTCAGCTACGACGGACAGTGGCTGCAGCTCTATCGCAACGAGATGCTGGAGATGAAACTGTCCGTAGAGGGACTACAGGCCTCGTTGCCCACCGTCGACAAGACGCTCGCCGAAGACGAGTGGCCACTGCTGTGGAACAAGACTCTCTCGCAGGATGCCGTGCGGCGCATGTCCTTCATGGGCAAGATTGCTCCTTACATGCCTGCTGATGAGGTACACACCGACATTGTGCTGCCGCAGGAAATAGACGGCATGAAACTCCACTGGCAGAGCAGCAATCCTGACATCGTATCGAACACCGGCATTGTCAACCTGCCCGACGAAGAGACCGACGTAGAGCTGTCGTTCATGCTCGACAATGAACCCATGGAAATGGATGTCACGGTCTATCCGCGCGACATCAAGAACAATCTCCGCACAAGCTACGACTTTGAGGAAGCCAATGTCTACGAGGACGGTTCTGCCACCAAGGTGCGTGACCTCTCGGGGAATGGCAACGACCTGCAGGTAATGGGGGCGGCACGCGTCGACGGCACGCTCAACCTGCTCCAGAACCAGCCGACGGCCTTCTCGACCAACGGCTACGCCCTCGCACCAGCCGGACTACTCAAGAACATGCGTTCCTACACCTTCCTCTTTGACGCCTACGTACACAACCGCGGCAAGCTACCGCGATTCTTCGACTTCGGGTCGGGGTCGGGCAACAGCGTCTTCATGCGCCTGACCAGCAGCTTCAACTTCTCGGCCGGGGTCAAATACAACGGTGGCACAACTGTCATGGTGGAGTCGAGACAGACCATGCCACAAGACTCGATGGTTCACTTTGCCGTCACCTTCAACGCTGCCGACCACCGCATGAGAATCTATGCTAACGGCGAACTCGTGGCCGAGGGCACCAATATCACCGCTGAGCCGTGGCAGCTCGTGGAGAGCGCACAGGACAAACGCAACTACATCGGCCGCACTCAGTGGTGGGACAATAACAGCGACAACGGCGACCTCGTGGGCAAGATGGACAACTTCCGCCTCTACGACATCGCCCTCACACAGGAAGAAATACGCGAACAAAACGTAGCAACCGGCATCACCGGCGTGCGCACACCGTCCGCAGAACGCAAAGTCTACACCCTCGGCGGGCAGTTTGTGGGCAACAAGCTCCCACAGACACACGGAATCTTCCTCTCGGAAGGCTCCAAATACGTACGCTGAGGACGGCCGGCATCATCTTTTACACAGACGTTAAAACATCTATCTCAAAGACCCAAACAAAAACATAATGAAAAAAGAAGGTCTCGACATCCAGGAACTGGACAACGTCGTCGTTAGATTCTCTGGCGATTCTGGCGACGGCATGCAACTGGCGGGCAACATTTTCTCGACAGTCTCCGCCATCGTGGGCAACGGCATCTCGACGTTTCCCGACTATCCTGCCGACATCCGCGCCCCGCAAGGGTCGCTGACGGGCGTCAGTGGCTTTCAAGTACACATCGGCGAGGGCCATGTCTACACGCCGGGCGACAAGTGCAACGTGCTCGTGGCCATGAATGCCGCTGCCCTGAAGACGCAACTGCGCTATGCCAAACCGCAGGCGACTGTCATCATCGACACCGACGCTTTCGGACCGGCCGACCTGGCCAAGGCAAAAATAACCTCCGACGACTATCTCGCTGAACTCGGCGTCGATCCCGACCGTGTCGTGGCATGCCCCATCACACGCATGGTGAAGGAGCTCAATAACGCTCAGGAAGAGCCCCTGCCTGTGAAAACCGTGCTCAAAAGCCGCAACATGTTTGCCCTTGGCATCGTGTGCTGGCTCTTCAACCGCGACCTGCAGCTCGTGAGCAACTTCCTCCACGAGAAGTTCGCCAAGAAACCCGGCGTGGCCGACTGGAACATGAAGGTCGTCGAGGCAGGTTACGACTACGGACAAAACACACACAGCAGCACCCCCTCGACCTATCGCATCGAGTCGAAAGCGAAAGAGCCCGGACGCTATATGGACATCACAGGCAATAAGGCCACTGCCTACGGTCTCATTGCCGCCGCCGAAAAGGCCGGCCTGCGCCTCTATCTCGGCTCCTACCCCATCACGCCAGCCACCGACATCCTGCACGAGCTGGCCAAGCACAAGTCGCTCGGCGTCATCACCATGCAGAGCGAAGACGAGATTTCGGCCTGCTCGTCTGCCGTCGGAGCCGCCTTTGCCGGTGCCCTCGCCGCCACTTCCACATCGGGACCGGGCATCTGCCTGAAGTCGGAGGCCATCAATCTGGCCGTCATCGACGAATTGCCACTGGTCATCATCGACGTGCAACGCGGTGGCCCTTCGACAGGACTGCCCACGAAGAGCGAACAGACCGACCTCCTGAAGGTACTCTACGGCCGCAACGGCGAGAGCCCGATG
>CAYPJA010000020.1:0-38447 GCA_964411005.1 uncultured Prevotella sp. | reverse complement strand
CAACGACCCCGAGATTACAAATCACGTGCTCTGGCCAACTGAGCTAAAGAGGCAAATCTTTGCAGCCGTCGCAGCTGTCATAAAGACGGACTCGTTGTAAAACGGCTGCAAAGATACGACTTATTTTTCAATCATCCAAATTTTTGGATGTTTTTTTTAGTGACTACGCATTTTTTCCTTCAATTTCGTCAGTTGCACGCGCATCGAATCGACGCTTTGGTCAATTCCTTCTTCAAAAGTATCACACGTCTTCTTCACGAAGAGTGGACTCGCTCCCGGCACATCGACCGTAAGAGTTACTTCCTTATTTAATGCGGTGGCAGGCTTGACGACCTTTAATTGCACCTCTACTTTCTGAATGTCTTCAAAAGTTTTTTCCAACTTGGCGGTCTTCTTTTCAATGAACGCCTGTAACTTCTCGGTAGCGTCGAGATTGATCGACTGAATCTTAATTTCCATAAGCACCTCCAGTTTTAAAGGTTAAGCCCTTGGATGGGCATTCGTATAAACTCGTTTCAGTTGCTCAAAGGTGGTGTGAGTGTAAATCTCCGTTGTAGAGAGAGACTCATGACCAAGCAACTTCTTCACGCTTTCCAAATCGGCATGATTATTGAGCATCGCCGTAGCAAAGGTGTGCCTAAGCACATGGGGGGTGCGCTTCTTCAACGTACAGGCTGCCGTCAGATATTTCCTTACCATATAGCTCACCTGCTTGATGTTCAGCGCCTGGCCTTTTTGCGACAGAAAGAACCGGTTCGAATGTATCTCTACATCATGATTGCGTTGCGCCCGGTAATCTTTCAGCGTTCTTGCCAGTTCTTTCCCAAAGGGGATGACACGCTGCTTATCGCGTTTGCCGGTCACTTTCATCTCACCGGTTGCGAAATCCACGTCCACATCACCGAGTCCAACTAGTTCCGAGACACGTATTCCCGTCTCATAGAATGTCATAATAATCGTCCGGGCCAACACCTCTTTATACAGAGTGTTCCACCGGTCGCCGTCCAAGAGGCTATCCATCTCCGATTCTTTCAAGAACTGCGGCAATGGCTTTTCCTTTTTCGGGCCTACGACACCGTGAGAGGGATCATTGTCTATCATTTTATGAACCAATGCGTAGCGGTAGAAGCTCCGCACCGCGGACAACCGACGGTCCACTGACGATGCTTTGTTCCCACAGTCCATCATCGACTCCATCCAATCACGGATGACATCAGCGTCGACTGTTTCCCATGAGATGCCGGTATCTTTACTTTTGAAAAACTGCTCGAAGGCATGCAAATCTTTTCCATAGCTCATCACCGTGAGATCCGATCTGCCGCGCTCGTAACGCAAGTAGTCCAAGAAGTTATCTACCGTCAGCATCATGCCCCTTTCTTTTCGGCACGAATTTATGAAATAAAATTCAAACTACCAAATTTTTGGAGAGTTTTTTATTCCACTTCCTGACGAAGCTTCTGGACGTAGACGGCGTGTTCCATCTTGAGACGCTTCAAAACAGACGGCTTGTCATACTGCTGGCGGCGGCGCAGCTCTTTGATGACACCTGTCTTTTCAAACTTTCTCTTGAATTTCTTGAGAGCTCTCTCGATGTTCTCACCATCCTTTACGGGTACAATAATCATTGTGTTTTGTTTTAAATTTTAATTATTAAACATGTTTCGTTGCGGCCTAACGCCACAATTTGCGAGTGCAAAATTACTGCTTATTTTCCAAAGTACCAAACATTTAGCCATTTTTTAAAGAATATGAGTGGAACAAGCATTCATGCCATGATTTGTTATTCCTTCTTCAAATCGCACGCATTTCACTCTAAGCGAGGCTATAACCGCAAAGGTTATGTCTCTCAATCCCTCATATCCTCTTTTACATGATACGGCTCGTTTCTTTGCAGCAACGGACAAACAGACAGGTCGAGTAGGCTGTATATTGCCCAAACATCGCCAATCCTCCAAAGGCGATAACGGAGTTGTCGTCCGCGTGGACGTCAATATGATAAACTTGGAAAACCGGATTAGAATGCCCGCCCTCAGTCCATTCTATGGTCTTGATGGCAATTGTTAATCTGTCCATAATATAATAAGGTGTCTTTTTCCATTGCCACGCTCTTTGTTTTTACGCTTGCAAAATGAAGGCAAGCGCGCAAAAAATCCGTTACAGTCTAAAGTTATTCGATGGAAAATGACATCCGAGCGTGCAAGAGATGCCCTCTGACCATGCAAAAAGCCATCTCCAACGTTGCAAAAGACCATCTTTTGCGCTGCAAAAGGTATCCTCTTACAAAGCGTATTCTGCATGTCCAGGAAACAACCAGCTCCAAGAAAAGTGCAGGACAGGCCGGGAGCCTTTCGTTTTTTTGAGTTCAACCGTGGGGCCTGATGATATTTTTGTGTATCTTTGCGGCCAAAAAGACAGAAGATGACCTACACAGAAGTCATATTGCCACTGCCCCTGGAAAGCACATTCACCTATGCCGTGCCCGAGACTCTGCAGGCAAAGGTGACAGCAGGTGTGCGCGTGCAAGTGCCGTTGGGCAAGAGTAAGACCTACACAGCCCTGACCGTATGCAGCCCGCACAGCCTGCCCGACGGTCTTGACGCCGACAAGATAAAGGCTATCTTGCAGGTGCTTGATGACGAGCCCGTACTGCTGCCGGACCAACTGAAGCTGTGGCAATGGATCAGCGACTACTACCTCTCGCCGATAGGCGACGTAATGAAGGCCGCCCTGCCGCCAGGACTGAAGAGCGACGACGCCTACCGACCGCGCGTGGAGACCTATGTGGGACTGACCGAGGCCCTGCGTGACAGCCGACGACAGCACATCGCACTGCTCACACTGGCCCGTGCGCCACGACAGCGGGAAGCCCTGCAGGCTTATCTCTCCATGAGTCACTGGGGCGCGACCGCAGACGGTGCGACAACGCCCCACCCCGTGGAGGTGACACGCGACGAACTCATCAACGAATGCCACTGCACGACGGCTACCATCAAGCAACTCACAGACCGCGGCATGCTCTATCTCTACGATAAGGAAGTGGGGCGGCTGAACACAGGAGGCTTGCCTCATCCCGAACGCATCAAGCCGCTCACACAGCCTCAGAGCGATGCCTACAACCAAATTCTGATGCAGATGATGCGCCGCGACGTCGTTCTGTTGCATGGCGTGACCTCGTCGGGCAAGACCGAAATATATATTCACCTCATCGAGAAAACCTTAGCCGAGGGACGGCAGGTGCTCTACCTGCTGCCCGAGATTGCCCTGACCGTGCAGACCACCTCGCGCCTGCGCACAGTCTTCGGCGACCGCCTCGGCATCTACCACTCCAAATACAGTGACGCCGAACGCGTGGAAATCTGGCGCAAGCAACTTTCAGAACATCCCTACGACATCATCCTGGGCGCACGGTCGGCCGTCTTCCTGCCCTTCCAACGGTTGGGATTGGTCATCATCGACGAAGAGCACGAGACATCCTTCAAGCAACAAGACCCAGCCCCGCGCTACCATGCCCGATCGGCAGCCATCATGCTGGCCGCTATGCAAGGCGCCAAGACGCTGCTGGGATCGGCTACGCCGTCGGCCGAGAGCCTCTACAATGCCGCGATAGGCAAATACGGCCTCGTCCGTCTATCCACACGCTACGCAGGCATGGAACTACCCAAGATCGAAGTAGTCGACATCAAAGACCTGCGGCATCGAAAGCTGATGAAAGGACCGCTGTCGCCACCACTCATCAAGGCCGTGCGCGAGGCACTGGAGCAGGGGCGCCAGGCCATTCTGTTTCAGAACCGGCGCGGATTTGCGCCAATGATGGAATGCAAAGTGTGCGGATGGGTTCCCAAATGCAAGAACTGCGACGTGACGCTGACGCTGCACAAGCGCATCGACCGGCTGACATGCCACTACTGCGGCTTCACCCACCCCGTACCGGCAGCATGTCCCAACTGCGGCAGCACCGAACTGTCAGGCCGCGGCTATGGCACGGAGAAAATCGAGGACGTGATAAGCGAGCTCTTTCCCGAGGCGCGCGTGGCACGCATGGATCTCGACACGACGCGCTCACGCAATGCCTACAGCCGTATCATCGGCGAGTTTTCGGCCGGCAAGACCAATATACTTGTGGGCACACAGATGATCTCGAAAGGGCTCGACTTCGACAAGGTGAGCGTGGTGGGCATTCTTGATGCCGACTCAATGCTCAACTATCCAGACTTCCGTGCCCACGAGCATGCCTTCATGATGATGAGTCAGGTGGCCGGGCGCGCCGGGCGTAAGGGACGGCGCGGATTAGTATTGTTGCAAACTCGCAGTCCGGAGGAGGCCGTCATCAGACAGGTGACAACCCACGACGGCGATACCTTCTTCCACGACCTACTGGAAGAGCGCCGCGCGTTCCATTACCCACCTTTTTGCCACTTGGTCTATGTCTTCCTGCGACACAGACAAGAGCCCACAGTGGAAATGGCGGCACAGGAGCTGGGGGCACGACTGCGCCAATGGTTCGGCGACCGCGTGCTCGGCCCCGACAAGCCCGTAGTGGCCCGGGTCAAGGCGATGACCATCAGCAAGATGGTGCTGAAACTGGAGAACGGACTCGACCAAAAAAAAGCCAAGCGCTATCTGCGCCTGGCTTATCAACAGATGATGGAAGACCGTCGTTACGGCCAACTCCAAATCTATTATGATGTAGATCCGATGTGACCCTGCAATCAGAACCTCAAGTCGAGGCCTACACCGAACACATTGTTATTGCGGGTATAATCGCTGTCGTAGACAAGGGAAGTTGATGGCGACAACTGGGTGGTCTCACTGGTCTTCTTGTGCTTATAGAACGAATGGAAATAAGCCACATTGAGATCCATCTTCTTGGACAGATGGATGCAGACGCCACCGCCGACCGAATTGGAACTGACCACAAACGACTTGTCATCCATATACTCATCACTCAATCCATAGCTGGTATTCTGCCAGCCGGCACTGACTGTGACCAGTTTGCAGGCATCAAACTCGGCTCCGGCACTCCACTCCATGGTGCCGCGCTTGAGCTTGTCCTCGCGGTGCTCATAGGCCGAGGCCTGCTTGTCGAAGAAATAATGGAAGCCGACATTGATACGCAACGGGTCAATGGGGTTGTAGCCTACACCTACGGTAAGCAATGCAGGAATGTCGTTGGCCACCTTCTTGCCATCCGCATACTCGCCGATGGCATTTTCAAGCTCGGTGTCAAACTTGTCCTTGAGTCCCTGCATGGTGGTGGCAACCGCCGGCTGGTTCATGACAGCCATGGCCTGATCCAAGGAGACACCCTGAGCCGTGAGAGCCTGCACCAGATTCTCGGGCAGATTGCCAATACTGGGAGTTTGGTTGACGCTTTCGTTCTTCAGCCGCATGCGGGTCTTGAACTCATACTTGGCCGCGAAATTCCAACGCCCCAGCTTAAAGTCGACACCGAGGATGGGGGTAAAGCCCAAGCCCGACTGGTCGCAGTTGAGCTCAATGTCAGCCGAACCAGGCTTCGACGGATCGAGAACCGTGTAGAGCGGCACGTTACCCACCTGAATGTCGCGTACATATCCATAATAGTTGCTCTGCGCATAAACGCCGCGCACACCAGCATAGAAACTCAACGTGGGCATGACCTTATAGGCGGCACCGAGGGAGAGACTGTAATAGTATTGCCGACCACGCATGTAGCTGTCGAAACTATAGCTGCCTGTAGTGCCGAACATGCGGTCGCTGGAGAACATCGGCACGCCAGTGGCACCATCTATGGCCTGTGCCAGCGCGATGGCACCAAGCGCGGTCTCGCCGACGATGCGCTCGAAGGACCCCAAGCCGTCGTCAAACTTGCACTTGCCACCGCCACCGGTGACACCCAAGTTGGCCTGAAATGAGAAATCGCCCCAGTTGTAAGCATACTGTATGGAAGGCACAACTGGTGCAAAGGCCTTACCCTTGAAAGAGCGAGGGGTCGTCGGATTGTCGACATTGTTGGAGAAAAGCGGGAAGTCGTTCTTGATAGTACGGCTTTGAAACACCAACTGCCAGTTGATAGACAAGTGGTGCCCCTGGCCCAAGAAGGCCACGCCAGCCGGATTACTGTAGACACCGTCAATGCCAATAGCGGCATCGCGGCTCAACATGCGGTCGAAAGCCGCATTCTGATTGGTGTTGGTAAGAATTCCGCCTGCCACTGCGGGGGAGGCGACGGCCAGCAACAAGGCCGTGCAAGCTGATTTGATTGGATTCATCCTAAATACAAAAAGTGTTCAAAACGGCTGCAAAAGTACTCAGTTTGGCCTTAAATGTGCAAAAATAGAGTGTCTATTTAAACAATGTTAACTAAAAAACAATTCATTTCTGCACATTTTCGTTAATTTGTGCAAAAAGGAGACGGATTATTAACGACAAACTGCCAATTGCAAACTGGCACCCAAGCAAGTCCACAATCGGCAGTCCCAACATCCGATGACAATCATTTTTATTTCTTGAGTTCCGGATACTGGATACGCGTATGATAGATGGCCTTGAGACGCTCAGTGAGCACCTGTTTGGCCTGCGCGATGTCGCGGAAGGTAATGGGGCACTCGCGAAAGAATCCGGCATCGACCTGCTTGTCGATGAGTCGATTGACGAGATCAGTGATATTCTCCTCTGTGTATTCCGGCAACGAGCGACTAGCCGCCTCCACGGTATCGGCCATCATTAGAACGGCCTGCTCGCGTGTGAAAGGATTGGGGCCGGGATAGGTAAATTTCGACTTGTCGATGATTTCGTCGGGATGCCCGTTCTGTTCCCTGATATAGAAATACTTGGCCATGCCACGCCCATGATGGGTGAGGATGAAGTCTTTGATGCTGGTGGGCAAATTGGCTTTCTCGGCCATCTTCACGCCTTCGCTGACATGCCCGATGATAATCTGCGCGCTCTCCACATTGGTCAGGTTCTTATGAGGGTCTATGCCGTTCTGGTTCTCGGTAAAGAACACGGGATTAGCCATCTTGCCAATATCGTGATAGAGGGCACCCGTGCGCACAAGCAACGAGTCGGCACCGATACGGTTGGCTATCTCGGCGGCAAGATTACCCACGGTGATAGAGTGCTGGAAGGTGCCAGGAGCCACCTCACTGAGCTGACGAAGCAATCCCTTGTTGGTATTGGAGAGCTCGAATAGCGTCACGTTACTCGTGAAACCAAACATCTTCTCCATGATCCACATCATGGGATAAGCCAGCAGCAAAAGCACACCGTTGACACAGAAGTGATAGTACATCGACTGGTCAAGAGCCAACTGCGTGAGGCCACTGCTCTGCATGAGTTGCATGGCAAAATAGACAGCGCAGGAGCCCAGCGTGACAAAGAGTGCCGACTTGAAGATCTGAGACCGCTGGGAGAGCTCGCGCAAAGAATAAATGGCCACAAGACCGCTCACTAACTGGACGATGATGAACTCATACTGATACTTTACGGCGGCCGCGCAAATGAGAACCATCGTGACATGGGCAATAAAGGCCGTGCGCGAGTCCATGAAAACACGGATGAACATCGGTGCCATGGCAAAAGGCAGGATGTAGACCGAGAATACATTGTGCGACATCATCAGCGAGACCAGCACCGGAAAGATGGTAATCATCAGATAAATCATCGCTATGGAACGCGGCTTCTCAAAGTAGTCGTGCCGGAAAAGATTGAGATAGGTAGTGAAGAGAACAACCAGGATGAGCACAAAAAGTGCCTGACCGATGACAGTCGTCGTGATTTCGGTGCTGGAGGCATTGCGCCGCCGCATCTCTTTCTCAAAGCTGCTCAACACACGATAAGTGTGCTCGTCGACGATTTCACCGCGGTCGACAATTTTTTGGCCGTTAAGCACCATGCCACTGGCCTGAGGAATAGAACTGAGCAAGTCGTTCTGTTCGGCCTCGTTGCGGTCACGGTCATATTCGAGGTTCGCCTCTATATAGTCGTTAAGGTTCAGATGCTGCAACTGCATGCGCACAGGAGCAAGAGTCTCATCCTTGAACAACTGCTCATAAGCAGACATGGTGGAATAGAGACACGTAATCTGCATGCTGGTGGCAGCCTTGTTGCTCACCACTCGCACCATGCTCAATGAGTCACGGGCGATGCGGTTGTATTCGGGCGTCTGCATAATACCTGCCTGATAGAGACGATGCAGTCGATCAACTATGACCTGCTTATATTGAGCAGGTAAGCCTGGCAAGCCTCCCTCGTTGTCGCTCAGAAACTTATTGATTTCCTGTCGCTCCACATCCTTATCGTAATTATAATAAGGTTGGTAAGTCTGCAACAGCGAGTCCTGCTCTGCCTTCAATGTCTCGTCGGTCTTATAGATGGGAAAATCGAACTGGGCTATAAAAGAACCATACATCCACGGTCGCCCCACGTCGTAGCGAAACGTGGAACCGTCGTTGCGCGGCAGAAACCAAACGACTATCAGCACGGTCAATACAACAAGAGAACATTTAGTCAGCAAGTTGCGCCAGAAATAGTTCTTTATATGATAAAATTTGTTCATGATGCTGGGTCTATTGATATTTACCTTGCGAAAATAATAAAAAAATACGGCAAAGTGGCAAAAAAACATTAAATTTGCACAAAATTTAAGATAGTTGGGTTATTACCGGCCACAGAATTGTTAGCACAAAGATTAGAATGGCAGAAAGAAAAGTAAGGGTGCGTTTTGCACCAAGTCCCACCGGCCCGCTCCACATTGGCGGTGTCCGCACAGCCCTGTATAATTATCTCTTTGCACGTCAGCACGGCGGCGATCTCGTGTTCCGCATCGAGGACACCGACTCGCGGCGCTTCGTGCCAGGAGCCGAAGAATATATCATCGAGTCGTTCCGCTGGCTCGGCATCAAGTTTGACGAGGGAGTCAGCTACGGCGGCTCCCACGGCCCTTACCGCCAAAGTGAGCGCCGTGAGATTTACAAGAGATACGTCGACCAGCTCATTGAGGCAGGGAAGGCCTATGTGGCCTTTGACACGCCGGAGGAGCTGGAGGCCAAACGGAACGAAATCAGCAACTTCCAGTATGATGCCTCCACACGTCTCAGCATGCGCAACGCGCTTGTTATGGACCGAACGGAATGGGAGCAGCGCATTGCCGACGGCGAACAGTATGTGGTGCGCTTCAAGGTGGAGCCCGGACAAGAGGTTCATGTCAACGACCTCATCCGTGGAGACGTGTGCGTCAAGACTGACATCATTGATGACAAGGTGCTCTACAAGAGCGCCGACGAGCTGCCCACCTATCATTTGGCCAACATCGTCGACGACCATCTGATGGAGATCACCCACGTCATCCGTGGTGAGGAGTGGTTGCCCTCAGCCCCCCTGCACGTGTTGCTCTACGAGGCTTTCGGTTGGCAAGACTCCATGCCACGTTTCGCCCACCTGCCGTTGCTTCTCAAACCCGAGGGCAAAGGCAAACTGTCGAAGCGAGACGGAGACCGACTGGGCTTCCCGGTCTTCCCGTTGGAATGGCATGACCCTAAGACCGGCGAGGTGTCAAGCGGCTATCGCGAGAGTGGCTACTTCCCCGAGGCCGTGGTCAACTTCCTGGCCCTTCAAGGTTGGAATCCCGGCACAGAGCAGGAGATATTCTCCTTAGACGAGTTGGCCGAGGCCTTCGACATCACCAAATGCTCGAAGAGCGGTGCCCACTTCGACTACAAGAAGTGCACTTGGTTCAATCACGAATACATCCTGCGCAAGAGCGACGACGAGATTGCGCGCCTCTTTGCGCCCGTGGTAGCCAACAATGGCGTAGACGAGAGCTTCGACCGCGTGCGTCAGGTGGTTCATCTGATGAAAGATCGTGTCGATTTTGTCAAGGAACTGTGGCCTCTGTGCTCGTTCTTCTTTATAGCTCCTACTGAATACGACGCCAAAACAGCGAAGAAACGGTGGAAAGACTATTCGCCACAGCAGATGACTGAACTCTATCAGGTTCTTGAAGGGCTCGACGACTTCTCAGAGGAAACGCAAGAGAAAGCTGTCACTGCCTGGATAGAAGAGAAAGGCTATAAGCTCGGCGACGTGATGAACGCTTTCCGTCTCGCTCTCGTCGGCATCGGAAAAGGTCCCGGCATGTACGACATCTCAGCATTTTTGGGCAAGGAAGAGACCTTACGCCGCCTGAAAAAGGCCGTTGGGACATTAGAAAACGGAAAGAAATAAGAAACAGAATAAAAAGATTGCTGCCTTAACGATATGTACAATCTGATTATGTACCTTTACGCCTTGGGCGTGTTCGTCTACAGCCGCTTCAACGCGAAAGCGCGGATGATGTGGCAAGGAGAGCACGAAGCCATTCGCACACTGCAGGAGAAAGTGGATCCGAAGGCGCAGTACATTTGGTTTCATGCCGCATCGCTGGGCGAGTTTGAGCAAGGACGACCACTGATAGAATGCATTAGGAAGCAACATCCCGAGTACAAGATTCTGCTGACCTTCTTCTCACCGTCTGGCTACGAGGTGCGTAAGAACTACGAGGGAGCCGACATCATCTGCTACCTGCCACTCGACACGGTAGGCAATGCACGCCGTTTCCTGCGTAGCATACGGCCGGTGATGGCCTTCTTCATCAAGTATGAGTTTTGGTACAACTACCTGCATATCTTGAAACACCGTCAGATACCTGTCTATAGCGTGTCATCCATTTTTCGTCCCGAACAGATTTTCTTCAAATGGTACGGCCGTCAGTATGGCCGCGTGCTCAACTGCTTCTCACACTTCTTCGTGCAGAACGAAATCAGCCGGGAGTTGCTGAAGAAGATTCACATCAACAATGCCGACGTGGTCGGCGACACACGTTTCGACCGGGTGCTGCAAATCAAGGAGGCAGCCAAACAGCTGCCCATCGTTGACAGTTTCAAAGAAAAAGCACCGCACGTGTTCATTGCAGGCTCTTCATGGCTTCCTGACGAGGAAATCTTCATTCCTTACATGAACCGACATAAGGACTGGAAGATGATTATTGCCCCCCACGTCATCAGTGACGATCATTTAGCCCAGATTACGCATCTGCTAAAAGGGCGTAAGGTCGTGCGCTACACACAAACCACGGCGGAAGAAGCCGCTGAAGCCGACGTGCTCATCATCGACTGCTTTGGCTTGTTATCAAGCATTTACCGCTATGCCGACATCTCCTATGTGGGCGGAGGCTTTGGCGTAGGCATCCACAACACGTTGGAAGCCGGCGTATGGAATATCCCTGTCATCTTCGGCCCGAACAACAAACGGTTTGCCGAAGCACAAGGTCTGCAAAAAGCAGGCGGTGGTTTCGAGATTTCCGATACAGACAGCTTTGAAACGCTCATGAACCGTCTTATCAGCGACGATACGTTCCTCAAACAGAGCGGTGATGCTGCGGGACAATTTGTCAAGAGCCTTTCCGGTGCCACCGACAAGATTCTTCGCCTCATATGGGGATAGAACACACCCACTCCGGGAAGCGTATAAACCTAATTTCTTATTTCAGCATGGCATCTACGACCGCTTTCGAGCGGTCGTAGAGTATCTTCTCCTCATTACGGTCAATAGGCACAACACCTTGCAGCCGGGCCAACTGCCGACGCAGGAAGGGCGTGAGCGCATGTCCATATTTCTTTCTGATGTCGATGCATCGTCCCAACTCATAGGCAGCACGGGCCTGCATACGTTGCCTCATCAGCAACAAGGCCAATTCCAAATGATATTTAGCCCGAAATTCCTCACGATTCTGGTGCAGAATGGCTTGACTATAAAGGGCTATTTTCTGCGCGTCATCGGCCACAAGTCTCGCCAATTCACCGTAGAGGTAACCGTCATGATAACGACGCAGCAACATCTTGTAGGTCTCCAAAGCCTTGTCCGAATCGCCGAGCAAACTGTGTAACTGCGCATAGTGTCGCAGATTCATCTTGTAGTGTGGCGCATGTTGTATGGCCTTCCTAAATAGCCCTATCACCTTATTTACATAGTCAAGGTCGCGTTTCTGCAAATCGCGCATCAAATGGTTGACGATCTGTTGTCCCAACGACGGCACCACGTGGCCGTTGGCCGTATACGCTTGCCAGTCGTCCTCCGGCAAACGTTCAAACCAAGGCATGAAAAACACAAGATTGAAATCCTCAACCAGCTTATCCATGGCCAGCGCACCTATGCTCACGGCTCGCGCACCTCGACAGTCCTCATCATTGATGGACGGATAGATAGTCACCATCTGCCCGAGCAGCCGCCGCACTTCCGCCGCGTTTTCCTCTTTTGCACGCAGCCTCAACAGGTCGCTTGCGCACCAAAACATGCAAAGCGTCGTGTGAGGGCCATGATGCACTGCATACAACTTGCTGATCTCAGCATAAGCCTCTTCGGCCCTACCCTCCTTGCGCATGGCAAAAATATCCCTTACCTCCATCGTTTTTCAAGTTTTTCTTTATTTGTAGATGTCGCTTCTCTTCACCTCAACAACCGTTCCATACAAGGCAAGATGCCGCAAATCGAGCGACGTTTTATCGCCAACAACAACGTAAACTCGCGTCTTTTGCTGCACATGACGGCGATAGTAGTCCATCATGTCCTCTACGGTGACAGTCCGCAAGGCCGCATCGAAATCGGCGTTAGGATTCTTGTCATATCCTTTCAGCCGTCCCGCGGCAATGACTGTCCCCAAATCGCGGAACCCCGGATAGCTTTGGTAACTGCGATTGAGTTGTTGCTGCTTGCTTGTCGCAAAATTATTGCCGTTCACAGGCATGTCGGCGAGCAAACTGTCGAGACAGGAAAGGGCCGTCATAGCCTTGTCGGCCTGCGTGCCCGTAGCGGTAAAGAAGCCCATCGGACTTTCCGGATACAGTTTCAGCGAGGGGGCAATGAGGCTTGCCGACGACGAATAGGCCAGCGAACGATACTCGCGGATGTGCTGAAACAATACGGACGACATGCCGCCACCCAAATAGTTCGCCCAAAGAGCAGCCTGCTGCCGTTCCAAGATGTCAGAAGCCGCAGGCAGTTGCTGATAGTTGCCGATGATAGTCTGTCGCGCAGACGGATTATCGTAGACATAAACCGTCGCCTCCGAGTGGGCTCTCAATGTCCGCGCAGCCGGTTTCGTGTAAGGATGAGTCACCGCAGCAAGGTCAAAACACGAACGCACGACGGCCTTCACCTCATCGGAAGACCGCTGACCGGTATAGATGATGTCACACTGAGACCGTAAAGCCTCTCGAAAGGCACTGAGCAAAGCTTCACTACCCAGTCTTTTCAGATCTTTGGCAGTCAGCCTGTCAAGATAAGGCGACTGCTCGCCATACTCCACTTTCGCCATCAAGGCAGAAAAGAGATTGGCATTCTCCTTCAAAAAGGCGCGCTCACTGACTTTCACCCCACTCACCAAATCTTTCATTTTCCGATTGTCTCCCTTCACACGAGCAAGATAATGCGCCAACAAGCGCACCGACGAATCCAATTGTCGGTCAATGCCATGCAACGTGATACTCACCCCTTGACGGTCCGAGGCAATATCCACCCGGGCACCGAGCTGCGAGAAGGCGTCGGCGAGCTGCTGCCTCGTAAGGCTGTCGGTGCCTAAGCTACCTACATAATCGCCCGAGAGCCACTGCCGCCGGTCTTTGGTGGCATCGCGATGGAACTGCAACTTGAGTGTGAAAAGATCGTTTACGGGGTTCTCCACCCGATAGAATGTCACAAGCGGCGCGAGCAGGTCGCGCTCGGCATCGCGTTCGAAATCGACATAGCGGGGAGTCACCGCCGCCACCGGCCACTGCTCCAACCGCTTCGCGTAGTCACTTTGCGTTGCGGCATGTCTGGGCGCGACTGGATGATAGCCCGGTTGGCTGATATGTTCTTTCGGATAAGACCCAAACTTCTTGACGAATCGCATGCTTTTCTGTGGCTGCAAATATTTCCCGACCGCACACACAACGTCCGACTTGGCCACTGCGGCCACTGACATCCGGTGCCGCACGCAGTCACCCCACGAAAAACCATGTGAGAAAGCAGTCACCATCAATGCCGCGCGCTCGTCGATGCTTTCGAGTTCCCTCTTGGCCTGTGAAAGCATCTCGATCTTTACAGCCTCCAAGCTGGCAGCCGAGAAAAGGCCAGTTTGCAGCCGGTCTACCTGTTGCCACAACAACCGCTCGGCCTTTTTCTTGCTCCCCAGCAGATTTGGGATGGCTCCTATGGCGGCTATTCCCTGATCTTTGAAACTGTAGCCGACCGCCATAGCTCCCAAAACCTGACTCTCATTGCCGAGCGAGTCAAGCAATCCGCTTCCGGCATCGTTAGTCAGCAGCCTTAAGGCCACTTGCAAAGGAATGTAATCATCGCTTTTGTCGGTAGGTGCATGGAAGGCGAAAGCCACGCCCTTGATGATGGGAACAGGCAATTTCAACGGTATCGTCTGCGATCCGTCAAAAGTTTTTGCGGTATATGTAGACTGTCTGGGAGCCATGCCCGGACGCAGCCGGCCGAAAGTAGCTTCCAGTTTGGCCTCGACCGAGTCGGTGCAGACATCGCCACAAAGCACCACCCCCATGTTGCCGGCCACATAATAGTCGTTGAAGAACTGGCGCATCTGGCTCAGCCGCGGATTCTTCAGATTCTCGGTTGTGCCCAGAATCGGCTGCGCATAAGGTGTTCCGTCGAACACAACCGACGCCGCCTTCAGCGCCGGACCCGCCAGCATGTTGTCGGAGGCGCGGTTTTTCTCCTCATAGACGGTCTCCAGCTCGCTTTGAAAAAGCCGAAACACCGGGTCGACAAGGCGTTCCGAGTTCAGCTCCAGCCATTGATCCAAGTACTGAGGTGAGAACACATTGTGATAGACAGTCTCGTCATAACTGGTATAGGCATTGAGCCCAGTCCCTCCAAAGCGTGATATGAGGTTGTTGAACTCGTTCGGGATGGCATAGTCGGCAGCCTTCAAGCTCAGCCGGTTGATATCCATCTGCAACTCCCTGCGCCGTGCGGCATCCGTCGTAGCCGCAAGCCGGTCATAGCAGGCTGCGATAGAATCGAGCCAAGGCTTCTCGTCCGCATAGCCGGTGGTGCCTATCTTCCGGGTTCCCTTGAACATCAAGTGCTCGAAATAATGGGCTATGCCGGTCCCCGGACATTGGTTAGAGCCCGCCCTGACTATCACTGCGCCATAGACTTTCGGTTGCGAGTGGTCCTCGTTGATCCATACTGTGAGCCCATTTCGCAGCCGCAGCGTCGTCACCCGTAAGACATCCGTGCCACCGGACACGACATCCGAGCCATCAGAGGCAAATAACAACGTCGGCAATAGTATCAGAAAAACGAACAGAAATTTGATTCTCTCCATATCCTTCTCTGTTTTTGTTATGCTATGACAAAGTTAATCACTTTTGTTCGAATAACAAGAATTTAGGTAACTATAATTTATAATTCTTTTGTTCCAACAGCCCATTTTACTCAAAAAACGAAGTGTTAAACAACTTTTAACTGCTTTTTGTGTTTCTAAATATTTAATTATATCTATCTTTGTGCACGAAAATAACTTAATAAGGATAATTATGAAGAAATTTGTATGGACATTGGCTGTAGCTCTTTTTGGCTTTGCCAATGTTGTCAGTGCCCAATTGCCTTCGGTCACATTAAAAGACATCAATGGTAAGACTATCCGGACCGACACGCTTTCCAACAATGGAAAGCCTTTCATCATCGACTTCTTCGCCACTTGGTGCAAGCCCTGCAACCGCGAGCTCACCGCTATCAGTGAGGTTTACGACGAGTGGAAGGAAGAGACGGGCGTAAAACTCTTCGCTGTCTCCATCGACCAAGCTCAGAACATCAACAAGGTGCGTCCGCTCGTTGACCAGGAAGGTTGGGAATACGACGTGCTCCTCGACCCGAACAGCGACTTCAAACGTGCCTTGGGCATTCAGATGATACCTTACGTGCTCATCTGCGACGGCCAGGGCAACATTGTCTACAAGCACAACGGATATACCGAAGGTGCAGAGAGCGAGCTCATCGAGAAGGTGCGCGAGCTTGTCAGCAAATAATTCTCTTGCCGACAAATCACAACCGACCTATCGGAAAAGCCTTCCGAGTAGGTCGTGTAAACCGTTGCACCGCAGCGGCCAATAAATCGTCAACAATGAATAGAACTATACTTTTCGCCACACTTTTGGCGGTCGGCCTGCCGCTCCACGCACAAGACATGGAGAACGACGGCCACTATAACACCTCTGTCAGCGGAAGCATACAGAGCGACATGCTTGTGCCGCAGGGCAAGCAGAGCGACGGATCGCATGAGGATTTCCGTACCAACACCTATGCAGATGTCAACGTCATCAGCAAGTTTCTTGACGCCGGAGCGCGCTTCGAGTATCTCGAGCACCCGCTGCCAGGATTCGAGAAGGACTTCAAAGGCTGGGGACTTCCCTATGTCTACTTGAAGGCCAAGTTGAAGAATGTCGAGGTAACGGCCGGTAACTTCTACGAGCAGTTCGGTTCGGGCTTCATCCTGCGCACCTATGAGGAGCGCTCGTTGGGCATCGACAACTCGCTGCTCGGCGGCCGCGTCGTCGTCAAACCCTTCAAGGGCATTCAGCTGACGGCACTCAGCGGTCAGCAGCGACGCTACTGGGGCCACAACGACGCCTGGATTACGGGAGCCGACCTGCAACTGGGACTCGACCAGTGGTTCAAGGCGCTGTCTGAACACGGCACCTATCTGTCACTCGGTGGCTCTTGGGTCAACAAGTATGAGCGCGGCGACGACGATGGCGATGTCTTCCGCGACGCCACCCACAAGCTCAACTTCCCCGAGTATGTCAACTCGTGGGACGTACGCGCCAACCTGCAGAAGGGCGGACTGAGCCTGCTCGCCGAATATGCGCAGAAGACACAGGATCCCTCGTTCGACAACGGCTACATCTACCGCAAGGGCTATGCGGCCATGCTGTCGGCCTCCTATTCGAAGAAAGGCTTCAGCCTGCTGGCACAAGCCAAGCGATCCGACAACATGTCGAGCCGCTCGCGCCGCCAGATGAACGGCACGTCGAGCTTCATCGACCACATGCCAGCCTTCACCTACGAACACACTTACACACTCGCAGCCCTCTATCCTTACGCCACGCAGCTTGCCGACGGAGAGTGGGCCTATCAAGGACAGCTCGGCTACCGTTTTAAGAAGCATACGCTGCTCGGTGGCAAATACGGCACCAACGTCCAACTCAACTTCTCGCATGTGCATGCCATCGACAAGCATTACAAAGACCTTGGCGGCGAGCCTGCCACCGGTCTCATGCGCGGTAGCGACGGTTACGGATCTGCTTTCTGGAAATGGGGCGACGGCACCTATTATCAAGATCTCAACGTACAGATTGACAAGCGCCTGACGCGTGACTTCAAACTGCACTTGATGTACATGAATCAGTTCTATAACAAGACCATCGTCGAGGGCGAAGGCGGCATGATTCACAGCAACATCTTCGTGGCCGACGGCAAATATCAGTTCTCGCCGAAGACCACACTGCGTGCCGAAGTCCAGTATCTGACGACTGGCGAGGATGAGGGCGACTGGATGTTTGGCCTGTTGGAGCTCTCGCTTGTACCCCACTGGATGTTCACCGTGAGCGACGAGTATAATGTAGGAGCCACCGACCGCCACTATTGGAACATTCTGGCCACCTATAACGTAGGTGCCCATCGCATCCAGGCCGGCTATGTGCGCACCCGTGCCGGCTACAACTGCTCAGGAGGCGTGTGCCGCTATGTACCGTCCTACCAGGGTTTGACCATCTCTTACAACTATAATTTCTGATTACATACATACTGATGAAGAAAACCTTATTATATATGATTGGTGCGGCTCTGACACTCGCTGCCTGCGGAACGCAGATTGACGAAGACGAGCGTCTGACCTATGTGAAGCCCGCCGCCGTAGGCAAGAATGTTTTGCTTGTTGACTTCACGGGCCAACGTTGCGTCAACTGCCCAACGGCCACCGAGGAGATAGAGGCCTTGCAGGCACAATATGGTGCCGACACGGTCATCGCTGTCGGCATGCACTCAGGCCCCCTGGGCTTCTATGGTAACCCCACGGCCATCGGACTAAGCACCGCCACAGGCGAGAACTACTACAACCAGTGGAACATCGAATACCAGCCGCAAGGAGTCATCGACTATCTCGGCAAGAGCGACTACACCTCCTGGGCAGGCATTGTCTATCAGGAGCTGCAGAAAACAGCCCCCGTCCAGATTGACATCCGTGGCATCGACGGCGGAACATCGGCCAGCGGCACCATCACACTGACCGCATTCGGCAGCACTGTCAGCGGCAATCTGCAGTTGTGGGTGACCGAAGACAGCATCACCGCCATGCAGATGATGCCCACCGGCAATGTCGACCGCAACTACATGCACAACCATGTTTTCCGTGCCGCCGTCAATGGCGAGAGTGGCGAGCCCGTCAGCGTGCCTGCGAACGAGAGCCGTGAGGTCAGTTTCAGCTTCGACTATGCCGAGAGTTGGGTGCCTGCCCATCTGTGGGTCGTCGCCTTTGTCTACGACAAGAGCGGCGTGCTGCAAGTGAAACGGGGCAAGTTGCAATAATAGACAATCGAGAATCAACAACAAAAAGAAAGAAAATAGCTCATGAAGAAAATCTTTACACTCGCTCTGGCACTTCTGATGGGTGTCGGAGTTGGTTTCGCACAAGACGACGAGGATGAACTCGACGAGACCCTTCAGTTCGTCTACAAGGATGGCACCGTCGTCCCCAACGGCTCGGTGGTCAATGTCTCCCAACTCACTGTAGACGACTTCGGCTATACTTTTGTCGCTTCCGGCCTGTATGTGAAGAATACGACCGAGGACAAGGTGGGTGCTCAAGTAACCATGACGATTACTGATTTGGCCAACGGTGGCGTGCAGTTCTGCATGCTGGGTGCTTGCCAGACCTATTCTGACACCACCCCACACACCAAACAAGGCATCCTCAAAGGCAACGCTGTAGAAGACATGATGTTGGAGTGGTTCCCCGGAAATGCCTCGGGCACGGGCGTCGTGTTCGATCCCTCAGCCTATGGCACGACCACGGCCGACCTCCACATCGACATCATCGAGTTCAACGATTCCAAGTTCCCCGTTAAGTTTGGCGACGTCATCGGCAACGGACCGACGGTTACGGTCAACTTTATCTATGCCGACCCGACGGGCGTTGACAAGATTGAGGACACGAAGGCACAGGTCGTGGCCCGCTACAATGCCGCCGGTGCCCGCATATCGGCTCCCGTGCGCGGCCTCAACATTCTGAAAATGTCAAACGGAAAGACCATCAAGCAAGTCTTGAAGTAAATCTTTGTTTTAAAAAAAACGCTACACCTCCGTATGTCAGGCGTTTAGCCAGGCATACGGATTTTTTTAATTTATAATCGCTTTTCAATATGAAGAAAACATTACTCACACTGGCTGCCATCCTTCTCACCGCGGTGGCCAACGCACAGTTTGCCGACGTTCCGACTGCCGGCACTCGGTTAGAACAGGCACCTACGGCTGCCATCGCTCAGGCACCAGCCTTTGGCCGACAGGCTCAGAAGGCTCCACGCCGTGTCGACCTGGCCTCAAACCAACGCTTGGCCGGCTATTACCTCACTGACGAACTGGCCGAATATGGTCTCGGCACACCGGCCTATTCAGGCGACAATGCCGCCGCCGTCATCTTCAACCGCAGCATTCTTGGCAAGTTTATAGGTTCCAAGATTGTAGGCATCCGCATTGGCCTCTGCGCCGCCGTTGGAACCCGCGCTTTCGTCACACCGGTAAAGAACAGTATCTTCGGCAACGACACCATCTCGGTCAATTTCACACCGCAAAAGGGTTGGAATCTCATCGAGGTTCCCGACTCACAGCAGCTTGTCATCGGTGAGGACATCGACAGCCTACTCGTCGGCTTTGCCTATCCGCAAAGCAGCGACAGCCAGTCGGACGACGCCTTTCCGCTCTCGCTTGTCGGCGAAGGCGATGTCTACAGCAACCTGCTACTCTACTGCAACATCTCCGGAACCTACAACGGTTGGGGCCTGGCCTGGTACAACTTCGGCAACACCTACGGTAACCTGTCCGTACAACTCGTGCTGCAGAACGATGCCTTCCCCGGCCACGACATCATCCTCTCTCCGGTGACCACCAGCACAAAATACTACCCACAGGGCGGTGAAGTCAAATGGAGTGCCAAACTCCTCAACTTCGGCGGTGACCAAGTCAACTACACGCTCAACGTGAACATTGACGGAAAGGTCGCCACCACCTACGACTCGCCCACGCCTTTGGCCTCCAACGCCACCACCACGGCCACCGGTAGCGTCACGCTGCCCGACACCATCAGCATTGGCGACCACAAACTCACCCTCGAGGTGGCCACCATCAATGGCGACGCACCGACAGAAGGACTCGCCGACGATACCGTCAGCACCACCTTCAACGTGTTCAAGAATAGCAAGCCACGCCAGAAACAGCTCATCGAACACTTTACCTCACAGTCGTGCACCTATTGCCCCGTCGGCGACGACCTGCTCACAGCCATCGAAGATATGCGCAGCGACATCGCACGTGTCAGCATCCATGGCAACATGGGGGCCAGAGACGAGTTCAACACCGACAACTGCGAGACCATTCAGGCTATTATGGGTGTGGGCGGATGGCCTATGGCCGACTTCAACCGCACCATCATTCCTGACCTGACCAAGAATGCAACGATAGCCTACACCATCGGCTACCAGCCCGAGAACGCTCGTTTCTTCAGCGAGTTCATCGACGGAACCGCCGAAGTTCCCTCCTTCGTAGCCCTCACCATCGACCCGTCATGGGACAAGGAAACACGCGAGCTCACCGTCACCGTGCGTGGCGAGGGTATCGAGAACGCCAAAGACTATCTTGACAATCCGGCCCTGACGGTCTACCTCACCGAAGACAGCCTCGTGGCCAAGCAACTCAACCTCGGCAAATGGATTACCAACTACGTGCACAACAACGTGTTCCGCGACGTGCTCACGTCGCTGCAGGGTGAGTCCATCGAATGGGACGGTGACAACTTCACGCGCACCTTCACCTACACAGTGCCCGAGACGTTCAAAGTCGAGAATCTGAATATTGTCGCCTTCGTGGCACCGTTCATCAACTACTATGCACTCGACCGCTCCAAGCTGGCCGTCAACAACTGCGAAAAGGTGAGCCTGCGCGGCTCAATCGCCGCTGGCATCGCCGATATCGAGGCCAACCACGGCAGCCAGCTCGTCCGCGCACGCTACAATGCCGCCGGACAGCGCATCTGGGGCGAGCAACACGGACTCAACATCATCCAGTATGCCAACGGAAAGACGGCAAAAGTTATGATTAAGTAATCGGCGCGTTTTACTAACGAACTAACATTTATCAAAAGAGAAAAGCGACATTTCATAACAAAATGTCGCTTTTTCTTTGACAGATAGCTAAAATTTACTACCTTTGTCCACGAATTTAAATTATTCAAAACAGTATAGTATGAGAAAATCTACACGTTTATTATTACTTTCCGTGTTGTGCAGTGCCTCCGCTCACGCACAGTTGTCCTCACTCCCTTCACAATCCGAAGCCAATGAGCCAAACGTAATCACCATGCCTGTCGCCGCTCTCACCGGTGTTGTCAAGGCCCCCATCGTACCCCTCACCACTGAGCCGGTGTTCGACCAGCCCGCAGGCAAGTTCATTGATGCCTCACGCGATGGCACAGGCTACTACCCCTCTCGCAACGCAGTCTACCCCTATGCCACCCGCGCGAAAGCCTCCGGTTACGTCATGGAGGAAGGCGACAGCGTCATTTGGCTGTTAAACCCTCTCACTCAGTACACGGGCAAGCAGGGATGGCTGAAGTTGGAGCGACAGAGCGCCACCTCTTCCTACTACATCGCTCACCTGCCGCAGGCCCTCGTTGTGCGTGGCGACACCATGACACTCTATGCCACCAAGATGAACGGCAAGAAGAACGGCAGCTATTCCGTGAGCACTGATCAGGAAGTACGCTTCCGCATGAGCAACACAGGCGAGCTGACGCAAGCTACAGCCAATGGCACCGAAATCATCGGACTAACCAACATCGACGGTGGATGGGTCGGCTATGGCGACTATGCCTACAAACTGACATCCAACTACGACACACCCAACGTATCGCCAACATGGTTGCCGAAAGAGAAGTTCATCTGGCGCAACATCACCGCCAAGGACGGTAGCTCCACCTTCGACGGCATCGTCAACGTCGCTTTCGACGGCGATACTGTCTACATCGCCAACTCAGCCGATACCGCCCAGTACTTCAAGGGAATCATCCGCGGCGACAAGGTTGTCTTCCCGACACCACAATATCTCGGCAAGAGCGAGGCCATGGACTATCTGCTCTATTTCGCCGGTGCCCGATACAACTGGGTCGACCCGACGCGCAACCCGCAGATTTCACTCATGAAAGACTCCGTGACGCTCACCTACGATGCCGATGCCCGCACCTTCACCATTCCCAACAATCAGGCACTGCTTTTCACCATCAACAATGCCGACTCCATGTACACCCACCTGTCGCCTGAGGTGACGCTCTTCCCCTATGTGGAGAAAGCCGCCACACCACAGCCTCCTTACTTCTGGGATCCGCAATACTACTTCCTTAACTACACATGGAGCGACCGCTTGCAGATGGGCTTCGGCCGGGCCTACATCGTCGTGATGCCCTACGACACAGAAGGCAACTATCTCGATCCCGACAAGCTCTACTACAGCATGTACATCGATGACCCCGAAGAACCATTTGTCTTCGACACGCAGGACTACACCAACCTGACAGAAGATATGACGGAGATTCCGTTCTACTTCACCGATAATTACGGCATCACCGTTCAGAGCGACATCCTGCGCCTCATCGCCTTCTTCACCGAGATACAAGATTCCATCGGTTTCCAGACCATCTACTATGGTGGAGGCGAGCGCCATGCCAGCACCATCTGCTGGTATTATCCCAACGGCACCGACGGCATCGGCCAGGTGAAGAACAGCCGTACTCTGGGTGCCGAGGCTTATTATGACATTTCCGGCCGACGCCTCAACGGTCTGCGCAAGGGCCTCAACATCGTGCGCAAGGAAGACGGTTCCGTCGTGAAGGTCATGAAGTAAAACCGACAGAAAAACCATTACTTGACATTCCACTGTACGCCACCTGCATATGTTTTGCCATGCGCAGGTGGCGTTTTCTTAAGAAACACACCATAGGCGATGAATATTGCGCCAACGAGGTGATGTTGGAATTAGAGAACGTATTTATAGAAAACGGGAGACAGGCAACCTGTCTCCCGTTTTCTATAAAGTAAGTGTGAGGGATCACATCTTCAGTTTTGAACTACCCTTGGCCTTAAAACTCATGTCAAGACTCTTCACCGAATGGGTGAGCGCACCAAAGGAAATGAAGTCAACCCCCGCCTTGGCGTAAGGAATCATCGTGTCGAAAGTGATACCGCCACTCGACTCTGTCTCGCAGCGTCCCCCCACCAACTCGACAGCTTTGCGCGTATCCTCGGGCGTGAAGTTGTCGAACATGATGCGGTCTGGCATCTCCTGCAAAGCTTCCTCCAATTCCTTGAAATCGCGCACCTCGCACTCAATTTTCAAGTCGAGATGTTTGTCCTTAAGATATTGTTTGGCTCGCGAGATGGCATTGTGTACACCACCGCAGAAGTCTATGTGATTGTCCTTGAGCAGAATCATATCAAACAGGCCGATGCGATGATTCATGCCACCGCCAATGCGCACAGCCTCCTTCTCCAGCATGCGCATGCCCGGCGTGGTCTTCCGCGTATCAAGCACACGTGTCTTTGTACCTGCATCGATGAGTGCCTGCTGATAGCGGTGCGTCATCGTGGCAATACCGCTCATGCGCTGCAGGAAGTTGAGCATCAGCCGCTCTGTCTGAAGCAGGCTCTGCTCCCTGCCACACACACGCATCACGATGTCGCCGGGACTGACGTGGTCGCCGTCATGCATGAGCATCGTTACCTCCAGCGTGGGGTCGAAGCGGTGAAACACCTCTTTGGCCACACGCTCACCGGCAAAGATGCCCTCCTCCTTAATCATTAGGTCACTCTCGCCCATGGCGTCAGCCGGGATGCAACACAAAGTGGTATGGTCGCCGTCTTGAATATCCTCCGAGAAAGCGAGGTCTATAAGACGGTCTACTAATTCGTTTACGAGTATCATTGATTACGTTTTTTAAAAGTTCTAAAGTTTCTGAGCCTCTCTTCTGCGAGAGGAACGTGGCGAATCAGCTCAAGGCAAGCATTCGCTCGATGGGCTTCACAGCCTCACGGGCAATGTCGGCAGGTATGGAGACCTGCGGCTGCAAGGTCTCAAGACAGTGGAGAATCTTCTCCAGCGTGTTGAGCTTCATAAACTCACACTCGTTGCACGAGCAACTCACGGGCACACCCGCAACGCCCCCCTCGCCTTCCGACACCTCCGGTGGCACTGGTATGAACTCAGCATCAGGACACGTACGCTGCATTTCATGCAGAATGCCGGCCTCAGTAGCCACTATATACTGCCGCGTCTCTGGATGCTGCTGCGCATACCTGAGCATGGTGGCGGTGGATCCCTTCACATCAGCCATGGCCAACACGGGAGCCTTGCATTCGAGATGCGCCATGACGACAGCCTCAGGATATTGCCGCTTGAGCCGCGCGATGGCCTCAACCGAGAACTTCTCATGCACGTGACAGCCGCCGTTCCAAAGCAACATATGGCGTCCGGTGACGCTGTTGATATAGTTACCGAGATTATAGTCGGGTCCGAAGATGATTTTCTCATTTTTCGGAAAGGTCGCAATCACCTTCTCGGCATTGCCGGAAGTGACCACACAGTCGGTCTGAGCCTTCACAGCCGCGGTGGTATTGACATAGCTCACCACCTTGTAGCCTGGATGCTGCCGCTTGTATTCGGCCAGATCCTCTGCACGGCAACTATCGGCAAGCGAGCACCCTGCTGATGAATCGGGCTCCAACACAGTCTTGTCAGGTGAGAGCAACTTACAGGTCTCTGCCATGAAATGCACGCCGCACATCACCATGACGGGCGCATCGGTCTGCGCAGCCTTACGGGCCAGTGCCAACGAGTCGCCGATGAAGTCGGCCACCTCCTGAATCTCCGGCCGCGTATAATAGTGGGCCAGGATGATGGCGTGTTTCTCTCGGGCCAACGCGCGCACCTGCTGTTGCAGGTCTTTGATAGAAATCTTGTTCATCTTGTTCACTTCTGTGTTTTGTGCTTAGTCTTCCTTATCGAGCGCGTGCTTCGGATAGTCAATGGTGTAGTGAAGGCCACGGCTCTCATGCCGCTCCAAAGCCTGTCTCGTGATGAGATAACCCACATTGATCATATTGCGCAACTCGCAGATGTCACGCGTAGGCTTCACGCGACGGAAGAGGTCCTCAGTCTCCTCATAGAGCAGGTCGAGCCGTTTCCAGGCACGCTTCAAGCGGAGATTAGACCTTACGATACCCACATAGTTGGACATCACCTGCCCCACCTCCTTCTTGTCCTGAGTGATGAGCACCTTCTCCTCGTTGGTCATAGTTCCGATGTCATTCCATTCGGGCACATCGTCGTTGAACCGATAGCCATCGATGTTACCAATGGCATGTTCGGCCGCGCTCTTAGCATAGACCACAGCCTCCACAAGCGAGTTGCTGGCCAGACGGTTGCCCCCGTGCAGACCGGTGCACGAGCACTCGCCAACGGCATAGAGCCGATGAATGCTGCTCTCGCCGTTAAGATCCACCTTGATGCCACCGCACATATAGTGGGCTGACGGGCAGACCGGTATCATCTGCTTGGTAATGTCAATGCCGATGGACAGACACTTCTCATAGATGTGCGGGAAGTGGCGTTTCGTCTCCTCAGGATCCTTGAACGTGACGTCGAGATAAACATGGTCGATACCGTTGATTTTCATCTCATGGTCAATGGCACGAGCCACAATATCACGTGGTGCCAAGGACTGGCGCGGGTCATACTTCTGCATGAACTCACTGCCATCGGCCAGTTTTAGCACAGCACCATAGCCGCGCATGGCCTCAGTGATGAGATAGGCGGGATGCGTCTCCCGCGGATTATAAAGCACGGTGGGATGAAACTGCACAAACTCCATGTCCTTCACCGTGGCCTTGGCCCGGTAGGCCATGGCGATGCCATCGCCAGTGGCAATCTCAGGGTTCGACGTGGTGGTATAGACCGCCCCCGTGCCACCTGTGGCCATCAGCGTCACGCGCGAGAGGCAGGTGTCCACCTTGCCAGTATCTGGGTTCAGAATATAGGCCCCATAACACTCTATATCGGGCGTGCGGCGTGTGACCTCCTGTCCGAGATGATGCTGTGTGATGATCTCTACGGCAAAATGGTTCTCCAGCACCGTGATGCCCGGCTCATGGCGCACGGTCTCCATCAGCCCACGCTGAATCTCAAAGCCCGTGTCGTCTTGATGATGCAGGATGCGGAACTCGGAGTGGCCGCCCTCACGATGCAAGTCGTAACTACCGTCTTCTTTCTTGTCGAATTTGACACCCCACTGCACCAAATCGTTGATGGCGGCGGGCGCATTTCTTACTACATGCTCCACAGCCTTCGGATCGCTGATGTAGTCGCCCGCGACCATGGTGTCGTGAATGTGCTTCTCGAAGTTATCCACCTTCAAGTTGGTCACCGAGGCGATGCCGCCCTGTGCCTTGGCCGTGTTGGCCTCGTCGAGCGTTGTCTTGCACACCAAGGCCACAGAGCCCTTGCCCGACCGGGCCACCTTCAGCGCGAAGCTCATACCGGCCACGCCACCGCCGATAATGAGGAAGTCGTAATGATAAATCATTGAGTTATAATTGTATGGTTGCTTCCGACTAAGTATTTGCTGCTGCAAAATTAGTGCAAATCATACACAATACAAAATAAAATGTGTGTTTTTGCATCCCATCATTCATCTTCTGCGGAATATTTACCGCATACTTTTCTCAAAAAAACACCCAACACGTAAAAACATGTCCTTTTTCTTGATTTGCATTCAAAAAAAACGTAACTTTGCGATATTGAATCAACTCATCTTTTTAAAAAACATCCGCGCATGAAGCATTTTACTTTGTTGTTTATGGGGCTGTGTTTTGCCACTACTTCTTTCGCGCAAAGCCCTTCCTTTCTCGCCCCCGTCAGCAAGACAGCCATAACCACACCATCGATTCTCAAACAGAGGCAAAAGACCGGCCTGGCAGCCGCACCGACCAAGAGCGCACCGATGGGCCGCATCGCCCCTTATTATAACACGCTCATCACGAACCAGCCCGCCGGAACACTCGTCACGGCACAGAAGAGCGGCGTCTACTACATAAACACTTGGTTCGGCATCTACACCATGCGCATGAACGGGTCGGTAGGCGACTATGTGCTGCAAGACCGGGGCACCATCTATCTAAAGCAGGGCATCACCGCCGTGGAGTCAGGATGGCTGCGCATCGACAAGGTCGACGACACCACCTATGTCTGCCATACGCCACAGAAAATATACCGCGATACCTACAACGGCAAGACCTCCGACTACTATGCCATCCGCATGACGCTGAACAGCGACTCCACCTCCTATGTCGTGGAGAAAGACTCAAAGAACAAGGATGTGCTCGACATCGAGTTCTCCTTCCGTGACGGTGTGCTCCGACAGAAGCGGCAGGACGCGGGCGAGATCCTCGGTCTGGCCAACCTCAACGGCCAATGGTATTCCGACGGAGACTATGCCATCACCTCGACGCCCATCACCGACGAGAAGGTGCAGGCCCCCGAGAACCTGACATGGGAGGACTTCGTGTTCAAGAGCACGAACGCCGACGCCACCACCAACCTCGGCATGATCAAGGTGGGCTTCGACGGCAACGACGTCTACGTGGCCAATCCCTACAATGGCGACACAACCGAATGTATCAAGGGCACCGTCGACGGCGACAAGGTGACCTTCGCCGACAGCCAGTATCTCGGCTTCGACAACGACCTGGGCTATCATCTCTACTTCTTCCCCGGCAGTTATGGCATCTCCATCGGCAGTGACGGCAGCAAGTCGCTCAACCCGGCTCACGACAAGCGCCCGCTCACGATGAACTATGACGCGGCCTCACGCACCATGACCTGCCCGTCGGGCCGCTGCTGGATCCTCAACGCGGGCAACCAGGCAGTCTACTATGCCGGTCTCTATGTAGATCCCGTCATCTACAAGTTCCAGGAAGTGGCCGCCGTTCCGGCCGACCCATCCATCAGCAACTACCAAGCCTACCAGGAAGGCACGGGAGCCTACGTGCGGCTCGACATCCCGTCACACGATATCAACGGCGAATACCTCAACACCAACAAACTCTACTACAACTTCTTCGTCAACGGTGAGGATGAGCCCGAGACGCTCTACAAAGACGACTACACGAAAGCACTCTACGACGAGCTCACCGACATTCCCTATGGCTACTCCGACGGATGGGACATCATTTCGCAGGGCGACGCCAAGGGCTTCTACTTCTTCATCGTCGAGTTCGACTCCATCGGCTTCCAAAGTCTCTACACCGGTGGCGGCGAGACCCACCGCAGCAACATTGTATGGTTCACCCCCAACGCAACGCCGACAAGCGTGAAGGGCATCGAAGAGACCGGACAAGCCGTCAGCGACACCGCCTGGTATGACCTCAGCGGCCGCCGCATAGCCGCTCCACGACAGAAAGGAATATTCATCCGTGAGGTGACCCATGCCGACGGAAGCCGCAAGACACAGAAGTTCATGAGGAAATAAAGACATCACCCCCAAAAGACAAAAGGTATGGAAACACGAGAAAACGGTTCCGTATCTTTTGTTTTTTCAAATATTATTTCTAATTTTGTAACCAAAATGAAGAATTCAATAATCATTTAAAGAAAATAAACATGAAAAAGTTTACTTTATGGTCACTGGCCCTCGTCGTGAGCGCGCTCGTTTTCGGCACGCAGACTGCTTCGGCACAGGACGACGCAACACTCACCTACAGTGCCTACGAGACTGGCAATCTGGCCGCATGGGGCACGAGCAAGCAAGAGAACTATGGCGTGGCCATCCATCTCTCCGACCCCAGCCTGACCGGAATGGTCATCGAGAAGGTGCGTGTGCCCTTCGGCACCAACACCACCGGCTTGAGCCACGGCTCCGTATTTCTGACCAAGGAACTGGTGGTGAAGAGCAAGAAGAACGTGGCCGACATCTCCGTCGACAGCTTCACCATCGCCAACGGATGGGTGGAAGTGCAGCTGGCCAAACCCTACACCATCACCGCCGAGGGTGTCTACGTGGGTTACACCTTCGACTTGGACGAAAAGGTGAACACGCCGGTGGGCGTGGTCAACAAGGAGAGCGCAGAAAATTTCTACGTTTTCTCCAGCCGCACTTACCGCAAATGGAGCGACAAGAGTGAGCAGCTTGGCAAGGCCTCGGCCCTGCAGGTCATCCTGACCAACGTGCCCGCCAATGCCGCCAGCGTCAACTTCAGCAGCTTCAGAGCCTCCAAGAACGATCGGCCCACCGTGCAGCTGACCGTCAGCAACCACGGCTCGGCCGGCGTGAAGAGCATTGACTACACTTACTCCTTCGCCGGAACCACAGAGAGCGTGCACTACAGCTTCGCAACGCCTATCAAGGCCCTGTTCAACAAGACCGCTGTCGTGAACTTCACCATGCCGCAAATCACGGAGACCGGCTCGCAACCGCTCGCCATCACCATCGACAAGGTTAACGGCGAAGCCAACCAAGACATCAAGCCCGGCCACACGGCCGACGTGCTCATCTATCCGTACCTCCCCAAGAAGCGTGCCCTCGTCGAGGAATACACCGGCACATGGTGCGGCTGGTGCCCGCGCGGCTTTGTCGGCCTGGAGCACATGAACGAGCTCTACCCCGACGACTTCATCGGCATCAGCTATCACAACGGCGACCCGATGGCCTTCACCAACAGCAACTATCCCAGCAACATCAGCGGCTTCCCCGACGCCTGGCTTGACCGTGCAAAGTCGACAGACGCCTATTGCGGCGACAACTATGATGGCCATTTCAACATCGACGACACATGGAACGAGCGCAACAAGGAGTTCACTCCGCTGGAGGTCAGCGTCAAAGCCTGGTATACCGATGAGGCACAGACCCAGATCAAGGCCGTGTCGAAGGTCAAGTCACCCATCGCCCTCAAAGATGCCAACTACCAGCTCTCCTATATCCTCGTGGCCAACGGCCTGACACAGAAAGGCGACAAGGCAAAACAGAGCGGCTGGGACCAGAGCAACTACTACGCCGGACAGGGCGGCACCTATCCAGACAGCGACATGAAGCAGTTTACGCAGGGCTCCAGCTCCGTCAGCGGCTTGACCTACAACTTCGTCATGTGCGGCTGGTCGGGCAAGGGCGGCATTGAGAACAGCATCCCGAAGGAGCTGAAGGCCGACACAGATTATGCGCACGACTATACCTTCAGCCTGTCAGACGCTGTCAACGCATCACGCATCGCCATCTGGCAGGACAAGACGAAGATGGAAGTCATCGCGCTTGTCATCGATCCCAAGACGGGTGAGGTGCTCAACGCCAACAAGTGCAACGTGGCTGCCGACGAGGCTACGGGCGTGACCACGATCCACTCTGACGCCACCATCGCGCCGACCCACTATTTCTCCATCGACGGCAAGCAGCTCTCTGCGCCGCAGAAAGGACTCAACATTGTCCGCATGAGCGATGGCAAGACCGTGAAAATGGTGAAGTAAAAGAAAGGGAGACCCAATCCCGCAAAACACTACTCAGCCTCCACTCCAAAAGGGAAAAGGGCCCAGAGTCAACAGAGCCGCTCCTCGTCAAGCACGAGGAGCGGCTCTTCTTTTATGAGATGGACAGACAGGTTGAGGCAATTCGCAGGCTGCCCGGACGCTTCGCAAGAAACGTTTTTTGTATTACTGCTTTGCCTCACACCCCTTTCAAGGCGGCTTCCATTGTTGCCCTCACCCTTTCACAGCTCGTATACATCAGCGTGCCTTCATCCTCGCCCTCGGCACCCATGTAGACGTCGGGATTCATCCAAGTGGATTTCGACCTCACCGGTTGGCGTGCCGAGAAATGAAACTCGGTGATGCCCGTTTCCTCGTAGATGTGTCGGATGTTGTGCTCGTTGACACCACAGCCCGCCATCAGGGAGATGCGGCCGGAAGCCTGCCGCTGCAAGGCCCTCAACAGGGGGATTCCGACCTCTGCCGTAGCCTGCTGGCCGCTGGTGAGAACACGGTCGAAGCCAAGGGCGTCTATCTTCTCCAAGGCTTCGTGCGCATCGCGCGTGCGGTCGAAAGCACGGTGGAAGGTGAGGCCCATGTCCTGTGCCTCGGTCAGCAGCTCACGGTTGGCCGGCACGTCGACGTCACCGTCGGGCGTCAGACAGCCGAACACCACGCCGTCGGCACCGAGCTCACGCGCCATCCGGATGTCGTAGGCCATGCGGCGCAGTTCCAAAGGACTGTAAACGAAGTCGCCACCCCGCGGCCGGATGATGACATGCAGAAGGGTAGACGTCAGCACTTCCCGTGCCATCCGTATCTCGCCGTAAGAAGGCGTGGTGCCTCCCTCGGGAATACCGGCGCACAACTCTACACGGTCGGCACCGCCCTCCTGCGCGGCCAAACAGCTCTCTACACTGTTGGCGCAAATCTCAAACCTCAGCTTTTCCATAATAATATCTAATGAATAGTCGTTTTGGTGGCAAATATACACATTTTTTCGTAACTTTGCAGTCAATGTGAATCAAAACAAAGAGAGAAAAATGAAAAAAAGCAATTTATGGGTGAGTATGTTCATAGGTCTGTTTGTCGCTGTCTTCGTGTCGTGCGGTACCGATGATCCGGATCCCGACGCATACGACTTCAACAACAGCATAGCCGCCGGCAACTGGCGCATCGACAGCGTACGCGGCTTCTACGACATGGAATACATGAACGGCATCGTGCTCGACTCCACCTATGCGGGTGGCCGACTGGTGCTCGACGCCAACCAGCTCCACTATACGCTCTACAACGGCAAGGGCGAGCGCACCTCGGAAGGAACGTGGCGCGCCGGGCGCTGGTATGTGCGGCTGACGCAGAACGGCAGTGCCGAGGACACGCTCGGCGTCACCTTCGGCGGCACAAACTTCTCCGACTTCAATCCCTCCACCTGGCGCCATCACCTCAACCTCTACAAGGCACACCAGCGCCAGTCGGCCAACGGCGGTGGCAGCATCACCGACAAGGAGGTCACGCTGTATATGAGCAAATAACGAAAGATGGCCTTTTGCCTTGCAGGAGACCGCCTTTCGCAATGCAGGAGATAATCTTTTGCAATGCGAAAGACGGTCTTTTGCAATGTTGAAGGTCACTTTATTGGCCGACCTATACGACGGCTATCCGAAAAACGAGTGGTTTTGCCCATGACTACATCTGTTTTTGTTTGCCGACAACAAAAGCAAACAAAAGGGCTGAAACCGACAAACGGCTCCAGCCCTGATTCCAGTGCTACATGGAAAGTATAGCGTAACAGCAATAATAATCTTGTTTTAGCCTTCTATCATTTACCTTGCTTAAGTGCATTCCCGATACCTACAAGCGTCTTTCTTCTTACTGTTCTGACTCCAGTTGGCAATAGGTCAGATTGCAGCAACTCCAATGTAGAACGCAGTTCACGCATCAAGTCAGGATAGAACCTGCATTGCTCATAAGCAAGTTTAATGCTCAAGGTCCTTACACTTATAGACTCTCTGTCAGAGCTTATGCACCCAAGGCAGAAGTCAAGGAAGTCTGTCCTCAGGTTTTCCTTGTCGAATGGCTGACGGAGCAAGAGCACGAGCAACAACCGGCGTTTGGTATTGTCCGACGTTCTCATAGCCTCGTCTATCAACTCGTCATGCTTAGGGTAAAGCCATTCGTTGCTGTACAAGTCGAAATTGCAGAACACCCATGCCGCATTATTGGCAACGCGATTGTCCTTGTCAAACAAAAGCTCATACAAGGCTTGCCTTGCAGGATTGCCCTCTTTGCCCTGTGAAAGACAGGCCATTTCGTCAACGTCTACCTTGTGGATGCTCTTTGAAAGCCTTTCCCGAAAGTATGATTCATAATCTTGCATGTCAGCTACTATATGCTTAACCTGTGGGCTTCTCTATACGCGCAAGTTACTCTACGGCATGCAAGCCCTGCCCTATCCGCTCCAAGCCTTCCAACAGCGTCTGGCGTGGGCAGGCAATGTTGATGCGGATGTAGCCTTCGCCAGCCTGCCCGTAGAGCGTTCCGCTGTTGACCCAGACCTTACTCCGGTCGAGAAGACACTGTTCCACATCATCCGATTTGCGCCCCAGCGCACGGATGTCGACCCACACGAGATAGGTGCCCTCAAGACGACAGACCGTCAGACGCGGCAGACGCTCACGGAAGAAATCGCGCAAAAGCTGATAGTTGTCCCACAGATACGCGTTGAGCGCATCGAGCCAGCCGGCCCCATGGTTATAGGCCTCCTGCAAGGCAATGACACCGAACGGATTGACATCGCACACCTCATTGATGTTGATGGCGCGGTCAATGCGCCGACGCCACTCGGCATTGGCAGTGATGATGTTGGCTATCTGCAATCCGGCAATATTGAAACTCTTCGACGGCGAGTTCAGCGTGACGCAGTTGTCGAGACAGTCGCGGCCGACAGCCGCAAAAGGCGTGAAGGTCTGCCCGGGCATGACGAGTTCGCAATGTATCTCGTCTGACACCACGATGACATGATGGCGCAGGCAGATGTCGTTCATGCGACGCAACTCCTCGGGCGTCCACACGCGTCCACTGGGATTGTGGGGATTGCAGAGCACGAAGACCGTTGTCTTCTCGTCGGCACACTTGCGCTCAAAGTCGTCCCAATCGACCGCAAAGCTGTCGCCATGGCGCAAGAGCGCGCACTCCTCCACCAAACAACCGTTGTTGCGGATGGACGAGAAGAAGCAATTGTAGGCAGGAGTGAGCGTAAGCACCTTCTCGCCCGGCATGGTCAGAGCCTTGAGCGTGCACGAAAGCGCAGGCACCACGCCACTCGTATACAGAATCCACTCACGCTCTATCGACCAACGATGACGACGGGCAAACCACGAGACGACGGCCTCGTAGTAGCTGTCAGGCACGCGCGTATAACCGAAAATGCCCTCGGCCACACGACGCTGCAAAGCCTCGGTGATGCAGGGAGCCGTACGGAAATCCATGTCGGCCACCCACATCGGCAACACACCGGGACGCGTGTCCCACTTGTAAGAGCCGGTGCCTACGCGATTTTGCGGCTCATCGAAGAAACGGGAATCCATCATTTGGCTCTCTCTTCAATGACAGTGCTGCGGCTCTTGGCAAACTCATCGTAGGTAACCTTGCCAATCTTGTCGGCCACAATGTGTCCGCCAAGCGGATTCTTTATTTCCGTAATGGGGCCATCAATGGTGGCATCGACGATGGTCTCCTCAAAAACGCGGTCGCAAGCCGAATCGAAAGTGCAATGATCGAGGATGAGTCCCTTGACATAGCACAGGGGTTGCTCGCCCGCAATGTGGCAACGTACGAGGCGGACGTTGTCTGAATGCCAGGCCAGATACTCACCGTCGAGCTCAGAATCGTAGATGGTCACATTGTTGCACTCCCAAAAAGCATCCTTCGTGGTGATCTTGGCATGATGAATCTCCACGTTCTCACAATACTGGAAAACATATTTGGAATCGGAAACCAACCCGTCTACATAAATATTCTTCGAGAACATGAAAGGATAAGTGCCGTCGTGCAGCGTGAGATTCTTCACCTTCAGGCCGTCTACACGCCAGAAGGTCTCATCAGCATCGTTGATGGTGACATTCTCCACGGTGAGATTCCTCATCTCACGGAAGAACTTGGGGCCGTCGATGATACAGTCTTTCATCACCATATCATTAGAATACCAAATGGCCGAACGCGAGCCCGGTGCAAAATAGCAACTCGTGATCAGGCTGCGGTCTACATGCCACCAAGGGTATTTGCCGAAGAACTTGGAATCGTGACATTCGAGGTCGTGGCAACACTTGATGCCCGACTCACCGTCGGTGATGGTGATGTTCTCGAAGCGTGTGTCGTGGGCGCCGAACAAAGGTCGCTCGCCGCCGAAAGTCAAATCGTGAATGGAATCCATAATATTTGTGTACCAATTGATGTTTTATGGCTACAAAGATACAAACACTATGCCAAACTGCCTTTACCTATTTTACAGTAATTTCATTCCAAAACACAGACCAAGAGAAAAAAAGCAATAAGCCCCGTCTCATCGTGCCTGAGCACGGATGAAACAGGGCTTATCCACGCATATATCAGAATCTGCCCCGATTCTGATAATCAAGATTCATACAATTTAGAAATAGTAGGCCAAGGCTATCTGCCAAGCATTGGCACGTGAGCCTTTCTTGATGCCAAGACCCTCCAAAGCCAGTTCACCGGCCTGATTGACGGCTTCAAATTCGCCCGTCTTGCCGCAAGCAATGTTGTAGTTGGCCGAGACCTGAAGATGACTGAGTAACATGGCACCGAGACCTACGTTGACACTGAAGTTAGAACTCTTCAGCCGCCACTTGGCCACCTGGTCCTTGACCGACACATCCTTGTCGCCCACATTGAAGCCGAACTGAGGACCAGCAAACAAGTAAATGCTGGCTACACTGCCCAAACCCACGCCATAACGCACGTTGATGGGGATGGCAATCTGCTGTTGCTTCAACGTCTCGTCGCCTTCCGTCTTGACCGAGACTCCGGCAACTTCATCGCTCTCATACTTCACCTTGGCCGAGCGTTGGTCGTAGAGCGCAGAGGCGTCAATGCCGAGGCCCACGATGGGGAGCGTAAACTTGACCGTCGGGCCAACGAAGACGCCGGCACGGTGGCCAGCATCAAGCACATCGGCACTGAAACTCATGTTGGTCACATTGACACCACCCTTAAGACCAAACTTAATCTGTGCGCTTGCAGGCAGCGCAGACATCATGGCAAGAGCCATCAATGCGAGGGTAAAAAATTTCTTCATACACACAGGTCTGTTGGGGTTCGCACATATTTATACTTAGTTAACTCTCTTAATGACGCTGGCGACGCACAGTGACCCGCGGCGTGCCCGACGAACTGGACGAAGAAGTCGAACTGCGACGGCTCTTGCGCACCGTGGTGGTCCCTCTGTCACTGGAGCGGTTGCTCTTACGAACCTTCTTATCCTTCTTGGCATTGGCGGCGTTCTGTATGCTGTCAAGACTGTCCTTGCGCGCCTGGTCACCCCAGATATGCTGCTCGAAGTCAGTAATCTCCTTCTCTATCTTGTTCTGGGCTTTCGTTCGCACGCTGTCGTTGTCCTGCGGCAGCACGGCACCAAGCATGTTGGTGGTTTTGTAGATCTTGCCCTTATAGCGGTTCAGGGTGAAATAGTCGTCAATGCTCATCGTGGCAGCATTGTTGAGATTGCTCGTCATGATGATCTGCTTGGTGAGGAAAGGCGCAAGCTCATCATAGTTGACCCAGAACAACGGATACTTGGTGCCGCCGTCGCCAAAGTCGTCTTCACGGATGAGCACAGGACAGAGCGCGAGCACCTTGGTGTGGAAGGTTGATGTGGCCTGATCGTAGTAGGAACTCTCCTTGATGAAATAAGCTTTCACCTCCCGGCTCGGTATGTCGGCATCATTGATATGCATGCCTTTGTCGGTCCGCTCATAGTAGATGTCATACTTCTTGAGGAACTCCAAAGGCTTGACGCGCAAGTCGTTGTCGAAACGGGCATCACCGGTGTTGACATCATAATCGTAAGCCTTAATCTGGCCACGCATCATGAGTTTGAAAAGATAAGTGAAAAGGTTCATCTGTGTGCCCTGCGGCTCTACGGGATAGTAGAGTCCGGCATTGGCATCCTCGTTGAGATCAATCTCACGATAGATGTCGCGCCGCCAGACAACGTCCTCATCCATCTGGGCCGATGTCGGGAACGAGATCTGGGCGCGTGTAGTCAAGTTGTCACGATTCGACTTTTGAGCCGCAGCAGCGGCCTGCTCGGCTTGACGCCGTGCCGGTTGAGCCACGGATCCTTGCGCCATGAGCGCTATGGTCAATAAAAGAAAAAGTTTCTTCATTCTTTCTTTGTATATATGTTGGGTTGTTGGGTCGTCAGTTATCCGAAAGTCCCGTTCAAGTCTGCACTCATCTCACGATGACCTCCATGGAGCCCGCAAGTGTTCGACTGATGCCGTCGGGGCCAACGGCGCGCACCTTGTTGATGTAGAAACGGCGGTTGCGCGAGAGCTTGCGGAACTGCGATTTCTGTGCTTCCGAGAAGCTGGCCCCATTGGAATTGAGCGGAACGGCATTACCCATGTTGTCGAAGAAGACCGTCTCAAAGCCCTGTACCTGGAAGGCAATGTCAAGCAGGCCGTCGTCGATGGCAGCACGGATGCCCGGTGCGTCCATGAGAGCCGACTTCGTCAGCGCGCCACCACGGAAGCGATTGGCGCCGATATTGATATAGGCCGTCGGATCTGGCAACTTGCGCACGTGGAACGTGAAAGGCGGCATGGTGCGCACCTGTCCCTTATCACGTGCGGTGACATGGAAAGTGACATCCTCGCCCACTTTTGACGGCACTGCCACATAGTGACCGGCACTGGTCTGGCGCAACGAGCCTCCCGTCATAGAGACAGAGATGGCATTGGCTGGTACGCCCGGAACACTGACCGACATGGGATTCTGATAACCGGCATAGAGTACGTTCATCAAATCGGCAGCCAGCGTGGCTGTATTGGGAGCGGGAATGACAGAATATTTCTGTACGAAGTCACGGCGCAACACGTCGCCGTTGGTGTTGTGCATAAGTATATAGCCGGAGAACTGATGATCGCCGACACCTCCTGCGGTGAAGCTGTACTGACCCGTCGAGGCTACACGCTGACCGTTGACATAAATCTCGGGCACTTGCGTCGTATCGACAGCCGCCATGACGATGTTGGCATTGAAGCGCTCACCGGGATAGAGCGTGGTCTTCTCAGGAATGACGAAAGCGGAGAGCTTGTTCACGCGGATGTCTTTCAGGCCGATGTTGGCCACGAGCGTATGAAGTACCTCTCCCTCGGCATAGCGCACATCACTCTGCAACTTACTCAGCAAAGTTACGGCAGCAGCGACCGGCATATTCTCAAACATATATTCCTGCCAATTCTTCCCTAATGCGGCATTGGCCGACTGGGGCACAGCCGTGGAAAGATTCTGGGCAATGATTTTCTTTTGAACCGGGTCACTGACAATGTTGAGTATGCGCTCACGAT
>CAYPJA010000019.1:0-40025 GCA_964411005.1 uncultured Prevotella sp. | reverse complement strand
CAGCAGTTTTGTCTGGCCGGTGTTTCTCATCGGCCTTCTGCTTATCTATTCGAAGAAGCATCGCTACGTGGGCGACTTCCTTTTCGGCGTGGCGTTCATGTTCCTGTCACTGACAACGCTCGGCGAGTCGCAGGTGCCGCCCGAATACATGGACGATATGCAGGCCTTCTTCCAGAGCTTCGACGCAAGCAGCTTCGGCACCATCCTGCTCTTCTTGCTCTTCGGCACAGTGCTGACGTGCATCCTGCAGAGTTCTGCGGCACTGATGGCCATCACCATGATGCTCTGCACGCAGGCCGGACTGCCCATCTATCTCGGCATTGCCCTCGTCATGGGCGAGAACATCGGCACAACGCTGACGGCCAACCTCGTGGCACTGACGGCCAACACCGAGGCGAAGCGAGCAGCCTTCGGCCACCTGTTCTTCAATGTCTTCGGCGTGATATGGGTGCTCTGCGTGTTCCACTACTTTGTCAACTTCTCTTGTGGTTTCGTAGGCTATGATCCCGTGCACGACCTCCACCCATCGCCCACCAAAATCACTTTCGCCCTGGCCGCCTTCCACACATGCTTCAACGTGACAAACACCATCGTACTGTTGCCCTTTGTCAAGCAGATTGCCTATGTGTGCTCATGGGTATGGAAACCGAAGCCCAACAGCGACGAGGACGACTTCCGCCTGCGTTTCATTTCGGCCGGCATCATGAAGACACCGGAACTTTCAGTGCTGGAGGCACAGAAGGAGATTCAGAGCTTCGCCGAGCGCATACAGCGCATGTTCGGCATGGTGCGCGAACTATTGGGCGAGACCGACGACGACAAGTTTGTCAAGCTCTTCACGCGCATAGAGAAGTATGAAGGCATATCCGACAACATGGAGCTGGAAATCGGCAACTATCTCGACCAGGTGAGCGACGCCCACCTGAGCGACGACACCAAGGCCAAGATTCGTGCCATGCTGCGCGAGATTTCGGAAATAGAGTCGATTGGCGACTCGTGCTATAACATCGCACGCACCATCAACCGCAAGAAATCAGGAAAAGAGGACTTCACCGAGCGGCAGACAGAGCACATCCACCAGATGTTTGAACTCACCGACGACGCCCTGACGCAGATGAACGTCATGCTGCGCGGCCACCGCGACCAACTCGATGCCAACCGATCGTTCAACGTCGAGAACGAAATCAACAACTACCGAAACCAGCTCAAGAGCCAAAACATCATCGACATCAACAACCACGCCTACACTTATGCCATTGGCACCATGTATATGGACGTCATACAAGAGTGTGAGCGTCTAGGCGACTATGTGGTCAATGTCGTAGAGGCACGCATGGGCGTAAGGCAGCAGGAAGCATAGAAATCAACGCATGGCGAACAGCCATTGCCTGTCTGCGTACGACATCGTGACCACCCGATAACGGATGAGACGGGCCAGGAGCGACACCGTGCTGGCACGGCTAAGTCTCCCGATGCGTTGCAGACGACCAAGCGTGATGCCCGGACGGGCCGCCAGCTGTGCCATGAAGGTCTGCTCGGTCGCCGTGAAAGCCATTACACTGTCACCCCCGGCATCCTCGTCCTTCCACAGACGCAAGTGAACAGGCGAGGCCACAATGTTCTCATCAGCCACACGCACATAAGCCTTATAGCGGCCATCCTCAGCAAGAGCGCGTACCGGACGGTGCGCGCTCTTGCTGACTTCACACACCACCACGCCTCTGCCTTCCATGTGGATGGTGCTGAACGACACTTCGGCCCTCGGACGACAATAGCGTTCAGCCGCCTCGCGCATCATGAAGATTTCCTCATCCTTGCGCACACCTGCCACGAAACCATCGTCGCGCACGCCAATCAGCAACCGCCCACCGTCGGTATTGGCAAATGCTGATACCGACCGCGACAGTTTGACCGCGTCCGACACCCGATACTTGAAGTCCTGATGCACATGCTCGCCTTCGGCAATGAGCCGGGCAAGATATTTCTCTTCTGTCATTGCGGCTGCAAAGTTAACGCAAACGCGGAAAGCTGCAAAGAGATTCAACCGAAATATTCGCCAGCCAAACCATAATCATCCTGCCGTCTGCCCTCTGAGCTGCGTGGGCGACAAGCCGAAATGTCGACGCACATAGCTACCGAAGAAGGATATGTTGGGAAAGCCAAGGCGGTCAGAGATTTCCTTGACCGAGAGATCGGTGTGGAGAAAGTTGTAGCGTATGTCTTCCTTCGTATACTGGTTAATCCAGTCGGAGGCCGGCCGCTCACTGTACTTACGGCAAAGCATGGTGAGATATTTGGGCGTGATGTTAAGCAGTTCCGCATAGCTGTCCACCGGCTGATGTTTTACCTCGCGCGAGGCAAGAAAGCGTAGAAAGTCGTTGAAGAGTTTTTTCCCATGCGAAGGCACAACGTTCGTGACCATAGGCACCTGTTGTTCCATCATGCTCAGCACGTCGAAAAGCATAGCCTGAATAATGGCCTGCATGGCGATGGTGCTGTTGTGGCGTTCCTGGTGGCGCATCTTGAAGCGAAGCAACTCATAGTAGTAAATCAGCTGTTCCTGATCCTCCTCAGGCAGCCGAATGACATTCGTGCGCTGGTTGTGCATGGCGATATTCCAGCTGTTGATCTGCTCGCCGAGCATGGCGTGGATGATGTCGTCGCTCAAACACAGAATCTTGCCCTCGAAGTCAGGACTGAACAGATAGTTGTCGAGAATGACATAAGGCGCGCTGAGCAATATCTGCTGCGCGCCAAGCATCAAAGGGGTGTCGTTAATATTGAACTGGATACGCCCCTTCGAACACAATACGATGAAATTCATCTTGGCATAGAAAGGTGCCACATTAGTTAAATCAGAGATATTGTCGATGATGGCGACATCGCCGTCATAATAGTCGACCAGCGGATTCTTATTGTCCAAATCGGAAAGGTCGAGCTCTTTAAGTTCAAGTTTATCATTTTTCATTTTTTCTGTTTTTGTTTGCAAATTTAAGAAGAAAACGACAATTTTAATGTTTCATACTTCTTAATTTGTGTCGCATGCTTCTACGCATTCCGATACAAGACAGATATAAAGAAGCACGGAACACCGAATATGGCGTTGAAAGTGGGATATTTGCAGGCGAAAAATCAAAAAACGAAAACAGACATCAGATGGACAAACGACGCATATTACAAATCATCTTTCACAACAGGGTGCTAACCATAGCTATAGTGTTGCTCACACTGCTGACGACAGCCATCATCATTGGGCTATGCCTACCAGCCCATGAACCCACACTGCAAGGTCAACTGGAGACCACCGACTACCGTGTGGCCACCAAGGTACCAAGCCGTGTGGTGCGCCTGCGCTTCGCTGAAGGCGACCGTGTGCGCCGCGGTGACACGTTAGTCTGGCTGTCGGCCCCCGAAGTGGTGGCCAAGGAACAGAGGGTAGAAGCCATGCAGCAGGCAGCCGAGGCCAGCGACCGTCTCCTGAAAGAAGGAACGCGCAAGGAACAAATCAGTGCCACCTACCATCGGTGGCAACAGGCTGAAGCGCAAGCAGGCATCTGCGAGAAGACCTACTGCCGCATGGAGAACCTTTATACCCAGGGAGTGGTGGCCGAGCAACAGCGCGACGAGGCCCGTGCCGCCCACGATGCCGCCGTGGCCCAGGCCGAAGCCCTACACCAGCAGTATCAGATGGCGCTTAGCGGAGCCCGCCACGAGGAACGCATGGCTTCGCGGACCCGCGTACGGACCGCCGCTGGGCAGACTGGCATGGTGAAGGCCTACGTTGACGAGACCGTGCTCACGGCGCCTCAAGACGGCGTGGTGACGGAAGTGTTTGTTGAGCCGGGAGAGATTGTCGGATCCGGAGCACCCATCATGAACATGGAGACTGACGAGGCATGGTTCACCTTCTATTTCACCGAGGACAAGCTGCAAGGCATCGACTATGGTTCACTCGTGCGCGTATGGCGTCCGGCTACGGGCGACACCGTCGTGGCACGCATCACACGAATCAACAACACCGGCAACTTTGCCACCTGGAAAGCCACCCGCGCGCTGGAAGACCTCAAGACTTTCGAGGTGAGGGCACGACCACTCAACCGCGACACGTCGCTCCGACCCGGCATGCTACTCGTTCTCAAGTGAACTCTTTTTCTTCATACACACGAAGTGGGACCGCCCTACTGTCGCGAGGCAGTGGGTGGTCTTTTACATCCTATTCTGCGACTCAGCTCTTACCGTAATGGTATTTTTGTAGACTCAATAGCAAGCAAAATGAATAAAAACATTAAAAACGACCTCCAAAAAGAATTTTTCCTTTTCTTTTTGATTGCTATCTGATATTTTTTTCGTATATTTGGGCCAACTAACTATAAAACATTACTACACTTATGAACACTCAGTCCATTCTCATTCTTGCAGCCATCGTGGCCGTCGTCGTCGTTGCTACCTATCTCTGGCACCATTCCAAGCATCACATTGCCTACAGCGACCGGCAACTTGCCGACATCGTCGGGGCCATCTTCGCCGAAGCACGCACCGATCACATGTCCGCCGACGCCTTCCTCCACACCATGAAGCACCGCATGTCATGCACACACAAAGACCTGCTCTATCTCTATGGTAAGTGCCAGCAACTCGGACTCATCACCACCGAAGGCGGCAGCGTCCGCAAGGCGTAACGAAAAAGCCTACATGAATTATTGGATTCGTGCCTACAACAACCGGCAATACCGTGTAGTCAACTTCATCCGTGACAATGGATTCATCGACTGGGGCATGCGCAATCATCTTGAGAAAGGCGATATCGTCTTTCTCTATGCCACCGCACCGGCCAGCCGGATTACGTTTGCCATGGAAGTGGCCAAAACCAGCATGACATGGAAGGAGACCGCCGAAGACAGTGCTTACTTCCTCTCTCAAGCCCATTACGATCATTGGCTTGCCAGCCGAGAGACTAAGCCCTATGTACGCTTCTCACTGCTGCGCGAGCTCCATTCACCCTACCTAACCTTCCATAACCTCATGCAACATGGCCTGGGCGGTGCACCACGATCGCCACGACGTCTGCAGCCAGAAGTTGTCGACTATATCCTCGCTCATTTTGATTAGAACCTGCCGCACGAGACAACCAACATTATTCTCTCAATCCTCACCACCATCGGTGTGACAAGCCGCATAAGCGTTCGACCTCTATCTTACAGATATAGAGACTTTCTTTGATCGTTTTTTGTGTTAGGATTCTGTCCGGACAGCAACAGTTGTTCGGGCTTTTGTTTTGAATACGGTTACTTCTTTGTTTTTAACCGTTAAAAGAATATAAATTATCATATCCATACCACGCAAAAACAAAAAGAAACCTTAATTTCGCAAAAAAGACATTTCTCATTCTAACATTCTAAACATTTACGAACATGAAACAAGTCTACTCTTTCGTGAAAACGCTGTTCCTGATTCTGCTTCCCGCATTGCCGCTGACGGCTTCCGCCTCATGGCAACTGGTGAAGGCACTACCCGCCACCTACGCCTGCACCATCACGCCGAGTGGGCGATTGCTCGTGGCCGACTATCAGTTTGACGGCACAGGCGGCATCTACATGTCGGCCGACGAAGGCACGTCATGGACCAAGACCGAGGCCGACGACCACTGCTACGCCAAGTTCCTACAAGCCGGCAAGTATATCTATGCCGTTGGACAGGGTGCCAACATCGCACGCAGCGAGGATGAAGGCGACACGTGGGACCAGCTCGACTACTCGGAGGCACTCGCTACCGTCGTTGGAGCGGCCGGTGTGCCCTATACAGCCTGCTACGGCATCGCGCAACTCGGCGACCGCATCTACGTGGCCGACTTCAGCGCAGGCGTACTATACACTGACGACTGGGGGGAGACATGGCAGTTCACCGACCGTGAGAGCATGTCGTTCACCGTCGATGACGGTGGGGGCAAGGGTTCGGTGACACAGACCGAGAATATTTACAACCTCACCGCCTTCAACGGACAGCTCTATGCCTTCGGCGTCTACTTCATCTATCGCTACGACGCAGACAACGACCGCTGGATACAACTGCGCGACGACAGCAACTTCTCAGTGGCCACCACCGTGCATGGCGGGCGTCTCTTCTGCGCCCGCACCATCGAGGATCAGAACGTCGACAATCCTTTCGTGCAGGTCACGGCCGACGGTGAGACATGGACGGCAACCAACCGTCCCGAAGGCATCATTGACAACTACGTGCGCTGTTTGGGCTCCGACGACCGTGGCCTCTATGCCGGCCACATCCGCTACGGCTTCTTCTACAGCCCCGACGACGGCAAGACTTGGCAAGACCTCTCCGACGGGCTGCCCGTGAAGACCAATCCTTACGACGGTTCCGAGCAGACGCTCACGCCGCTCGACATTGTCACCACCGACCAATATGTCTACATGACGCTTTACGACTATCCCGGCAGTGACGCCGTGAGTGGGCTCTACCGCCTGCCCAAGTCTGAACTCACCACAGGCATCGGCCATGTCAAGGCCGACATCGACGCGCCGGCCAACTCGCGCCGCTATCTACCCGACGGTCGACACGCCGGTAAATCGGTACACGGACTCTACATAGAGGGCGGCAAGAAGTATCTATCGCCAAGATAAGGAGGACACACAAGACCTAAAAGGCCGCCCATCCGGTGCACAGCGCACGGAAAGGCGGCCTTTCTGTCTTACCTTCTTCACCCTAACAAGCACACCATTGATGAATGGGCTATAGTAGAATAGATACGGCCATTTTTCTTCCAAACGTTCAATATTATCAATATCTTTTCGTAATTTTGCACATTGAAGACTATTTATCATTTTTAATTATAACGACACATGAAACTGAAACATGTACTTTTGGCGGCACTGACGCTGGTCTGCGGCTTGGCCTCGGCTCAGATGCAGATGCCTGCCATTCCCATGGACACGGCCGTGCGCATGGGCAAACTCCCAAACGGACTGACCTACTACATCCGCTACAACAACTGGCCTGAGCACCGCGCCAACTTCTACATCGCACAGAAGGTGGGTTCCATTCAGGAAGAGGAGAGTCAGCGCGGTCTGGCCCATTTCCTGGAGCACATGGCCTTCAACGGTAGTGACCACTTTCAAGGCAACGACCTCATCGAATGGTGCCGCGCCCACGGCATCGAGTTCGGTGGCGACCTCAACGCCTACACCAGCATCGACCAGACGGTGTACAACATCAACAACGTGCCGACACAGAACCAGGGCGTACTCGACAGTTGCCTGCTCATCCTGCGCGACTGGTCGACAGGACTCACCCTCGACCCAAAGGAAATCGACAAGGAGCGCGGCGTAATTCACGAGGAGTGGCGCATGCGCACATCGGCCAGTAGCCGCATGTTAGAGCGCAACCTCCCGGCTCTCTATCCGGGCTCCAAGTACGGTCTGCGCTACCCCATCGGCTTGATGTCGGTCATCGACAACTTCAAGCCGAAAGAGCTCGTCGACTACTACCATAAGTGGTATCACCCTGACCATCAAGGTATTATTATCGTAGGCGACGTAAATGTCGACAAGACTGAGGCCGAGATCAAGAAGCTCTTCGGTGGCATCCAGAATCCAGTCAACGAGGCACCCATCATCGACGAGCTCGTGCCCGACAATGATACGGCCATCGTCATCGTGGACAAGGACAAGGAGTATGAGACCTCCGACATCGATATCATGATGAAGCACGATGTATTCCCCGACAGTCTGAAGAACTCGCCCGCCTACCTCATCTACAACTACGTGAAGAATGCAGCCTGCACGATGCTCAACAACCGCTATACTGAGGCTGCGCAGGATGCCGACTGTCCCTATGTGAACGCCGGTGCCTACGACGGCAACTACATCTACGCCAAGACAAAGGGCGCCTTCAGCATCAGTGCCATGCCGAAAGACTCCAGCAAGATTGAGGCCTCGCTGACATCCGCCCTCATCGAGGCACGTCGCGCCGCCGAGTTTGGTTTCACGCCCACCGAATATAAGCGCTTCCAAGCCGACTACCTCTCAGCTCTCGACAAGCAGTACAGCAACCGCGACAAGCGCACAAACGGGCAATTCTACTCGCAGATTCTCGCCAACTTCCTCGAAAACGCTCCACTGCCCAGCATCGAATACAGTTATGAGATGATGAAGCAAATTGTGCCAATGATTCCCGTCGAGGCCGTCAACGAGTTTATGTCGGAACTGGTCACCCGGAGCGACACCAACCTCGTAATCATCAACTTCAACAACGAGAAGGAAGGCAGCCGCTATCCCACGCGCCAGTCACTGCTCGCTGCTGTCAAGACTGCCCACGACGCGCAGCTGACAGCCTATGTCGACAACGTAAAGGACGAGCCTATCATGCAAAGCGTGCCCAAGGCCGGCAAGATTGTGAAAGAGGAGAAGAACGACAAGTTCGGCTACACCACTCTGACCCTTTCCAACGGCGTGAAGGTAACGCTGAAGAAGACCGACTACAAGAAAGACCAAGTCATCTTGCAGGGACGCGGCGGTGCTGGATCGTCGGTCTACAACTGGAAACAGGATGCTGCCAACATCAAGCTCTTCGACGACGCCATCGAGGCCAGTGGTCTCGGCTCGTTCTCCCACACCGAACTGGAGAAAGCCCTCGCAGGCAAAATTGCCAGCGCAGGCATCAGTATGGACTCGAAATACATGGCGCTTAGCGGTAGTTCCACGCCGACCGACGCACGCACGATGTTCCAGCTCGCCTACCTCACCTTCACCGACATCGCCAAGGATCAGAAGTCGTTCGACAACATGATTCAGCAACAGGCTGTGAGCATCAAGAACCGCAACCTCGACCCTTCGACCGCATTCTCCGACTCGCTCACCGCTACCCTCTACGGCCACAACCAACGCCTGGAGCCTCTCAACAACAATGACCTGAAGAACGTCTCCTACGACCGCATTCTCGCCATGGCTAAGGAGCGCACTGCCAACGCACGGGGCTGGGACTTCACTGTCATCGGCAACTTCGACGAGGACTCTGTACGCCTCTACGTCTGCGAGTATCTCGGCTCGCTGCCCTCGCAGAAGAAGGCCGAAAAGGGCAAGCGCCTTGAGTTCTTCCAGAAGGGTGTCAACATCAACCACTTCACACGCAAGATGGAGACGCCGAAGGCCAACGCCATCTTCGTGTGGTCGAATCAGGACATGCCCTACTCGCTGGAGCACAGCATACAAGCCAACATCGCCGGTCAGATTCTGTCGATGGAGTATCTGCAAAAGATTCGTGAGGACGCCAGCGCTGCCTACTCCTGCGGCGCGCAGGGCGGCATGTCAGTCAACGAGGACTACCACATCGCCAACATTCTGGCCTTCTGCCCGATGAAACCGGAGAAGAAAGATGTCGCGCTGAAGATTTTGGGCGACGAAGTACCGGCCCTGATCAATAACATTGATGCCGAGAAACTCGACAAGGTGAAGAAGCTCATGATCAAGCAGTTTGACACCACCGAGAAGAGCAACGGCTTCTGGCTCGGTGTCCTCAACCAGTGGCGCCGCTATGGCATCGACGAATACACCGACTACAAGAAACTTGTGGAGGCTCAGACACCTGACAAAATCAAGGCCTTCATGAAGGAATTCCTCAAATCCGGCGACCGCAGCGAGGTCGTCATGATGCCGCAAGACATAGAATAAAGGCATATAGCCACAAAACAACCCTTCCTTCAAAGAGGGAAGAACCTGCAAAAGCCCAAAGGCCGCTCATCGTACGATACGACGAGCGGCCTTTTTGTTCGATATCTAAACATTTTCTATTCAAAAAGCATGCATTTTGATTGTTTTTTGTACTTTTGCATTAAATTTCTTGTTGATTTGAACAAAATGTCTATTTTTTCAATAAAGCCGAACAGGAGGAATGGCATATAAGACCTCCCTTTCATCATTCATGTTCATACCATTCAAAAAGAATCTGGTGTTGTTGTTCGTGGCGTGCTCGTCGTGGACAGCATACGCACAGACGGGACGACCTATGACGCTCGCGCCAAAGGCTCCCACCGACGGCGTGCAACTCTATGGCACAGTCTTCAATTCCTTCGGTACCTATGCCGAAATCACTGAAGAAAACCAAGGGCTCTACACGCTCAACACGTCTGACCCATCGAAGGTAAGCCTCGTTAAGGCGGGACTCAACAGCTACGGCGGAGGCACCTACGCCCAGGGCATCTACTACAGTGCTTACTATAAGGAAGATGAGAGCGGACAATACATCACGATGCCCATCAAACTGTGGCCCTACAAGTTTGACACGTGGACGGCCGACACCGTCTATCGCGGCTTCGCACTCACAAGCGTCGCAAATGACCTGGCCTTCGACCCCGTGACACAACAAATCTACGGCATCTTCGCCGACGACAACAACGTCTGCCGGACGCTCGGTCGCGTGCACTTCGGACCGGCCAATGAGATGTGGGGCCAGCTCTTCAGCCGCGACCTCATCGGCGAACTGCCCGAGAAGATGGTCGCCCTCACAGCCAGTCTCCAAGGACAGCTCTACGGCATCGGACAGAGCGGCACATTCTATACCATCGACAAGTATACGGCTCAGGCCACTGCCGTCGGCCATACCGGTATCACCCCCAAGCCGCTGAAGCAAAGCGCCACCATCGACTATGCCACCGGCACAGTCTACTGGGCCGCTGTCATCGACAACGACGGCTACTGGGACTCGTCCATCTATGCCATCGACCCCACGACGGGTAAGGCCACCATTGCCGCCGACCTCGCCGACCGCGACGGCGGCACATGCCGGGGCGAGCAGTTCCTCGGCCTGTTCATCAAGCAGGATCCCAAGCTCTCGGTGTTGCCACAGGCCGTGACAGGGCTCACCGCCTCGGCCACGTCACAGACTCAGGTGCACGTGAACTTCACGCTTCCCGTCAAGGACGTAGCCGACAACGCCATCAGCGGCAACCTCTGCTATGCCGTGCGCTGCAACGGAGCCATCATGGCTGAAGGAACGGGCACGCCAGGACAAGACATCGTCCTCGATATCACTCCCGCCAGCAACGGTGCCACTACGCTGCTCGTCACGGCAGCCGTACCGGCTACCGACGAGAGCCCAGAGGCCGTCAGCGAGCCCGACACCGCACAGCTCTGGATAGGCTACGGTATTCCGCTCAGCCCCACCGACCTGACCATGACAGAAGATGGCGACAACGTGACACTCGCCTGGACAGCTCCCACAGCCTGCGTGAACAACGGTCTGTTCGATGCCGACGGTCTTTTCTACACTGTCACACGCTATCAGACAGGCACGAACGCCGACACCGTCGTCGTGAAAGACAGTCTCAAGGCTACAAGCTTCACCGACACCACCTTGCCCAAGACCACTGGCAACTACTATTATACCGTCGTGGCCCATAACGGTTCCTTCACCAGCGAGCCCGCCACGACCGACATTTTGAAGCGCGTCGGTACCCTGCCCCTGCCCTACAGCAATGCATTCAACAGCGAGAGCAGCACGGAGGGCTTCACCTTCATCGATGCCAACGCTGACGGCTCCACCTGGCACTACGACGACAGCCAGTCGATGCTGGCTTACCAATACAACAATCAGAAAGCAGCCGACGACTGGGTAATCACACCGGGCATCGCCATGAAGAAAGGCGCCATCTACAGCTTCTCCTTCGAGGCCCTCAACAGCTACCCCACCGAGCGCATTGAAGCCCGCATCGGCACGGCTGCCACCGCAGCAGCCATGACCGACGTGGTCATCGCTCCGACCGACATCGAATATATGCCGCGCGTGCATACGCTCAACGGCACTTTCCGTGCCCCCGCCGACGGCACCTACTATTTCGGAATCCACGCCATCAGCGACGCCGACATGAACACGCTCTACATGCGCAACCTCAACATAAGCGAGTCGGCACTGATCGCACCAGAACCCGTCAGTGACTTCAATGTGACACCGGCTGCCCAAGGTAGCAATGAGGCCACCATCACCTTCACCGCTCCCACACTGAATCTCGACAGCACGGCCATCGAAGGTACCATGAGCGTACGTCTGACACGCGACAGTCAACCCATCGACACGCTCGAAAACGTCACGCCCGGACAGCCATGCACCTTCACCGACCAGCAAGTGTCGTCAGGAAACCATACCTACGCCGCCATCGTGGTGACAGACAAGGGCGAGAGCGTCGAGACCGAGCAGACCGTCTACGTAGGACTTGACACGCCGGGATCCGTCCTCGACCTGCGCGCCGTGGAAGACCTCGACCACCCCGGACTCATCCACGTCACTTGGCGCGCCCCGGAGAAGGGTGCCAACGGCGGATATGTAGACCCCGAGGGTCTCACCTATTATCTGTCGCGCGGCTATGAGAGCGAAGACCGTAACCTCGGCTCGAATACCAGTTTCGACGACCAGCTCGACATCAGCGACTATCAGACTTTCACCGGCTACACCGTCTATGCCGTCAACGCTACCGGTTCAGGCCGCAACCATCGCCAGACCTGCACCGCCATCGCCGGCCCGGCTCTCACAGCCCCGATGGTGGAATCATTCCCCAACTGCACCATGAAGAGCGGTCCGTGGCTCACCAATGTCACCAATGGTGAAATCGGCGATGCCTACTGCTACGCCACAAGCGAGTATGAGCCCGTGAAGGCGCAGGACGCCGACGGCGGTATGCAGTCGTTCTCGGCCATCGCCACAGGCTTGAGCGTGCGCAGCGAGTCGCCGAAGGTCGACATCAGCGGCCTCACAAAGCCCACCCTCACCTTCTGGGCCTTGTTCAACGGCGCAGCCGACTCTCTCATCGTCAGCGTCTCGCCCGACTACAAGGGCTTCGCGCCTGTGCTACGCCTCTGCGCCGACCAGGTGGAGAAGGGCTGGCAACGCTACAGCGTCGACCTGAGCGCCTACAAGAGCAGCCGCTTTGTGCAGGTGGGCTTCGAGGGCAAGTGCATGAGCGAGCTCAACAACTTCATCGACTATGACAACGTGGCTATCATCGAGCAGGCCGACTACGACCTCATGGCACGCTCGCTGACAGGTCCCGAACGGGCTTCGACAGGCAGCAACGTGTCGTTGCAGTTCACCTTCCGCAACAACTCGGCCGACCCCGTCGACGCAGCCAACTATCAGGTCAATCTCTATAAGAACGGGCAACTCGTGTCGACGGTTCAGGGCCAAGACCTTGCTGCCGATGCCACAGCCACACTGATACTCACCGACAAGGCCGGCGTCTTCGATGCCGACATCACCTCCTACACCGCCAGCGTGCAGCTGGAGGACGACGAGGTGACCGAAAACGACAGCAGCAACAGTGTCCAGGTGGTCATCGACAAACCCGACTATCCCAGCCCTGCCGCACTGACTGCCAGCAAGACTGGCAGCAGCGTGACGCTCCAGTGGACGGAGCCCGACCTCATCAACCGTCCCGCCAAGGCCACGACCGACAACTTCGATGCCTACACCGCCTTCGCCATCAACGACTACGGACAGTGGCAGACCGTCGACCGCGACCAGCAGAACACCATCATGATCACCCTCAACGCCGCCTTCGGTCCCTTGCAGTATGACAACGCCGGCAAGCCCATGGCCTTCCAGGTGTTCAACGTCACCGAAGCCGGCATTCCTTTGGCCTCATGGAGCCCGCATAGCGGCGAGCAGATGCTTGTATGCTTCGCCAATGCATCGCCCGACGGCGGCTACAGCAACGGCAAGCAAAACGACGACTGGCTGATCTCGCCCGAGCTCAACGCCACGGCACAGACCATCCGCTTCTATGCCAAAGCCGGTATGGGTGGTGCCTACATACCCGAACAGATGGAGGTACTCTATTCCACCACCGACCAACAGCCTGAGAGCTTCACCAAGGTGGGACAGACCATCGACGTGACCAACGTCAGTGGCTGGCAGGAGTACAGCTTCGACGTGCCCGAGGGTGCCCGCTACTTTGCCATCCACTGCGTCAGCGACTACAAGTTCGCGTTGCTCATCGACGACATCACCTACATCGCCGCCGGTTCCGATCCCGAGCCGCTCGTGCTGCAAGGCTACAATGTCTATCGCAACCAGCAGATTCTCAACGACGACGGTCCCGTCTCGACGACCACCTTCATCACGACGGCCGACGACGATGCTGACCGCTATCAGGTGACGGCTGTCTATGACAAGGGCGAGTCGATGCCCACTGAGGCCACCACTGTCACCGGCATCAGCGACGTGGCTGCCGATGCCATCGCCATCAGCGGCACCGCAGGCGGCTTCTCGCTCTCCGGCGCACAGGGCTGCAGCGTCAGCGTCTACACCGTCGACGGACGACTTGTGGCCACACGCACGGCCTCAACCACGACGACCTTTGGCGTGCAGCCGGGGCTTTACGTGGTGAAAGTCAACGGAAAGATCTTCAAAGTGAACGTCAAATAAAGAAAACTAAAAGCGCCCGGGAGCATGGTGAATGCTTCCGGGCGCATACTTACAATCGATGAAATCAAAAGTTATCATTTTCTCCCTGCTGACCGCCACAGCAACCGGCGTGGTGGCCGGCGGGCTTTCGCGACTGCAACAGTCGGCAGTCGTCAAAACCGGAAAAGCCCTCGCCATGCCCTATGAGCAGACCTTCGAGTCGCCCGACGACGCGGCGGTCATGACCCTTGTCGACGCCAACGGTGATGGCAACACCTGGACTTTCTTCGGTGACTGCATGATCTACGGCGTGAGCGATGACCGCCGTGCCGCCGACGACTGGCTCATCACACCGGCTCTATGGCTCAGCAGCGACTCGATCTACGAGGTCACTACGGGCGTGCACGCCGACGACAGCTGGGCCGAGCAGCTATCCATCTGGGCCGGAGCAGATGCCACGGCAACAGCCATGGCACAGCCAGTGATGGCCACAACCACCATCACCCAAGACGACTACATCACGCTCACATCCTATTTCCGCCCCACAGGCACCGATCCACTGCACCTCGGCTTGCACGTGACAACACCCGGCGAGGACGGCAGCTATCTCTACGTGAACCGCATCAGCGTGAAGGCCATCGCTTCCGTGCTGTCACCGGCCGCCGCCACCCACTTCACGGTCAGTGTGACCCATCAGGGCCTGACGGCCAACCTGCAGTTTGACGCGCCTGCCACCGACAACGCAGGCACTGCGCTCCAAACCATCGACAGCATCGTGGTCTGCCGCGACGACCAGCACATCGTCACCCTCAAGGATGTGCAGCCCGGAGAGAGGCGTAGCCTCACCGACGAGCCCGACGAGAACGGCTATGCACACTACACGCTCACGGCCTACAACGCCCATGGTGGCGGAATTCCTGTGTCAGCGACGGTCTACATCGGCGACGATACACCCCTGCCCGTCAGCGAGGCTATGGCCACGGAGAGTGACCAGGATGGCCACATCAGCATCAGCTGGAAGGCTCCAGGAGAGACAGGCATACATGACGGCTATGTCAACATTGACGAACTCACCTACGAGGTCAGCGGCATTGGCGGCAATCCGAACAAGCGCGTCACCGTGAAGGGCACCTCGCTCACCGACACCGTGGCTCTGAAAGAGGGCACACAGCAGCTCATAGCCTACGTCATCACGCCGCTAAACAGCACAGGCCGCGGCGAGAGCGTGACCACCAACACCGTCTTCGTGGGCAATCCCTACGCGATTCCCTACGCCGAGTCGTTCCCACGCAAGCAGCAACAGCAAGGCCCCTGGAGCATCAGCAACGACGAGGCTGCCGAATGGGACATCATGCAGTATGGAACCTATGCCGACGCAGCCGACCACGACGGCGGCCTGCTCGCCTTCTTCACCACCACCGAGGGCCGCTCGGCCACCATCACGGGCCCAAAGCTCTCGCTCAAGGGCATAGCCAACCCACGCCTTCAAATGCAAGTGTGGTACATGAACCGCGCGCCGCACCTGCTGCACGTATCGGTGCTGACGCCCGACGGCGCACTGCACGAGCTCGACAGTTTCAGTCCCGTCGACACGACGCTGGTGCTCAACGTCGGCAAATGGAAACGTCATGCCTACAGCCTCGCCGCCTACAGCCAGTATGACTATGTGCAACTGGTGCTGCAAGGCGTGGGTGGCTACACCGACGATCCCTCTACCATCGTACCCGTCTATGTGGACGACATCCGCTTCGACGACCCCATCGCCGACGATCTGGCCGCCAGCACACTCTACAGCATGAGCGACCACGTGACAGTGGGCGACGAGGTGAGACTCAGTTTCACCATTGTCAACCAGGGCACCAATACCGCCAAGGGCTACAAGACCCTGCTCTATCGTGACAGCCTGTGCGTAGACACCGTGAGCGGCCCCACCGTCGAGAGCAACGACAGCGTCAAGGTGACACTCGCCGACGTGGTCAATGCCGACGCCCGGGAGACAAGCCGCTACCGGGCCGTCGTGGCTTGGGAGAACGACGCCAACGAGCTCAACGACACATCGGCCTCCATTGCCGTGACAGTGCTTCCCGGCAAGCCTTTCCTCACACAGGTGGCGGCCTCCGAGACCGGCCAGGGCGTGACAATCGCCTGGCAACAGCCTGAGGGCATCGACAAGGACGTACAACCCAAGGAGGTGACCGAGGACTTTGAAAGCTACGATGCCTTCAGCATCAACCAGATGGGGCAGTGGACGCTCGTCGACGGTGACCGCCACAACACCATCGGCATACAGGACGGCACAGGCAATTTCGTGCAATATCCCAACGTGGAGCAGCCCATGGCCTACATGGTATTCAATCCCTCGAAAGCCCAACTCAACGCGGCCTACTTCCCGACGCATTCGGGACGGCAGGTGGCAGCGACCTTCAGCGTCGGACGCTACGACCGCAACGACGACTGGCTCATCTCGCCCGCCGTCGACGGCGCACAGACCATCCGTTTCTGGGCATGCAGCCCCGACGCCTCCTATTACGGCACGCAGGAGCAACTGCAGGTGCTCGTGTCGACCGCCGATGCCGACACGGCCTCGTTCCGCCCCGTAGGAGGCACCATCGCAGTGAGCGGACAGTGGCGCGAATACACTGCCACACTGCCCGAGGGCGCACGCTATTTTGCCCTGCGCTGCACATCGCTTGACCAGTATATCCTCTTCATCGACGACATCACCTTCCGCAAGGCAGCACGCGACTTCCAGCTGACAGCCTACAACGTCTACCGCGACGGCACCTTGCTGGCCACCTGTGCCCCCACAGACCTCACCTACACCGACAACGACGGCAGCAAGCAGCACGCCTACGCCGTCTCGGCTGTCTACACCATCGGTGAGAGCCGCCAGACAAAGGCCACATGGCAGGAGTCGACCGGCATCAGCCAGCCCACAACGGCCGTCACCAACACGTCTGCACCTGCCTACAACCTCGCCGGACAACGTGTCGGAAAGGACTACAAAGGCATCATCGTCGTAGATGGAAAGAAGATACTGAGACGATAAACAAAGTCTCAACCATCAATTTCATACCTCGTTCTTCTCGCTGAGAAGAACGAAGGAAAACAAGAGCCGCTCTCCGTGCGATACGGAAGCGGCTCTTTCGGTCTGTTTGAACGTCATACAACTCACGAAAATCAACAACCACTTTACACAATGCTACATTGTAGATGCTACTGATTATCTTACATGCAAAGACACCTCTTTCTTGAATTAAAATTAAAAAACATATGCTAAATAACAATAAAAACAAATTTACATAAAAAATATTCCATTATATTTGTGGTAAACACAATAAAAAGATAAACGATGAAAGAGATATTGGTAGAGAAGAAACGGACAAGCAAATGGTTGTCTGAGCAGTTAGGAAAAGTTCCTACGACAATCTCAAAATGATGTGCTAATATCTCACAACCAGATTTAGTAACATTGACAAAGATTGCAAATCTATTGGATGTTGATGCTCGTCAGCTTTTCAATAAAACTAAAGGTTCTAACACGGATGATTGACAAAAACTAAAATAATGAATATGAGAGCAAAACCATTCATCAAATGGGTTGGCGGTAAAGGACAACTCATTGAACAACTGGAAGCAAAACTTCCTGCTGACTTTGATAATTGGGATAATGCGACATACATAGAGCCATTTGTAGGCGGCGGGGCTATGTTGTTTTACATGCTGCAAAAGCATCCGAATATCAAGCGAGCTGTAATCAACGACATTAATTCTGACTTGGTTACTTGCTATAAAACAGTCCGTGACAACGTTGAACAGCTGATTCCTGCCTTACAAGAAATACAGGCGCAATATTATTCTTTGCAGGACATGGAAGCTAAACGTGAGATGTTTATGGCTGTTCGTCAACGGTACAACGAGAAAAATCTTGCCCCGATAGAGAACACTATAAAAGTTATATGAAAAAAGTAACTCAAGAATATCAAGTAATAGAAGCTTTAAGAAAAGAGGGTGGTTTTGCAACTCTTCGCCGGCTTAACGAGATTGTCAATTTTTCGACATGGAAGACGAAAACACCAGAGGCTTCAGTTAGGAGAATAGTCCAAGACAGCCTATCTATTTTTAGAATACAGCCTGGACTTTGGGCTTTGGAAGATTGCCGAGAGAAAGTTCTCAAAAAATTTAAAATAAAGGAAGGAAATAAAAATAGTGAGGAGCAGTTTAGTCATGGATATTATCAAGGTTTGCTTATTGAAATTGGCAAATATAGGAATAAAATGACTTATATTCCGTCGCAAGATAAAAATAGACAGTTTCTTGACAGACATTTAGGTGAAGTTGCAGATACTTATACAATTCCTCAATTTACCTATGAAAATTTGTTAAGAAAGGCAAAAACAGTAGATGTAATATGGTTTAACGAACGTGAAATGCCTTCTGAATTTTATGAGGTAGAGCATACGACGGACATTAAGAACTCGCTATCTAAGTTTTACGAACTGCAAGACTTTTTCGCTAAGTTCTATATCGTTGCTGACGTATGCCGCAAAGAAGAATTTAACGACAAAATCAATGTTTCAATGTTTGCCCCCATTAAGTCTCGTGTGCAATTTTTGGATTATGAAAGAGTTGTTACTATGCATACGGGCTTGAAAAGTATTAATATGAATAATTGGTAAATTAATTAGCTATGAATGAATATATTTTCTATACAACAGAGGGAATGACGTTACCTCCTAATGAAGACAAAGACGTTGATAATTGTCAAATATTAGGATTCGTGGAAGCCATGAGCAGTTCCGAAGCAAAGAGGTTGCTACTAAAAAAAAATCCTTGGATTGTTGAAACAGGTTTTTCTATGAGCAAAATTATAGTAAAACAAGTTTTGACGAATGAACAAATAAAAGACATTCAAGCTATTGTTGATTACAATTGGGCAGACGAAGAGCAACATTATGAAGAATGTGGCGAATATGTTAAGGAGCATATTTTTAAAGTGCTAGAGCGACTGAAACAAATGTATATATCGTCTCAAACTTCTAAAGGAGTTTGACTTCAAGTTCGACATGATATTTGCCGACCCACCTTATTTCCTCTCCAATGGTGGCATATCGTTGCAGAGCGGTAAGGTCGTGTGTGTGGATAAAGGTGAATGGGATAAAGGAAAATCACAGGCGGATATGATGGCGTTCAATATGGAGTGGCTGCGTCTATGCCGTGATAAACTGAAAGATAACGGAACCATTTGGATAAGCGGTACTTATCACAATATCTTTTCTGTGGCTAATTGCTTGACGGAACTTGGTTATAAGATTCTGAACGTTATCACTTGGGAGAAGACCAATCCGCCTGCCAACATCTCTTGTCGATTCTTCAAATACTCTACAGAGTTTGTTATTTGGGCAAGAAAAAAGCAGAAAGTGCCTCACAAGTTCAATTATGACTTGATGAAAGAACTGAATGATGGTAAGCAAATGACCGATGTTTGGCATATGCCAGCTATTGGCCGATGGGAAAAGACTTGTGGCAAGCACCCCACACAAAAGCCATTGCGTTTGCTTGTGCGGATGATTCTTGCTTCGACCAATCCGGGCGATTGGATTCTAGACCCATTCAGCGGAAGTTCCACGACGGGCATAGCTGCCAACCTATGTGGACGGCGATTTGCAGGATTAGAGCAAGAGGAAAAATTTTGCAAATTGAGTAAAGATAGACGTGAAGAAATAGAAAGACTTGAAAATATCTCAAATTTGATAAATCACATAGAAGATTTACGTATGTCATCAAGTGACTTTATGGTACATGAGGATACTTGTGAATATACGCAAGTTCCATTTTGATATTATAACCCAAAAGGGCTGACCTTCCCAAAAATGAAGTGACAACAAAACAAGTCATACAATAACATTTTCCATCCTGTGAGAATGTTTATTATATGAGTTATCATAATTTGTTATCGCGTCAACTGATAGCCCCTTCTATTAACGTGAGTTCGACGAATTTAAATCGGTTTCCAAAAATTTCGAATTCCATTTTGCTGCCTTGCAAAAGGTTTTTCTCCTTGTAGAGTCTGACTATTTGCTTGCTAACATTTAATCTTTTTCTATAGCATTACAACGTTGATAACGGCATTATTGACTTGCGATTCTTGCCTTACAGCCTCATAAGAACGGTCGCTTGGGACACGCCTTTGCGTCTTATACGCAACATTCCACGCCTACATTCAACTGAAAACCAGCGTGGTGAGCCTGTCGGCCGACATGATTTCGCAAGCCGCGCGGTGGACGCTATCGGCCGTGACGGCATCGATGCGATGGAAAAGAGCGGCGATATCGCGACCATGACCGCTGTGCAGGAACGACTTGGCAAAGGCAATGGCGAAGTTCTCGCGGTTGTCACAGGCCACGCCTATCTGCCCCTTGAGCTGCCGCTTCGCCGCTTGCAACTGCCGTTCGGTGAGGGGCTTGTCGACGAGACGGTCGAGCTCGCGACGCACCAAGCGGCAACAACGGGCCCGATCGCGGGCGTCGCAGCCGAAATAGACCGCCCACAGCCCCGTGTCTCCATAGCTCACAAAGTAGCTCTCGACATTGTAGACGAGGCCGTGACGCTCGCGCAGGCTCAGATTGAGGCGTGCATTCATGCCCGGACCGCCGAGCAGGTTGTTGAGCAGATACAGGCTCGTGCGCCGCTCATCGTGCACGCTGTAGGCACGCGCCCCGATCATCACATGGTTCTGATGGAAGCTCCGGCGGTCGACGGCCAATGACTCCCGGCCCGTGAGCGCCACATTCCATCCCGGCGATGCTTCCGGACGCGCCACCGCACCACCAGGAGCCACGCCAGCCGTGGCCTTCTCAAGCAGATGTACGAGCCGTTCCATGGGCACGTCACCATAAAGGAAGAACACGGCATTGTCGGGACGGTAGTAGCGCGACATGAAGCGCAGCGCGTCGGCCGACGAGTAGGAGCGCACCTGAGCGGCCGTGCCAAGGATGTTGTGGCCCAATGGATGACCACGGAAGAGCCGATTCTCGAACTCGTCATAGATGAGTTCGGCCGGCGAGTCCTCATAACTCACGATCTCATCGCAGACAACCTCGACCTCCTTGTCTATCTCGGCCTGCGGACAGGTGCTGTGAAAGACAATGTCAGAGAGCAAATCGACAGCACGGTCCACATGGTCGCGCAAGATGGCGGCATGGAAAACAGTCTCCTCCTTGTTGGTGAAGGCATTGAGATCGCCACCAACAGCCTCCAGACAGTTCAGAATCTGCCAGGCACGGCGGTGCTTCGTGCCCTTGAACGCCACGTGCTCACAGAAATGGGCGAGCCCTTCCTCGCCCGGAAGTTCGTCGCGCGTGCCCGCACCGACGGCATAGCCGAGATAAACGACAGGAGAGGCCGAAGCCATCTGAATGACACGCAGTCCGTTGGACAGCGTAACCGTTTGATAACTCATGTTTTCTTTATTTTCTGATTATCACTTTTTTGCCGTCGCAGATGTAGACACCAACGGGCTACTGAGCTGCGATTGTGGAAGAGGCGCGACTCCACACCGCGTGTCTTTGCAGGGCGTAGACGGTGCCGGCAGAATGTTTTCGATGGCCGCCCTGCGGGCTGATTCGCGCTCGCAGGCCTCTTCCTCGGTCACGGGTTGGCAACCGGGCAGGCAAGCGCCCATCCGTCCTGCCACGACGGCATAGCCGCGGCCTTGCAAGTAGTTGTCGGCGATATAGTCAGGGTTGGCCACGCCATTTTTGACCAACGGCGTATAGATGTCGACGAAGGTGACGCCATCGGTGGCCTCAGCATAAGCCTGTAAGCGGCTGTTGAACGGTATATACTTGTTGGTGTTGCGGCTGGCGTCGGCGGTGGGCACCAGCGAAAGCAAATAGATGTCGGTGGTGGGACTGAGAGCACGGATGCGACCAACAATATTTCTATATTTTGTCATAGCCACGTCGACGGTCGTTTTACCGTTCATCTCATTGGCACCACCATAAAGGAACACCTTGGCAGGTGTGGCTCCGTCGTGGAAAATGGGTGTGAGCATGGCGTTGACCTCATCGAGTGAGACGTTGGCCTGCCACCAGCCGCAGGCCCGGTTCTTGACGCGCCTGTCGCCAAGCAGCTCCCACCACTCGCCACCCGCCAGCATCTCGCCGCCGATGACAAGCACATCATCAGGATTGACGGGCAGGGCAGCACACATCGTGGCACGCATGCCTGGTGTCGATGATAGTCCGCCATCGTATAAGGTCATGTTGGCAGGATCGGGATAGACCGTCTTCAGGCCGATATAGGGCTCAAGTGCGTGGCACCAGATGCTGTAAGCCTTGGCCGTGAGGTGAAGCCCGTCGTAGGAAAGGGAGCGGTCGGCCGGGTCGGCAATACCGCTGAGGAGCGAATGGATGTCGAGATAGGTCACACGACTATCGGAAAGACTGTCAATGAAGTTCTTCAACAACGTGTTGGTAGCCTCGATACCGGCCAGTGTGCGCGTCTTGTAGGTGGAGGCCAGGATACTCTGTACATAGAGCTCAGAAGCAGGGCAAGTCTCCACGATGCGGCGGATGACGGCCTGCATGGTGCGGGCAACCTGCGCCGGTGTCTTGTTGACCGATGGCTCAAAGTCGTTGGTGCCCAGCATGAGGAAGATTTTCTTCGGTTGTCCGTCGATGTAGGCAGGCAGACGCGTTTCCAGTCCGGCCGTGGTCTCGCCCGAGATACCGCGGTTCAGGATGCGTGCTCCACCGAATGCCTCGTTCCAGTTGTGAAGATTGGTGATGGAATTGCCTATGAAAACGATGTCGCTATCGGTCTGCGGCAGTACGAAAAGCGAACTGGCCCGGTGAGACTCAAACGCCTGCGAAAAGGCTGTCAACACGGAGAAAAGCGTGAGAAGTAAAAGTGACAAGCGCTTCATATAGATTGTTTGAGATGGTCTGTATGAGAAAAACAGCAAGTTAGCGTTGCAAAGGTACGCATAAAAATTGGAAAAGGCATGTTGTTGACATGAAAAAGGCGGCAAACTGCTGATGGTTTGCCGCCTTCGTTTAGATATACTGCCCGCACGGGAAAGACCTACAGTCTTCGACCGGGAGCGGAAAAGAGGATTATCTCACAACCTGTTTCTTGCCGTTCCGGATGACCACACCCTTGTAGGCCGTGTTGACGCGCTGTCCCTGCAGGTTATAGCGACGACCGTCGGCCGACTTGTCTGCATCAGCCGCCTTCCACTGCGAGATGCCTGTCACAACGGAATCGGTGAGATTGGAGACAGGACCCCAGGTCTCGATGGTCTCACGCGGAATGGTGAGATAGGTGATGTCGTAGAAATGAATCTCGTTGGTGTTGTACTGGTTATTGCCATAGTGATAGGAACCGTCCTCGAAGAGAATGGCGAGGTCGCCGTTGTCAAGAATCTCCATGGTGGAATAGCCAGCATAAGTGCCCTGCACGCAGAACTTCTTCGACCATGTGTCGCCGTTATCCTTGGAGACGAAGATCTCCAGGTCTGTGCGAGTGGTACCGCTGCCATTGTTGTTGATGATGGAATGGATGAGCAGTGAGTCGCCATAGGCGATCACGTCGGCGTTGACACCGGCATCGTGGATGCCGCCCTGTGCCTCCTCAGGCATGCGCTGTGTGGTCCAGGTCAGACCAGACTCATCGGTTGAGAGGTTGAAACCGCGCGCTCCACCGCGACGGATAGAGGCAAGAATCTTGCCGTCGGGCCGCTGTACGAGCTTCGACTCGTTGCCGCCGCCATCCCAGACAGGATTCGCAGCGATGGTCCAGTGGTCGCCCTCATCGTCAGAATAGAGCACATAGTCGCGCACGTTGTTATTGTCGTTGTTCTTGATGTAGTTGACAAGGAACATGATGCGTCCGCTCTTGGTGCAGATGCCGTGTCCGGAAGTAACAAACCAGCTGAATCCGCCGAAGCCCTTGGTGCCGGCCACCTCATCGGTTAGAATCTCCTCGGTGTTGACGGTGTGGCCCTCGTCGAAGGTCTCGCCGTTGTCGGTCGAGGTGAACATGTAGGGATATTTCTGTCCGTTCCAGAAGTTGACGTCAGTGGCACAAGTCATAACAATGAGCTTGCCGCTCTTGGTACGCACGATGGCTGGGTCACCGAAGCTATAAGTGTTGTTTCCCTTCTCGCGCGAGCTGAGCTTCAAGGTGTCAAGTTTGCCCCAAGTCTGGCCGTTGTCGTCAGAAATGGAATAGAACACGTTGATGGGAGCATAACCTGGATCGGGGTTCGGGTTCCAGTTGTTGCCCTGCTGAAAGCCATCGTTGGTGCCGTCGATCACAGCCACAAGGCGTTTCGGGTTGTCGCCGTCACGAGTGTAGGCACGCGCCATGGCCGGAATGCGCCAGACGGCATAACCGTTGTTGTGCCATCGGAAAACGGGTGCCCAAGTCTTGAAGACCTTGGCCTCTCCGGTGGGATCAGCGTTGAAAGTGGAGTCGGTGCCATCGATGGTGATGCCTGTCACCGTGGCGTCGACAGTCTCATAGAGCGGAGCGTCGGCCTTGACGGTGGCCGTGAGGAAGAGCTTGAGCTCCTGACCACGGCTCAAGGTGACAGGACGGTCGCTGAAGTCGAACGTCAGCTCGCCATCGAGACCTGCAGTGGCAGTGCCCACACGGTAAGCGGCAGGATTCTTGAGAATATAGAAGTCGAGCGTGTCGTTGTTGACGGCATAGAGGCTGACGGCATCGACGAGGTCGGCCGAGCCTTCCTTGAGCTGAGCCTTGAGGCCTGTCACCATGCCGCCATTGTCACTGCCGGTGGGGGCGTTGACAACGGTACGGGTAATCCAAGTCTCCGTGCCGCGTCCCGTCGTCCACGGGCCCTGCACAGTGGCGCCGAGCGTGGCCTGAGTAGTGGCGGCGGTGGGCAAGAAAGAGGAACCTGCATCGAAGCCTGTGGTCCAATAGGCCAAGTGATAGACAGTGCTGCCAGAGGCATTGCGGATGTTGAGGCAGTGGCCCTCGCCATTCTCCAGATAGAAACCGCCCGTATTGAGCGCGGTGCCCTTGCTGGTCGTGGTGGCAGGACGGATGCGCCAGAGGTGGTTGGGATTGGTCTCGAAGTCGTTGCTCAGCACAGCATAGACAGCCAGACCGGTCTGGTCGGCACCTGTCGATGTGGGCGAGGCCAACTGCAGGGTGTCGCCGGCGGCCTTGTTGACCACTCGCACGGCATAGGGATTGCCCTCAAAGACCCAAAGACCACGGTCAAGGCTGTCTTTCTCATCGCAAGTGATGTTGGGCTCCTCTCCGGGCGTATAGTTGAAATAGACCGTGCGGGCATTGTTGGAGATGTGGAGTGCGTAGTAGCGGGCATCCTCATTCAGGCTCTTCGAGAACTGGATGGGTGCCGTGGGGCTCCAAGTCATCGTAGCCACGACGGTGTCAGTGCCTGCCTCAATGGTGGCGGGCTCATAGGAGAAGGTGGCGAAGTCGCCCACAGAGAGGCTGGCCGGAACAGAAGCCGGGCTGCCGACAGGCGATGTTCTTACGGCTGTGGCCACAGTGTCACCCCCGAAGACTACCTGATAGGTGACGTCGCGTGCCGACAGTTGTTCGTAGATCACGTCAATAGTGGCCAACAGACCCGTGTTGTCGCCCGAGAGGACGAAGGCCGCGCTGTGGGCACCGCCGCCCACGGCCACATTGACAGTGGTGTCTGCCGCAATCACGAAGGGCGTGCCGCCATTAGGGGTGACCGTCTGCGCACTGCCGAGGGCACGTCCCTTGACGGTGTAGCTGATGAGCTCATAGTTCTCGGGCAGCGTGATGGTATAGGTCGATGACATAGCTGAACCCGAGCGCATGTCAATGCTGTCGCCCGCACCAGCCTGCATGTTGTTGGCCGAGGCAGTGAGGGTGACGGCGAGTGCACTGTCGGAGGAAGTCCAAAGATTGTTCCACGTGCTACTGGCCACTCCCGTACGCGAGAGCGCACCGGTGGCCATGCTGATGGTGGCCGTGTCGGGAGCCGACAGTGTGGGTGCGAAGACATCCCACTTCGACCAGTCACCGCTGCCGCTCCAATAGGTTACGTAAGGCGTGGGCTGCGTGTTGAGATAGAAATTGCCCTGTAAGCCAGTGCGGTTAAAGAAGAACTGGCTTCCGGTCTGCGTCACGTTGAACAGGGCCTTTTCAGTGGCCGAGGTGGCGATGTGGTTGGCCTTATTGTTGTTGGTGGTCACCTCACTGCTGACATATTCGCCGTTGCCAGCACGCAACGCAATGGTGCCATCACCCTGCGCTTCGACGGTGAACACATAGGTACTCACGTCGCTGCCCATGGCAGGATTGGTGCCGTCGGTGGCCCCATTCTGTAGTTTCAAGAATGCGCCGGAGCCTGAGCCCTCGACAGTCAGCCATGATGTGCGGTTGTTATTGTCACCCGGCTGATAAATCATCAGCTTGGCGCCGTTAGCCGTAACGGCCGAAACGTCGGCAAGCTTCTCGCCCAAAGCTGTGAGCTTGTAGGCGGTCTGCGCCGAGACCATACCTGCCGAGCCCGCAAGAAGGGCGGAAAGAATGTAGACTTTACAGTTCATTTGGATCGTTTTTAATTAAAAGTTAATAATAAGATAATTCAGGTAATTGTCCACAAAGTTAACGGATTATTTCCGACGGGCAAAGCTTTCTGTCACCTATTTCCCATAAAAACCATTTTCCTCTCCCGAAAAGCCGTCTCTTTCAAATATTTATTGTAACTTTGCACCCAATATTCAAGGGAGCCTATGTGAACGGTAGGGCGTTTTCTCGTGTTCCCTACAGCATCTTTTTATTATTATTTAATCAACCCGTTTTTTTTGAAAACATTCGAAGAATTGGGCGTCAGCGAAGAGATTCGCCACGCCATTGAGGAATTGGGCTTCGAGCATCCGATGCCCGTTCAGGAAGAAGTAATCCCCTATTTGTTAGGTCATGGCAATGATGTCATTGCCCTCGCGCAGACAGGAACCGGCAAGACCGCCGCTTACGGCATCCCGCTCCTGCAGAAACTGCAGCCCGAAAACCGCGCCACTCAGGCTCTCAGTCTCTCGCCTACACGCGAGCTCTGCATCCAGATTGCCGATGACATCAACTCGTGTGCCAAGTACATGAATGGTGTGCACGTAGTACCCGTCTATGGCGGTGCCTCCATCATGACCCAGATTCGTGAGCTCAGACACGGCTCACAGATTATCGTGGCCACGCCCGGACGTCTCATCGACCTCATCGAGCGTGGTGCCGCCAAACTCGGCGACGTAATCAACGTGGTGCTCGACGAGGCCGACGAGATGCTCAACATGGGCTTCGCCGACAGTATCAATGCCATTTTCGACCAATTGCCGCCCGACCGCAACACACTTCTTTTCTCGGCCACCATGAGCCGCGAGATAGAACGCATTGCCAAAAGCTACCTCCACGACTATAAGGAGATTGTCGTCGGTTCGCGCAACGAGGGGGCTGAGAACGTCAACCACATCTACTATCTCGTCAACGCCAAGGACAAGTATGCCGCTCTGAAGCGCATCGTCGACTTCTATCCACGCATCTACGCCATCATCTTCTGCCGCACGAAGATAGAGACACAAGAGGTGGCCGACAAGCTCATCCGCGACGGTTACAACGCCGAGTCGCTTCACGGCGACCTCTCACAGCCGCAGCGTGACCAAACCATGCAGAAGTTCCGCCAGCACACCATTCAGCTGCTCGTAGCCACCGACGTAGCCGCACGCGGACTCGACGTCGACGACCTCACCCACGTCATCAACTACGGTCTGCCCGACGACATCGAGAGCTACACCCACCGCTCCGGACGCACCGGACGAGCCGGCAAAAAAGGCACCAGCATCAGCATCATCCACACCCGCGAGAAGCACAAGGTGCGCCAGATAGAGCGCGAAATCAGCAAGGCTTTTGTCGACGGAACCCTGCCCACACCCGAGGAAATCTGCCAGAAGCAACTCTACAAGACCATGGACGACATCATGAAGACCGATGTCGACGAGGAGCAAATCGCGCCCTACATGCCCCAAATCATGCGTCAGTTTGAATATATCGACAAGGAAGACATCATCCAAAAGATGGTGACCGCCACCTTTGGCCGCTTCCTCGACTACTATAAAAACGCACCCGAAATCACAAAGCCTACGACCGGCAAGAAGGACGGTCGCTCTGACGCCAAAGGCTCGGCAGCCAAAGGCCAACGCCGCGGAGGCAAGAGCCGGGAACAGCGTGGGCCACGCAAGGCCGAGGAGGGCTACAAGCGTCTCTTCATCAACCTCGGTAAGCAGGACGGATTCTACCCAGGCGAGGTGATGCAGTTTGTCAACAAGCACATGCGCGGACGCCAAGAGGTGGGGCACATCGACCTCCTGCAACGCTTTGCCTACATTGAGGTGCCCGAGGCCGACGCACGCCGTGTCATGCAGGCCCTCGACGGACAAACCTACAAGGGACGGCCCGTACGATGCAACGATGCCGATGAAGACTCACCCCGATCCGGCCGACGTGACACCGATGACGCACGCCGCGACCGGCGCGGCCCACGTACCCCACGTGGCCGCAAGTCTGACGGCAACCGCCATGACGATACCAACTGGCGCACCCTCGTTAACGGACAGCCCTTCAAGTTCAAGGGCGAAGAGCCCGACTTCAGCGAAGAAGGATGGGCAAGAAGAAAACGTAAAAAGCGATAATCAACAGGGATGGTCTACAACCATCCTCTACGAAGATTCGGACAAGACTTCTACGAAAAATAACAGCAAACGGAGCCGCTCCTTGTATGAGGAACGGCTCCGTTTTGCTTATGAATGCCAGGACGCATTGTCCGCCCACCCAAACGCCAGACAATGCTATTGGAAGCGATGTTCTGCGTTATGGTTGCTGCGCATCGGCAGAGGGAATGACCGCATTGTCTGTCGGCAAGGTCTGAAGAGCCTTGCGCACAATTTCGCTGTTCTCACCGATTATGCTGAAATATTGGCTCATGTCCCAGAGGTCGCGTGCTACGAGGGCCTTGAGCTGAGTGCGCAGGAGGGGCAAAGAGGCTTGCAACTCGGCATCGTCCTTTGGTTTGATGCCCTGCTGGGCGGCATCGTCGATGAGACGGTCGATAACATCCTGTGGCACCTCATATTTTTCCTTGAAGGCCTCGAAAGCGGGCCATGCCCTGCGCAACCGCTTGCGGTTGGCATCGATGTAACGCAGGTTAGCCTGAATGATGATGCCACGGGCAGCGAGCTCACGGTTGAAGCGAGTGGAATGGGTGGTGTCGAGAGGCACAAAGATGTCGGGCATGATGCCACCACCACCATAGACGGTGCGATGGAGGCGCAGGGTGTGACGACGGAGCGAATCGGCGAAGTGGATGCTGTCGGCCGAATAAAACTCGCCGTGCTTATAGCGGTCGTCGAGATCACGATCGTAGGCAGCCTTGTCGCCCTTGCGGTAAGGCTTCTGTATGCAGCGCCCGCTGGGCGTATAATAATGGGCAACGGTAAGGCGCATAGAACTATGATCGGGGAAGTCGAAGCTGCGCTGCACAAGACCTTTACCAAAGCTACGACGGCCGACAACGGTGGCGCGGTCTTGGTCTTGTAAAGCTCCGGTGACAATCTCGGAAGCGGAAGCTGAGAACTCGTTGATGAGCACAACGACGCGGCCCTGGGTGAGACGTCCGTCTCCCTGTGCGCGGAACTCCTCGCGGCGGGCACGCCTTCCCTCGGTGTAGACTATGAGGTCACCCCTCTGCAAAAACTCGTTGGCTATGCGCACGGCAGCCATCATGTAGCCGCCGCCATTATCTTGTAAATCGAGGATGAGATCGCGCATGCCTTGGTCGCGCAGCTCGCCGACGACCTCCATAAATTCTTCATAAGTCTTCAGACCGAAAGATCCGATGCGGACGTAGCCGATGGCAGGGCGAATCATGAAGGCGGCATCAATGGTCTTGACTGGTATCTTGTCGCGCTTGACAGTGAAGGAGAGCGTGCCGCCAATGCCGCGGCGCACAACTCCAAGCTTGACATGGGTACCCTTGGGGCCGCGCAGGCGGTTCATGATGTCGTCACGGTTCATCTTGACACCGGCAATGGCGGTATCATCGACGCTGACAATACGGTCGCCGGCAAGGATGCCCGCTTTTTCTGACGGGCCACCGGTGATGGTCTGCATGACAAGCAGCGTGTCGCGATCCATCTGAAACTGAACACCTATGCCCTCAAAGCCACCGTTAAGATTTTCGCTCATCGAGCGTGTTTCCTTCGGGGTACTATAGGACGAATGGGGATCAAGCGAGGCAAGCATGCCCCGGATAGCCTCAGCGGCCAGCTGCTGCTCGTCGACGCTGTCTACATAGAGGTTACTGATGGCCATCTCGGCTATCTGCAACTTGCGCAGAGGCGAATTATCACCAAGATCTACGCGAATCTGAGCCGACGACATAGCGGCGGAGAAGATAAGCAACAGGAGGCACAGGCCCCGGACTGCGGGACTGTATTTCTTCTTCATGTTGATTCTATTTATTAAGTTACGAATTGATTTTTATAAATTATAATTTATTCTGCCCACAGAGTCCTCAACCGTAGGGTTGTAGGGGAACATGGGGTGTCCGTATATTCTGCCCAAAACATTTTTAGCGCATGGAGAATACAGATTTGCGAACCGGTACGGGGATCCCCTGACAACAGAACTCACAAGACCCCGTTCACGCCCGCTCGAAATCCACAAAGGAATCCAAACTGACGAAAACCAAGAACCGATGACCAAGCAGGACGATACGGATAATTAAGAAATATCGTCTTCCTCGATGACAAGATTGTCAATGATAAAGTTCTGTCGCTCCTGCGTATTTTTGCCCATATAGTACTGGAGGAGCTTCTGCACCTGATCGTTTTTATGAAGCGTGACTTGTTCCAGCCGCATATCGGGCCCGATGAAATGGGAAAACTCGTCAGGAGAAATCTCGCCAAGCCCCTTGAAACGCGTGATTTCAGGATCGGGACCGAGATCACGGATGGCCTTGAGGCGCTCCTCCTCGGTATAACAATAGACGGTGACGTAGTCCGTCCTGCGCTCGCCCTTTGCGCGGCGCGCGTCGGCATCAGCCACAACCTGCTTATTCTTAATCTTCGAGCGCTTGTTGCGTACGCGGAAAAGCGGTGTCTGCAGGACGTAAACATGCCCTTTCTTGATTAGTTCGGGATAGAACTGGAGGAAAAAGGTGATGATGAGCAGGCGGATATGCATACCGTCAACGTCAGCATCGGTGGCCACGATGACCTTGTTGTAGCGCAGGTCGTCGAGCCCGTCCTCGATGTCGAGAGCAGCCTGAAGGAGATTAAATTCCTCATTTTCGTAGACTACTTTCTTGGTGAGACCAAAACTGTTGAGAGGTTTGCCGCGAAGCGAGAACACGGCCTGTGTATTGACATCGCGGCTCTTGGTAATGCTACCACTGGCCGAGTCACCCTCAGTAATGAAGATAGATGACGCTTCCTTGCGGTCGTTTTTGACATCGCAGTAGTGGATACGGCAATCGCGCAACTTACGGTTGTGCAGGCTGGCTTTCTTAGACCGCTCGCGGGCGAGCTTGGTAACGCCGGCCATGGCCTTTCGCTCGTGCTCACTCGACTTGATTTTATCCTCCAAGATAGCAGCACTCTCTGTCTCAATATGGAGATAGTTGTCGACGTGTTCCTTGACGAAGTCGCCAATGAACTTATTGACACTTTCACCGCCGGGAGACATCTGTGTAGAACCAAGTTTGATCTTGGTCTGCGACTCGAAGACTGGCTCCTCCACATTGATGGCTATAGCCGCCACAATACCATTACGGATGTCGGTGTATTCGTAGTTTTTGTTGTAGAACTCCTTAATGGTGCGGGCTATGTGCTCCTTGAAAGCACTCTGGTGGGTACCACCCTGCGTAGTGTGCTGGCCGTTGACAAAACTGTGGTATTCCTCACCATACTGATTGGTATGAGTGAAGGCTATCTCTATGTCGTCGCCAGTGAGATGGACAATGGGATAGAGGGCATCGGTGGTCATCTCGTCCTTGAGCAAATCTTCAAGTCCGTTGCGGCTCTTAATGCGTCGTCCGTTGTACATGATGGTGAGCCCTGTGTTGAGGTAGGTGTAGTTGCGCAGCATCGTTTCCACAATCTCGTCGTGAAACTGGAAATTCTTGAAGAGCTTATCACCATCGTCAGGCTCAAAGAAGATGTAAGTACCGGTCTCATCGGCACTGGGCTGCGTTTCGTCGCTCACAAGTTGGCCCCGTTCAAAGAAGAGCGAGCGCACCTTGCCATCGCGGTAACTCCGCACCTCGAAACGAGAGCTGAGTGCATTGACGGCTTTCACACCGACACCGTTGAGTCCAACGCTTTTCTTGAACGCCTTCGAGTCGTACTTGCCGCCCGTATTGAGCACCGATACTGCCTCAACGAGTTTTCCTTGTGGGATGCCACGGCCATAGTCGCGCACGATGACGCGACGCCCTTCGGCGATGTCGACCTCAATGCGAGTGCCGGCGTGCATCTTGAACTCGTCGACAGAATTGTCGATAACCTCCTTGAGTAGCACATAGATGCCGTCTTCAGGCAGAGAACCGTCGCCCAGACGCCCGATATACATGCCCGGACGTGTGCGTACATGTTCCATATCGCTCAGATGGCGAATATTGTCGTCAGTATAGGCCACTGGAGCCTGTTGCAAGGGAGCCGTATTATTATTGTTTCCTTCTGTCATGATCGGTCTTTTTCTATCTTCTTCTTGTAGCAACGGCGGCGCTTGTGGTTGACCGGGTTAAGCGGTCCCCATTGTCCCTGTACGCCCTCGTTGGTCTCCATCTCGACCTGGCTCTCGCCCCACTTGAACCCGTAGTCGATATAGCGGGGTATGAGGTCGGCAAAGAGCAGCGCGTTGGCACCCTTGGCACGATATTCGGGCAAGAAGCCGATGAGCAGTAGGTCGACCCCCTCGGTCTTGTGCCACTTGACGGCACGCAGCAGCCGCCACCAGCCCAAGGGCAGGAGACGGCCACGTCGACACTTCTGCAATGCCCGCGAGAGCGACGGAATGGTAATACCCATGCCCGCGATGGCATCATTCTTATTGCCATCGACAATGACCGTGATGAGATTGAGATCGGCCATTGGAAGGTACATCTTCACATACTGATCTATCTGGCGGTCGCTGAGCTCAGAGAAGCCGTAGAGGTCGGTATAAGTCTCGTTGATAATTTCGAAGAGCCGACGACCATAGCCAGCCCGCACGTCTTTGAGCGTAAGTTTCTTGACATGCAAATTGTACCGCTGCTCGACCATGCGTGCAATTTTGACATATTTCTCAGGCACCTGCTTAGGCACCTCCATGTAGAACTCCACATAGTCGTTGTCCTTCTCCCAGCCGCCCAACCGTTCCATGTGCTGCGGATAGTAGGCATAGTTGTAGATGGTGGGCATGGTGCCCAAGCGGTCAAAGCCCCATGTAAGCATGCCCTCGGGATCCATATCAGAGAAGCCCAATGGACCCACCACTTCTTCCATGCCCTTAGAACGGCCATAGTCTTCGACGGCTTTCAGCAAAGCGCCGCTGACCTCCAGGTCATCGATGAAGTCGATCCAGCCGAACCGAACCGACTTGCGCTGCCATTTCTGATTGGCTTTGTGATTGATGATGGCGGCCACACGGCCCACCACCTTGCCGTCTTTTAGGGCGAGATAATATTCGGCCTCGCAGAACTCGAAAGCCGCGTTGCGGTCCTTGCTCAGCGTGTTCAGTTCGTCGAGATACAGCGTCGGCACGTCGTAGGGACTGCCTTCATAAAGGTCATAATGCAATTCGATGAAAGTTTTGAGGTCTTTCTTGCTCTCCACTTTCTTAATGGTCACTGATGACATAATGGTTGCGTTGCTTGCTTGAAAATGCAAAAATAAGAAAAAAAGACCACAACGCAAAAAAGATGGACTCTACTTTATGCTTTTTTTGGACAAGACACATCGAAGAAGGTGTCAGATTTTCCGAGTTAGGTAGAGCTGGTGCATGCCGTTGACGGTAGTTCCGAAGACATACAGGTCACCACCGTCGCTGACACGCAAACGCTTTCGCAGTGCCTCAGCCGAGAGCGGGAAATTACGCACAGCCACGTTGGCCCTTTTCACTCCTCCAAAAGCCTGACGCAATGATTTCTTGTTGAGCGTGGCAACTGCCTCTATGCGAAACTGACGGCCAGGGAAGTCGACTACAACATCCTCTGCAATAAAGAGATGGGAGCTGACATCGAGCTGCGTCACGGGGAAAGCGAGCTCCAAGGCCTTGAAACAGCCCGCTTTCATCACGCTGCTGTTGGGCACAAGCAAAAACCTCGTGGCCGATGACGTACCAACCATGGGAACGGCAGAAGAAGACACGGAAGCGACAGAAATAGGCAGAGTAGATGTAGAGGTAGGCAGCGGAGCAGAAAAAGTGGAGGCTTGCTGCTCGTAGCAGAAGACCTGCCCGTCGTTGACGCATGTCACGGTCAGTGGGCGGTCATGCCGCGAAAGTACCAAAAGAAGCTCTTTACACTCATTGCGAACCGACACAACATGCACTTCGCTGACCGGTTCCAACTTGCGAACAGCCTCATGCCAGTCAAGCATCGGTGAGAGTTTAACCATTACCACGTCAGCCTTACAAAGCAATTCGTCGCGCAAGTCGACCACATCGGGCGTGCACTGCTCCATGGCAAACACCTTGTGCCCGTCGGCATCACGACGGGCTGGGTCGAGAAACACCATACGGAACTCGCCGCAAGAACCAGTTGACGCCCCGACAGGAGGCAAGCGATGAAGATAAGCCACGCCATCCCCCGAAACAACCTCAACATCACGCAGACCAAGAAGCGCAAAATTGTGGCGGGCTATGTCGCACAGCCGTTCGTCGCGTTCCACATAGACTGCCCTCGAAAAAGCCTGGGAAAGGAAAGAGAAATCGACCCCAAAGCCTCCCGTGAGATCGACAAGCGTCGAGTCTGGCCTGTCACCAGCCTCCTGCCGCAACCAACGGGTGGCCACAGCGGCCTTATAGCGTGCCGCCGCCTCGCCCGATGATTGTTCTATGTTGAGGTGAGGCGGATAAACCATACCTTCTATAGCGGCCCACGACGGCATCTTGGTGCGCGCCATTTGCCAGCCTGCTATCTGATTGAGAGCAAAAGGCATGTCAACGCCATTGTAGCGTGAGGCTTGTAGGGCCAACGACACCACATTGTCGGCGCGGTGAAGACGAATGAATTCGGCGGTGGTCATGCTTCGAACATCAAGGGTAGGCCGACTTAATACATTAATAGAGATGGAACATGCGCTCCATCATCTGCCACTTCTCGTTACTTGTGGCGCCCTCCCTGCATTGTTGGAAGGCATCGACAAAGCGTTCCCACTCAGCCTGCCGCGGCAACGTGGCAAGACGGGCCATAGCCTCATCCCAGTCAAAGTCGACCGGTGTCTCGGTAATCATAAAGAGACGATTGCCCAATATGTAGATTTCCTCTTCAAGGATGCCGCAAGCCTTGATGCCTTCTTCTATCTCCAGCCAAAAATGATTCTTGTCGTGAGCCTCCCGATAGCGGCGAATAAGTTCGTCGTCGTCCTTCAGTTCCAACGTCTGGCAATAGCGCTTCACAGGCTGATTGAACTGCTTCTGCAGATAACCTTCGTTCATAATCGTTGCGTTGAGAAATGTTATATTTGTCCACAAAGATACTAAAAAAGAAGAACATATAAACATCTTTAACACATTTGTTGAAAAAGAAAGGTCGAAGTATTGATTTTTCAAAATATAATTACGATATTTGCGGCAAGGAAATTAGTTTATAGCAACTCATCAAAAGAGAAAGGAGAACCTATCATGACTACAAAAACCAAACTTCTTGCGGGCGAATATCAAGACCGCAGACAGACTCCAACAAAAAATGATGCCCCCCGAAACACTGGGTGGGGAAATTTGGTACAATTAATGATGTTTCACTGCAACATGTTTTTCAGTTTCTAAAATAGGTCCGTTCCCATTCACCAAGAGCAGGAGCGGCCTTTTTCTATACCATTTTGCAACGCTAATTGCTTCTTCCCAACATATTTACTCAAATCAATCGCTATTATTCTCTTTTTCCATCAAGCAGATGAGTTCGTCAAAACTGGCGGCCACGCCGATGTAGCGATGATAATCGGCACGCATCATGCCACATGCCTGCATGTTGTCGAGCACACTAATAAGGTTATTCCAGAAGCCACTAACATTGCTAAGCACGACGCGCTTATGATGATAGCCAATGGTACTGCTGGCTGCCACAGTGAAGATTTCGTCGAGTGTGCCAATACCACCAGGCAAGGCCACGAAAATGTCAGCCTGCATCATCATCAAAGCCTTGCGGTCGCTAAGGTCGTCACACGGAATCTCGATGTCAACATAGTCGCTGCGACGCCCGCCCTGTTCCACTATGGAGGGAACGACGCCAATGGTCTGCCCTCCGTTCTCATGAACAGTGCGTCCGATGAGCTCCATCAAACCGCTGTCACAACCACCATAGACGAGCGTATGTCCATGCTCAGCAAGCCATTTGCCAAGCATGATAGCCTCGTCTTGATAACGCCTGGCAATGGCGTCGTTGGCTGAGCAAAATACCCCTACTTTCATTTCCGCGATGTCTTTAAGGATTAATATTAGAAGGCAAAGGTAGTGCAAACGAACGACATGACAAAAGAAAGGTACGTTTTTTGCATGCCATGAACAAAGAAAAAGCTCGCAGACAACGATGTCTACGAGCTTTGTATGGGCCAATCTCCAGTTCCAAGGACGGACTGAAGAGAAACGTTCTTGCTTAGTCGGCGAGCTTAGCCTTGATGAATTCGCGGTTCAGACGGGCGATATTGGCAATCGACTCGTTCTTCGGGCACTCGGCCTCACAGGCACGCGTATTGGTACAGTTACCGAAACCGAGTTCCTCCATCTTGGCTACCATAGCCTTGGCGCGACGTGCAGCCTCCGGACGTCCCTGCGGCAACAGCGCAAACTGGCTAACCTTCGATGAGACGAAGAGCATAGCAGAACCGTTCTTACAAGCTGCCACACAGGCACCGCAACCAATGCAGGTGGCGCAGTCCATGGCTTCGTCAGCATTCTCCTTCGGAATGAGGATAGCGTTAGCATCCTGAGCCTGACCTGTGCGCACACTGGTATAGCCACCAGCAGCGATAATCTTGTCGAAGGCAGAACGGTCGACCATGCAGTCCTTAATGACAGGGAAAGCAGCCGAACGCCACGGCTCAACAGTGATGACATCACCGTCGTGGAAGCGACGCATGTAGAGCTGACACGTCGTAGCGCCCTGAGCGGGTCCGTGAGGATGACCGTTGATATAGAGCGAGCACATGCCGCAGATGCCCTCACGACAGTCGTGGTCGAAGACGAACGGCTCCTGATTGTCTTCGATGAGCTGTTCATTGAGAATATCCAACATTTCGAGGAAGGAGGTGTCGCCGGGAATGTCCTTCATCTCGAAGGTATCAAAGTGGCCGGGTGCTGTAGGGCCATTCTGACGCCATACTTTCAGTGTGAATGAAATATTTGTATCCATTGTCGTTTTCTAAAATTATTACTTCTTATAGTTGCGCACCTGCACCTTGATATACTGATAGTCGAGGTCTTCCTTGTGGAGTACAGGGGCCGTATCATCGTTACCCTGATACTCCCAGCAAGCCACATACATGTAGTGTTCGTCGTCACGCTTGGCCTCGCCCTCTTCTGTCTGACTCTCCTCGCGGAAATGGCCACCGCAACTCTCGTTGCGCTCCAGAGCATCGTAGGCGATAAGCTCACCCATGGTAATGAAATCGCGCAGATGAATGGCCTTGTCGAGTTCAACGTTGAGTCCTTCCTTCGCCCCAGGAATGCGCACGTGCTCGTTGAACTCTTTACGCAGTTCCTTCAGCATGGTGAGAGCCTTCTTCAGTCCCTCAGTGTTACGAGCCATACCAACATAATTCCACATAATGCTGTAGAGCTTCTTATGAATGGAATCAACACTCTCGTCACCCTTAATGTTATAGATACGGTCGATTTCCGACTGCACACTCTTCTCGGCCTCCTCAAATTCGGGCAGGTCGGTCGAGAACCGAGGCACCTGAATCTGGTCAGCGAGATAGTTCTGCATGGTGTAGGGAATGACGAAATAACCATCAGAAAGACCCTGCATCAGAGCCGAGGCACCAAGGCGGTTAGCACCGTGGTCGGAGAAGTTGCACTCACCGAGAGCAAACAGTCCCTTGATGGTGGTTTGCAGCTCATAGTCGACCCAAAGACCGCCCATAGTGTAGTGAATGGCGGGGAAGATCATCATCGGATCCACATGCGGATCGTCGTCCGTAATTTCCTGATACATGTCGAAGAGGTTGCCGTAGCGCTCGTCAACACGCTGGCGTCCCAAACGCTGGAAAGCCTCCGAGAAATCGAGGAACACAGCCAGTCCAGTGTTGTTCACACCAAAGCCTTTGTCTGTGCGCTCCTTGGCGGCACGCGATGCTACGTCACGAGGCACAAGGTTACCGAAGGCCGGGTAGCGGCGCTCCAGATAATAATCGCGGTCCTCCTCGGGAATATCACGTCCCTTGAGCTCGCCGCGCTGCAGCTTTTTGGCATCCTCCAACTTCTTCGGTACCCAAATGCGGCCGTCATTACGCAACGACTCCGACATCAGTGTAAGTTTCGACTGCTTGTCTCCGTGCACAGGGATACAGGTGGGATGAATCTGCACGAAACAGGGATTGGCAAAGTAAGCTCCCTTACGATAGGCCTGCACGGCAGCCGTACAGTTGCAACCCATGGCGTTGGTAGAGAGGAAATAGGTGTTGCCATAGCCGCCAGTGGCGAGACATACGGCATGTCCGGCATAACGCTCCAGCTTGCCTGTAACGAGGTTCTTGGCGATGATGCCGCGAGCACGTCCGTCGATAACAACCACATCCTCCATCTCCGTACGAGTGTGAAGCTCTACAGTGCCATTGTTAACCTCCTTCATCAGCGAAGAATAGGCACCGAGCAGCAACTGCTGGCCGGTCTGTCCCTTGGCATAGAAGGTACGGCTGACCTGCACACCACCGAACGAGCGGTTGGCAAGCATGCCGCCATACTCACGGGCGAAAGGCACACCTTGAGCCACACACTGGTCAATGATATTGGCGCTAACCTCAGCCAGACGATATACGTTAGCCTCGCGGGCACGGTAGTCACCACCCTTGATGGTGTCATAGAACAGACGATAGACAGCGTCACCGTCGTTCTGATAGTTCTTGGCCGCATTGATACCGCCCTGAGCCGCAATAGAGTGGGCGCGGCGCGGACTGTCCTGAATGCAGAGATTGATTACGTGGAAACCCATCTCGCCGAGCGAGGCAGCAGCACTGGCTCCGGCCAAGCCGGTGCCCACGACGATAATGTCGAGCTTGCGCTTGTTGGCCGGGTTCACCAGTTTCTGGTGAGCTTTATAGTTGGTCCACTTCTCGGCCAAGGGGCCTTCTGGAATCTTGGACTCTAATACTGACATAGTCTTGTTATTGAAATAT
>CAYPJA010000018.1:30624-41285 GCA_964411005.1 uncultured Prevotella sp. | reverse complement strand
GCGACACGGCCATCATGAACCGTGACAAGCGGATCAAAGAGCAAGATGGGAAGATCAAGGAGCAGAGCGGAAAGATCAAGGAGCAGAGCGGAAAGATCAAGGAGCAGAGCGGAAAGATCAAGGAACAGAGAATGATGCTGAAGTCCTTGATTGAAGGAATGAGAGGAAGTGGATTGTCAATAGCTCAGATTGCGCAAATGACAGGAAAGAGTGTTGAGGAAATCGAACGTCTTATGTCTTAGAGGTTCTTCAGATATTATGTATAATAAAATAGAGTCATTACGGTTTGGACACAGAGAAAGTTTTCTGTTCAAAAAAGCGGCATAATGTCGCTGTCTCGGAAAATTTTAGTTAACTTTGCATCCATACTCCAATAAAACGAAATAGCATTACATGGCAAACTTAAGATTTGAGGTCGTTGCCGAAGCCTACAGAAAGCGTCCGCTCGATGTCTTCACGCCGACGGAGCGTCCGTCGGAATACTTCGGCAAGTATGTCTTCAACCGTGCGAAGATGTATAAGTATCTCCCCGCTGATGTCTACGCGAAGCTGATTGACGTGATGGACAACGGCACGCGGCTCGACCGTTCCATCGCCGATGCCGTGGCCGCAGGCATGAAGCAATGGGCCGAGGAGAACGGCGTTACCCACTACACTCACTGGTTCCAGCCGCTCACCGAGGGCACCGCCGAGAAGCACGACGCCTTCATCGAGCACGACGGCAAGGGCGGCATGATTGAGGAGTTCTCGGGCAAGCTCCTCGTGCAGCAGGAGCCCGACGCCTCCAGCTTCCCTTCGGGCGGCATACGCAACACCTTCGAGGCGCGCGGCTATTCGGCCTGGGACCCCACGTCGCCCGTCTTCATCATGGACGACACCCTTTGCATTCCTACCATCTTTATCTCATATACCGGCGAGGCACTCGACTACAAGGCACCGCTGTTGCGGTCGCTCCATGCCGTCGACGTGGCCGCCACCAACGTGTGCCACTATTTCGACGCCCGTGTGCGCAAGGTGCATGCCAACTTGGGCTGGGAGCAGGAATATTTCTTGGTTGACGAGAATCTTTATTCGGCCCGACCGGACCTGATGCTCACCGGCCGCACCCTCATGGGGCACGACTCGGCCAAGAACCAGCAGATGGACGACCACTATTTCGGAACCATCCCCGAGCGCGTGCAGGCTTTCATGAAGGACTTGGAGATACAGGCTCTGGAGCTCGGCATACCCTGCAAGACCCGCCACAACGAGGTGGCACCGGGGCAGTTTGAGCTTGCTCCCATCTACGAGGAGTGCAACCTGGCCGTCGACCACAATATGCTGCTTATGTCACTCATGCGCAAGGTAGCCAAGAAACATGGCTTCCGCGTCTTGCTCCATGAGAAACCTTTCGCCGGCATCAATGGCTCGGGCAAGCACTGCAACTGGAGCCTGACCACCGACACAGGTGTCTTGCTCCACAAAAGCGGACGTGAACCCGGCGACAACCTGCGCTTCGTGGTCTTCATCGTCGAGACCTTGATGGGAGTCTACCGTCACAACGGCCTGCTCAAGGCCAGCGTCATGAGTGCCACCAATGACCATCGTCTTGGTGCCAACGAGGCTCCGCCCGCCATCATCTCCAGCTTTCTCGGCAAGCAGCTCAGCGACTTGCTCGACCATATCGAGAACGCCGACAGGGAAAATCTCTTCACCGTGGCCGACAAGAAGGGTATGAAGCTCGACATTCCCGAGATACCCGAACTGATGATTGACAACACCGACCGCAACCGCACGTCGCCTTTCGCCTTCACCGGCAACCGTTTCGAGTATCGTGCCGTCGGCTCCGAGGCCAACTGCGCGTCGGCAATGATTGTACTCAACACGGCTGTTGCAGAGGCTCTTACGAGTTTCAAGGAGCGTGTCGACCGTCTCATTCAAGGTGGAGAAGACACCACGTCGGCCATCATCGACGTCGTGCGCGACGACATCAAGGCGTGTCGCCTCATCCGCTTCGACGGCAATGGCTACAGCGACGCATGGAAGCAGGAGGCCGAACGACGCGGTCTCGACTGCGAGGCCAGTTGTCCCGTATGCTTCGATCGCTATCTCGATGAGGACAGCGTGAGCATGTTTGAAGGTCAGAACGTCATGCACGAGAATGAGCTCCGCGCCCGCAATGAGGTGAAATGGGAGACCTACACCAAGAAGATACAGATAGAGGCGCGTGTCATGGGCGACCTGGCCATGAACCACATCATCCCCGTGGCCACCCATTATCAGAGTCAGCTGGCCAAGAATGTGCAGTCGATGTACGACATCTTCAGCCACGACGAGGCCGCCAGTCTCACGGAGCGTAACAAGAAGATTATCCGCGAGATAGCAGAGCGCACGCAGGCCATCGAGACCAAGGTTGAGGAGCTTGTCGAGGCCCGTAAGGTGGCCAACAGGATTGAGACAGAGCGTGAGAAAGCCATCGCTTACCACGATACCGTGGCACCGAAAATGGAGGAGATCCGATATCAAATCGACAAACTGGAACTCGTAGTCAGCGATGAGCTGTGGACGTTGCCCAAATACCGCGAGCTGCTCTTCATCCGCTGATCCCACCTCAGGTCGACTTTTCCCGTCACCCGTCGGGCAGGCTCCTGCCCCCGTTGTGACGGGTGAGAACGGCTGAAAACGGCCGCCCTCCACTTTTCTTGTCAAGCAATTCAATCCGTAAGTTTCGGGCATCCTTTCGCTCCCGATACTTACGGATTGGTGCTTTTGTACGCGACTTGTGATTTGCATGTTTGTCTTTCTTTATCTCCATCGAATGTCTACAGAACTTTCTTGGACATCTGATGTTTGGTAATTTCGCGCCGATAACCTGCATTCTTGATGTTAAAAAATGCTATTTAATGGATATTTTATGGTACTATGTATTGCAAAGTACCATCCAATTACCTATCTTTGTACACAGAAAATAAACGCAAGAAAGAAAAATGAACATTGAGAATGCCAAATCGCAGATGCGGAAGGGCATGCTGGAATATTGCATCCTGCTGCTGCTCGACGGCCGGCAGGCCTATGCCTCCGACATCATCCGCCGTCTGGGCGAGGCCGAGTTGCTCGTTGTGGAAGGAACTGTCTATCCCTTGCTCAACCGCATGAAGCGTGATGGCCTGCTCCAGTATCGCTGGGAGGAGAGTCGGCAAGGGCCGCCCCGCAAGTATTACGCACTCACCGATGAGGGTCACTGTGCTCTCTGTGAGCTTGACAAGGCTTGGAACGAAATAGCAGGTACCGTGAATTTTCTGAAAAACAATCAACAATCATCTATCCAACAATGAAAAAGAACATCACCATCAACATGCAGGGGCGCCTCTATGCCATCGACGAGGACGCCTACGACCTGCTCAAGCAGTATGAGGACTCGCTGCGTGGCTACTTCTCGGGCAAGGACGGTGGCAACGAGATCGTCGACGACATCGAGGCGCGCATCGCCGAACTCTTTGATGAGACCCTTGCCGGTGGTAAGGCGGCCGTCGACATCGACGACGTGCAGCGCATCATCACGCGCATCGGCAATCCGCGTCAGATGGACGACAGTGGCGATGACAATGCTGTCGATGGCCGGTCTGGCAGTGCGGACGGCGACCGGGACACGCAGATTCCGGCCGATGGCACGTCGGCTGACTCGACGGCCGGCAGTGCCGACTCAATCTGGGAGCGCATCAAGAAAGTCTTCGTGCGGCCTGACCGTCGTTTCTTCCGCGATGCCGCCGACAAGAAAGTCTTCGGTGTCATGTCGGGATTGGCCCACTATTATGGAGGCGACGTCACCTGGTGGCGGCTGGCCATGGTGCTTATGGTCGTCACCTGCTTTTTCCTACCCGCGGATCTCAACAAGTTGTCATTCTATCTCTGCCTGATCTATTGCGTCTTCGGTCTGGTCATGCCTGTGGCATGCACGCCCGAAGACCGGCTGCGCATGAATGGGCGGACCGTCAATCCGCAGCACTTGGCCGAGGAGGTGGCTGCCGACAGCCGTGCGACGCAGCAGCCACAACCGCGCGGATGCCTGTCGATGGCGGTCGACGGTCTGCTGGCTTTGGTTAAGATAGCACTGTGGCTGATGGTCATCTCCTTTGTGGCCGTGCTCATGATTATGCTTGCCAGCCTGCTTCTCATGCTTTTTGTGCCCACGTTGCCTTTCTTCACCAAGTACGGACTGCTGTTCTCGTGGTCTGACCATCCGTTTGTGGGCACGGTGGCAGTGCTTTGTATAGTGTTGCTGGTGGTGCTTGGCGCGTTCTGGTTGGCCCGCTTGCTGTTTGTCGGCAGTGGTCGCCGCCCTCTCAGCTGGAGGCAGCGGTTGGCCGTTGTCTTGCTGCTCGTCGCTGCCTTTACAGGTTCGATGGTCTGCGGCACCATCATTATCAGCGACCTTGTTCAGCAGTTGGAACGTTACGATCGCGCGGAGCAAGCCGACTGGAGACAACGACACATGCATGACGGCCTGTTCATGACGGACGCCGACTGGAATTATCTCAGTCAAGGAGGATGGCAGGTGCTCGCCGCCGAAAACTGTGACCACTATACTTCCTGTGGCGAATACTATACGGGCGATCGCAACCGCCGCTATCTCGACTGCTTCAATGAGAACGGCCGGCAACTTCTCCGTGTGGAGCACACCGACTCGGCACTGTCTCCGGGCACCTATACGCTCACGGCCGTGGCGCGTGCCGACGGACCGGGTGCCTGCATCTACGCCATTGCCGACGGCAAGACCTACCAGGTGGAGATTCCCGCCGAGGGCCGCACGGGCGGCACGCTCTGGCAGGAGGCCAAGGGCTATGTGTCTGATGACATAGATGATGCCGACATAGATGATCTTGAAGACGATTCTGCTTCTGCGTCGACAGCCGGGCGTAGCAAGAGCCAGGCCATAGCCGATGCCAATTTCGGCGACGGATTTGGCTGGTGCCGTGTCACCATTCCCGGCATCGTGAGCAAGAGCGGCCGGATTAGCTACGGGCTTACCTCCGACTCATCCCAGACGGGTCAGGTCTTCCAGGGCATGTGGTTCTCAGCCACCGATTTTAAAATCATCTGCAATACAAAATAATTCAGTAACTTTGTCCTTGGTGAACATAGTGATCATAGTTTGTAATCGTTGCAATAATTTTCACTGATTACCAAACTTGTAGATAATAATAATTCATCGAACTTACGTGATTTTAGGCTCTCCTGTCGGTAGAATTTGGTGTTGTCATCTGTTATTCTACTATCAACGAAGTATCATTTTCAAGTCCTTTCAGAAATCTCCATGAGTGAAGATACTTGTTTAGTCTGTGAAGGTCTTTTTCTGTTAGATTGGATAGGCGAGTAATATCCATGTTGTCTTGGAGATCATGGATTTTAACTTTGCAACCGATTTTATCGTATGAAGATCTTTCTATAAAGCCAGCATAGCTTTCTCCATCTTTACGGGTTACGGCATCAATGCCGTCTACTATATTTTGTGGGAATTTCGCTTGGATTAAGTTCTCAAAAGTCAGGCCGGTGTCTTCGACGGTATCATGTAGAAGGGCTACTATTTTTGTGTCTGTTTCTATACATTTTTCTGACACTCTTACTGGATGAAAATAATAGTCTTTTCCTGCCTTATCTTTCTGCCCGTGATGTTGCCGTAGCATGATATTGACAGCCTTAACATAGAGTAGTTCTTCTTTTGTGTTTTTGCAATTTATTATAAAATGCAATTGCAGATTGTATAGTTCCCTTTCATCGGGCATGTCCTCATCGTGACCGTATTTCTCAAAACATTCTAAGGTATACTTTATCTCGTCGATAAAATCTTCAACAGCCGATATGAGGTCGTAGCTGTCGCCACTGATTTCGTATGGCTCCAGTTCAGGGGAATTTACTTTGTATTTATCCTCAAGTTGATTGTACTTTATATATGCTTTTGCTTCCATTTGTGATTTTCCATCTAAGTTATTACAGAGATTGTATTTTCCTGATCAAGTACTGCTCTTCTTCGTTCATATAATTTACGAACTCTGCGTATGATGTGCATTTTGTTCCCACTGTAAGACCATATACCTTTATGTTTCCTCCGTAACCTACTAACTCCAAATCTTTCTTTTTGACTTCAGAAGTATCAGAATATGGTACTATAAATCCACCGCACTTCATTTGCAACAGATACATGTAGGCTATTATCTGATGATAATCTTTGCTTTGTACGCTGTGTACTCTGTAATTCTTGTATTTTGCATCCAAGACAACGCCTTTTTTCCAGAAGTCAGGATAGAAACGCAGTGGGCTATTTTTGAAAACATTTATGCCACCTTTGCCAGTCTTGTTGTGAGGATGGTTAAAGCCGCATCTGCTCAATATCGTGTTAAGGTATTCTTCCCAAAGCCAGGCTCCATCGAACAGAATACCGTATATATCGTTTTTCTTTCTGCCATATTTCATCTCTTCATGAAGCAAAATGCGAAGGCTGATTTGTTGAAGCGGGCGGTACTCGGTATAATAAGAATGGCTCAGCGGTCGAATATTCTTGCCTATTACAGTTTTAAGCTCTCTCTGCTGATAAGTAGGAGTAGACATCCGTATCTTTTCTACAGCTTCAATTGTCTCATTGTCATTTTCAAGAATGCCTTTGCCGAACGGGTGACTGTAAATGTATTCTATAGTATGCCTTATGAGTTCTGTTACTGTATTGTCGTAGCTGTATTCTCTTGTGTTGTAGGCTATGCGACCCGCAAAGGGTGTATTCTGATGAAGGTGGCGTACCACGTTTATTGTTCCACGTACATTGGCATCATTGTAATTGTACTTTTGATATGTTTTAAAAAGGCCTTGTTTTAATGCTTTTTTGAGGAAATAAGGAAACAGATAAATGAGAAAGTCAAAGACATCTTCGCTGTCGGAAGAGTATTTTAAATCGAACAAATTGACAGAGAACACTTTTTGCAGCATGTAGTGGAGAAAATAATCGTCATCGCCAGTAGCGAAACGAGAATGTATACGTAGCAGTGTGTCGTTTATGCCAACATATCCCATAATGTTGCCTGTCTGTAAGATATTGTTCCTATATTGTATAATATGCTGTTCTCCAATCTCATCGCCATATTCATCCAATTTTGGAGGAAATACCAACAAACCACCATTTTCTTTATTGGCAAGGTCGTAAATCGTTGGGAGGGCAAGCTTTTGCAAGTCTTCCTTCTCCTGTTCTGTCAATGGTCTGTCTTTATATGCCTGACAGTTGTCGGATATGTTTATAAGATTAGGCATTCTCCGTGTTTTCTGTGTCATCATTATCATGAGCTGTATCATCGTCATAGGCTGACTTGAGATAAGTCAACTGCTCATTATAATTAGTGTTACCACGAAGATATTCTGAAACAACATTTTTTATGTGATTATTCCAAAGTTTATCGAAAGCATTAACTTTGCCATTCGTGTAGTACTTTCCGAACTTCAAGAAAAATGACCCTCCAATTTGGTAAGCAGTGCCTAAACGCATAGAGCGTGCAACATTGCTGCTCTTATGATATTTGCCGATGATAGCGTTGTTCAGATTCTGCATACGATTCCGCAAGTCATGGATTGTACCTTGGTCAACGCCTTCGAGCTGCTTGTTGGTTTCATTCAGCATGGCAATGCTTTCGTCCGCAGTTACTTCTTCCCAAGCAAATCGACGGCGCATAGCGAAGTCCATGCTCTCAATACTGCGGTCTATGTCATTCATGGTGCCTATGATGTATACATTCTCTGGAACAAAGAAATGACCGTATGTATCTGAATTCAGGATGGCATCGAAAGCATTAGGCGTTGTCTGCAAGTTAGCATACTGTGTCCTGACAGCTCCTTCTTTACCTCTGTAGCCGGGATCAATAGAGAAAAACAGTTCGCCGAAAATCTTTGAAATCTCGCCGCGGTTGATTTCATCTATAATAAAGATATATGGTTTGTCCTCGACTTCCTTTTTATCTTGGAATAAAGAATTGTCATCCTTGATGATTAATCCATAGTGGTCAACAAGCTCTTTGATAACTCCTTCGTAATAGCCCTTCCACCATTTGTATGGACTTTTACCGTAAACGGCTCCACTTCTTAGATCTTCCTTTGTTAAGACTCCATTCTTTTTAAAGTCCTTACCAGTATGAAGGCTTAGATTGCCTTTGTTGTTTACACTGATGGCAAATGTAAAACCTTTAGGTGTCTTAAGTTGCAATGGATTCTCATCGTCGGTAATGGCTTCAACGAGTTTGTCGTAAGCCTTGTCAAACTTTTCTGTCTTTGGCGTTGATAATGCTTTTTCACAGAACTCCTTGAAAACCCCATTTTTTCTCTCAAAACCGATTTGGCAATCAGACTCTTTGTCTTGCACAGGACGAAGGCCCTCTACAAAGTCTGTATAGTCGTACGACGGGTGGAACTGCACGAAACCGAAATATCCGCTCTTGTCAAGTTCGTTTGGCTCACAGCCAATCATAGCGGCAGCAATGTGTCTGGCAAGATAAGTCTTACCTGTGCCTGGGGCTCCTGTTAGAATTATATTCTTGTTGGATCGAAGCAATTCTATATATTTGTTATATTTTATGTTCATGGTGTTATCACTATTGGAGTTGTCTATACCAAGACTGTTTTTCTCACCCTTTTTGGGAGGGAGGTCAAGGAAGTCTTGGCTCATGTGGAAAAGACACCAGCAGACGTCTTGAGCCAATAATAGGTTAGATTGTAATAAGTCATGAATATAGGGGGTAACGATTTCTTTCAATTCCCCATCTTTTGCAACAATCTCTTTCAAAGGTTGTAGCAATTCAAGGAAATGAGGAAACTTGTAACTTGTTCGCGTTTCATGTTTTATTCCAAGATACTTGCAGAGTTTTTCATAAATATCGTTCTTATAGAATGTGTATTTCTGAGGATTGTGGCATGTTAGTATAGTCGAGGCAATACGTTCGTCGTTTGCTTTCGACGTCAAACTCTTGTCCACAATCTTTTTCATGTTTACTCGAAATTCAGCCAAACGCTTAGATAAATTTGTATCTTCGCTGCACAACTTTTCAAGATATGACTTGTATTTGTCTGCATGATTTGTTAGTAAATCGATAACGACTTTTCTGTCACCTACATTATAATAGAGGTTTGTATCTTTCCATAGCTTGGATTGACCAAGAACATCTTGGTTTGTATCTTTCCATAGCTTGGATTGACCAAGAACATCTTGGTTTGTTTCTTGGTTTTGGCATGCCGTTATAAGTTCCCATTTGTAAAGTTCATTCCACTTGGAACCATTATATTCTCCTTTTATAGGAATCTCTTTACGATAGTTGCGGTAAGTTTGTTCAAGATGAATATAAAGCCATTTCTTGATAGCCTCACAAAGCTCTTGCTTTACTTTGTAAGAATAGAAGTTTCCGTCTGCCTTGCCATCCATAATAGTAAGGTAAAAACGTTTCTTTTTATCATCGTCGATAATGCTAAAGCCATGAAGTTGCTGAACATATTGCCCAAAATGCATAACATTAGCATTTATGGAGCTACTCTGTATTCCATACTTATCGCTAACTTGCTTGCATGATGCCTCATGTCTGGGTTCGTAATAAAACTTGAGTAGTGTGTCTATGTAGCTTTTTGGCGTATCTGGATTTTGCAAGAGAGATAACCATTGGGCTGATGTCAATGGTATGTTCGCATGCATGTAACCGTTTATTTCTTTTGTCTCAATTTCCTTCATATATGGTTTGCTTCTTTTTTAGTTAAGTTTTACCAACTCTTCATGCGAATCGATTAGATTTCTAATATATCTTCGGTAGTAAGTCGGAGCGTATTGGTCTGACGTCTCTGCGACATTGGTTTTGCTGATTAAAGGTTATAACTCAACCACGGAATCTGGTTACATACGAATAGGGTCAATCAACTTTACAAGTTGTCAATATCGGCCTCTTTCAACACCTCATTTTGTATGCAGGAAGGGCACGAGGCCTGTTCCTGCATATTAAGGAGTTTAATTACATGAATCCCTGCTTCTTGATGGCCTTGATGAGGGTGGCCGACATGGCCTCGTTGTCGTGCTTCGTGTAGCGGCAGTCGGTGAAGACCTGTGCCAGCGTGTTCTTGTGGTTGAGTCGGCAGAACTCTTGATTCTCCGGCAGCGACTCTTTTTCGGCATAGAGGTGGTTGATGTCGGCATCCGAATAGTCGTGATAAGTCTCGTCGTGGGCTACGGCCTGCAGTGGCAGACGGTCGCTGAGTGCGGGCGTCTCGTCAGGCCATCCCAGGGTTATCGTGGCTACGGGCATCACGAGGCGTGGCAACTTCAGCACGTCGATGATGAGCTGAGGCTGATAGACTGTTGTGCCGAGGAAGCAGCAGCCCAGTCCCTCCTCTTCGGCGAGATTGCAGAAGGTCTGCGTGTAGAGCAGCGCGTCGGTGGCCGCATTGATGAATGAGAGAAAGTTGCCGAAGCCCGGTGTGGCCTCGCGCTGATTGCACCAGCTCGTGGTGCGGCGTGTGTCGGCGCAGAAGGTCAGCACGACCGGTGCCTGCGTCACCATTGGCTGGTTGAAATGGGCTGGAGCCAGCCGTTCTTTCTGCTCGCGGCTGCGCGTCACGACGACGCTGTAGAGTTGCAGGTTGCCCATGGTCTGCGTGCGCTCGGCATCGGCCAG
>CAYPJA010000018.1:0-30524 GCA_964411005.1 uncultured Prevotella sp. | reverse complement strand
ATGAACAGGAAGCCACGGCAGCCGCGGAGGTGGAAGGCGGAGCGACCCGTCATGAAGGCGCGCGCGTTGAACATGTTCCAGAACTGGAGCATCACGAAGATGGTGAAGAACAGGCTTTCCTCATAGGGTGAAATCAGTCCCTCGGCGTAGCCAATGGGGAGGAGGTTTGTGTCGCACCTCTGCATTTCGCCGCAGAGGATGGGCCATAGGTCGCTCATCGAATGGATGTGATAATTTTCCATTGCAAGGCGCAACACGAGAAGCAGCGTGAAGAACGCGACGCCGGTGCCGATGATGCGTGTGGCCATGGAACGGGTGATGATGAACTTCCGGCGGTTGCGCGGCTTGTCGTGCATGACGCGCTCCGATGGCGGCAACGAGGCCAGGGCCATGGCGGCGAAAGTGTCCATGATGAGGTTCACCCAAAGCATTTGCGTCACTGTGAGCGGACTCTGCGTGCCCATGAAGGCACCGGCCACCACGGTGAGGCATGCCGCTACGTTGACGGTGAGCTGAAAAAGGATGAAACGCTGTATGTTCTGATAGAGCGAGCGGCCCCACATGACGGCGCGCCCGATGGAGCGGAACGAATTGTCGACGATGGTGATGTCGCTGGCCTCCTTGGCCACGCTCGTGCCATCGCCCATCGACAGGCCCACGTGGGCGGCTTTCAGCGCGGGTGCGTCGTTGGTGCCGTCGCCGGTGACGGCCACCACCTCGCCCTGCCGTTGCAGGCTCCTCACGAGCCGGCTCTTGTCCATCGGCCGTGCGCGGGCTATGATTTTCAGCTGTTTGACGATGCGGTCGAGCTGACTGTCAGAAAGTTTCTCTATTTCCGGTCCTGTGATGAGGTTGCGCTCGGAGTCGGAGTCGGTCCAGATGCCGGTCTGCCGCCCGATCTCACATGCTGTAGCCGGTGTGTCTCCTGTCACTATTTTCACCTGTATGCCGGCGTTGATGCATTCCTTGACGGCCGTCGGCACCTCCTGGCGCACGGGGTCGGCGATGCCCACAATGCCGAGAAACACGGGCTGGTCGTCGCCTTCCATCTGATAGGCAAATCCCAGCGTGCGCATGGCCTGATGCTGACAGTCGAGCAGGCGTTGTGAGACCTGCTGCCACTGGTCGTTGGGAAGCGGTCGGCAAATGGCGTAGACAATCTCGGGCGCACCTGTTATGTAGGTGATGGTCTTGCCTTTCTCCACATCCGACCGCACGGTGGTCGACATATATTTGCGCTCTGTGGTAAACGGCACTTCGTCCCTCTTGTCGGCGGCGTCGCGCAGGTGGTTGTAGTCGACGCCCTGCTCTCTCAGCCATAGCAGCAGCGCGCCTTCGGTGGGATTGCCCACCACCTGTGGACGGTCTTTGTCGCTGAGGTCGAGACGGGCTGTAGAGTTGACTGCCATGCCCTCATATACAAGGGCGGCGCGTGCGGCGTCGTCTACGGGCAGGTCGGCCGTGGCCACGCTCATGCGGTTCTCGGTCAGCGTGCCTGTCTTGTCGGTGCAGATGACGGTCGTGGCCCCCATGGTCTCGCAGGCGTGCATCTTGCGCACAAGGTTGTTGGTCTTGAGCATGCGCCGCATGGAGTAGGCCAGACTCAGCGTCACCGCCATGGGCAGGCCCTCGGGCACAGCCACGACGACGACTGTCACGGCAATCATCAGCGTGGAAAGCAAGTATTGGATGATGTGGGGAAGGTCGAGGTGGTAGTTGTAGTTGAGGACGAAGAGTGCCACGCGCCCGAAAATGATGAGGGCGGCAATCGTGTAGCTGGCCCATGTGATGAGGGTGCTGAGGCGTTCGAGCTGCTCGTTGAGCGGCGTCTTCACGCTGTTGTCTATCTGCGCGGCCTTGTATACCTTGCCGTTCTCGGTGGCGTCGCCCACTTTTTGGGCGCACATCACGCCGTGTCCTTCCATGACTTTCGTGCCACGCATCACCTCGTTGGTGGGATAGGTGGCATTCTCGTCTTGTTCCTCTGGCAACACGCTCTTGTGTGCGATGGGCTCGCCGGTGAGCGAGCTCTCGTCGACCCGCATTGACGCGGCTTCCAGCAGCAGACCGTCGGCAGGCACCTCGGCACCTGTCTCCAGAATGATGATGTCGCCCACGACGATGTCGCGCCGTGGCACGCGTGTCGTATTGCCGTCGCGGATGACTTCCACGGGCTCGTCGTCGTTCACTTTGTTGAGGATTGCGAAAGCCCGGTTGGCACGTTCCTCGAAGAAGAACGAGAGCGTCGTGGCCAGCATGATGGCGATGAAGATGCCTACGGGCTCAAAGAATACCTCTATCGTGTCGCCGAGGCTGAAATATTCGTAGAACGAGATAAGCACGGAGAGCACGCCTGCGACAAGCAGGATGATGATGAGCGGATCTTTGAACTTGCCAAGGAACTGCTTCCACAGCGGAACGGCAGGGGGCGGCGTCAGCACATTGACACCATGGATGCGGCGGCTTTCGAGCACCTGTTGTGTCGTAAGCCCCGTGTAGTGTTTCTTTTTTGTCACAGTGGGTAGAGTGTTGGTGGTTTCTTTCGTGAGGTGCGTGGCCCTGTGCTATTGCTGCCTTTTCATACTGTCCATCATGGCGTCGGCGGCATCAAGCATCTGCTGGTTGTGGCTCGCGTCGTAGCGCAGGCTGTCGGTCGTGGCTCCTGTGGGCGCAGGTGTCAAGGCTCCGGCACAGCGACCGGCGAGTTTGCCGAAGCGGGCGATCTCCTTGCTGCTCAGGTCGAGGGCCGAGATCTCGCGGTTCAGGCTGTCGAGATGGTTGCGTGCGGCGGTCATTTGCGCGGCGGTATAGCTGGGCGCGTGCTGCTCCACGCTGTCTGCGAAGGCTTCGAGTTCGTCGAGTTTTTGGCTGTTGCCGCCCGTGCAGGCACAGACAATCAAGACTGTGGTAATGAGAATGAATAATTTGTGCATGAGTGGAATATATATCTTATTATATATGTGGCACAAAGATAATGAAAAAAAGGGTGCAGGCCAAACGCCTGTACCCTTTTTAAGGTTGATTAGCATCTTATGATGTTTCTTACTTTACGACGACTTTCATGGTCTTGCCATTGTCGAGGCGCAGGATGTTGACTCCGTGCTCGGCGTGCTGGAGCTTGCGGCCGTCGATGCTGAAGCGGCTCTCGATGCCTGCCGGTGCCGTGATGGTGCCGATGCCGTCGGTGATGCCGAGGTCGACAGCGGGTGTGGCTGCGCTCTCGCCGAGCGTGTAGACGGCGCTCACGCGATAGCTCTGCTCGTTGGCGTTGAATGTCTCCTCGTAGCTTGTCGTGGCCACAGGCGTGTTGTTCACCTTATGGTTGTTGCGATAGACGTTGTAGCCCTCCAGGTTCAGGTCGCTGGCCGCGAAGAGCGAGTAGGTGATGTCGTCGAGCATGAGCATGAATTTCTGTGTGCCCTTGAGGTGGATGGCGAAGTATTTCGTGCCCTCTGGCAGACTGACCGTGAACTCGGTCCACGTGGCAGGAGCCGTCGTCGACTCCAGCACAGTGAAGTCGGTGTCATCGGTGCCGGTGGTCGAATAGAGTACGTCAAAGCTCTCGATATACTGTGCGCCCATGGAGCGTGCCCAGAAGGTAACGGTCTGTGCGTGACCGCTGAGCTGCGGCGAGATGAGCCAGTCGTCGGCGATGCCGTCGGCTTCCACGATGTTGCAAAGCAACTGGTCGCCGGTGTGCGGCGTGATGGCTGTCTGCAGACCCACGTCAGACGGGCGGAACACCTGCCAGGCCATGGGCTCGCCCACGTGGTCGTAGTTGACAGCCGAGCCGTCGCTGAGGATGAGGCTCTGTGTGGCGGTGCCGTCGTTGTCGCGCGTGATCCACATGCCGATGTGGTCGATGATCCACGGTGTGTAGTCCTCAAAGCTCTCCACGGTCTGGTTGTCCTGCGTGAGGTCAGGCGTGAGCCACGTGAGCTGTACTTTGCCGCCTCCTGCGCCGGCCTGCAGGCCCTGCGGAGCCGGATATTGCGGCATGAGGAAGGTGACGGTCTGCGCCTCGGTGGCGTTGTTGGTCAGGTCGGCGTCACCGTCGATGACGACTTCGGCGCGGTAGCTGTTCTTCTTGGTGTCGGTGACAGTCGGTGCGATGTCGAACGAAATCTCGACAGTGGAGTCGCTCTCGATGGCTTCGTCGTCAACCTCATAGACGAGCGAGTCGTTGCGGTAGATGTTGACCACATAGTCGGTGGCTGTCTGCAGGCCCTCGTTGGTCACGCTGACGATGCCTTGTGCGGTCTGTCCGGCTGCCACCATGGTGGGTACGGTGAGCTTGGCGCTCAGGTCGACGTTGTATTTATCGTGCACGCTGATGGCGTCAAACGAGATGTCGCCTGCGTTGGCGGTCTGCGCGATGCCGATCCAGGAGAGCAGGATGTAGTCGGTGGAGGCATAGGCCGACAGGTCTACGCTGGTCTTGCGCCATCCGGCTGCTCCGGCGAGTTTGCTATAGTCGATGGTGGAGAGCAGCTGCACGTTACTGTTGTCGCCATTGGGCACGGCAGCCAGCGACAGTGTGGTGTGCTGTCCGGGCACGGCATAATAGTAGAAGTCGACGACGGGATGTGTGGCGCCCTTGAGCGAGATCTTGCCCGACGTGATCATGCCGATGTCGCCGGCGTTGGCAGGCTTAAAGAGTGCCGCGCCGTTGTCGTTGTCGGCCGCGATGGAGTTGGTCAGGCCAATCTGTCCGCCCGTGTTCTGCTGACTCCAGAAGTGGCTGGTCTTGGCTTCCGTCCACGATTCCTTGAAGGGCAGCGTGTAGGGGTTGCCGAAGAGTATGGTGTCGCTGTAGGCATAGCTGCCGCCGCCGGCCGCCGACTGTGCGGCCACGCGGTAGAAGAGCAGGTCTTGCGTGGAGGCGTCGCGGTAGTCGGTGAAGGTGGTGCCTGCATAGTGGTCACCCTTGATGTAGGAGTGGGAGTCTTCGATGTTGTAGGTCAGCGTCGACGGATTGACATATCCACCGTGTACGCCCTTCGTGGGTGCGGTGTAGGTGAGCACGGCGGCGTTGCCCTGCTGCACCAGTTTGACGTTGGTGGGCAGTCCGGGAACGTCGTAGCCCACCCAGCAGGTGACGGTGGCTGGTATGCCGCAGCCGTTGGCGTTGTAGGTGTATATCTCATAGGTGCAGCTGCCTTGGGGCTGTGCCTTGTCGATATAGCGGGCTGTGGCCCCCGGATTCTTGTGGATGATGCGGCCCAGCCGTTGTCCGTTGCGGTAGATGACGGTGGAGTCGATGGTCTCGATGGCATCGTCGTTGAAGTCGGTTGTCGGCATGTTGAAGTTCAGTGTGACCTTCTGCTCGCCCTGTGCGGCCACGCGGGCCACAAGACCGGTCACGGTGTCGGGGGCGGTGAAGATGCCTGCCTCATGGATGTGGATGTCGTCGAGGTCAAGGTCGCCTTGGTTCTTGTCGGATAGAGCGTGGAAGCCGAAGTAGTAGTTGCCTTCGTTGTCGACCTTGATGATGCTCTTGTGCGCTTGCTTGCTGGTGTTGGTCACTTCCTCGGGGCCGAAGAGTTTGTTGGTCATGGCGGCTACGGTCTTGTCGGTTCCCCAGGCGGTCTCGAGCCGCTCGGTGCCAAAGAAGCTGGCCGAGCAGGAGAACTCGACGGTGTAGAAGTGGCCGCCGGGCATATGGATGGCCGGTGTGATGATCCAGTCGTCGGCGGCGTTGTTGGCGTTGAACTCATAGTAGACATCGTCCTCGCCCGAGTTCCAGTGGCCTGCGCGCCAGGTGGAGCCATCGTTGTTGGCGTCGATGATGGTGAACATATTGGTCACGACGGTTTGGTCGGTGAAGTCCTCGTCGTAGGGCACTTGGGCCACAGAGCCGAAGGCATTGCGGTTCGACTCGCCGGTGAGGCCGCGTTGGGTGTGGTTGACGGCGGTCACCTCATACCACACGTTTCTCAGGGCCTCGCCTTCCAGCACCTCGCTGAAGGCGCGCTCGGTGAGACCGCTGGCCACGGTGACGCTGTCGGGCATGCGCACCACGTCGTAGGTCAGGTCGGAACGGTCGAAGTAGCCGTTGTGCACGGTCGATGCGGGTGCGGCCCAGGTCAGGCTGGCGGTGGTTCCGCTGAGCGTGAACTTGATGTTGGTGGGTGCTACGGGCTGGTCGTAGCCGAGCCACTTGGACACCTTTGTGGTGCGCGGGCCCTCGCCGACGCTGTTGGCGGCGCTGGTGCGGATGGTGTAGGAGGCTTCCTTGTCTACCTCGATGCTGTCGATGACGCGTGCGCCGGCCTCGGCCGTGCCGCTCTTGACGAGCGAGTCGTTGACATAGATGTTATAGGTGAGGCTGCCCGAAAGGTCGTCGCCGGCATAGGTCTTGCGCGGCAGGGTGAACTTGACGGCACCCTTGAGGTCGCTCTGTGGGAACAAGATGCTCATGGCCGATGTGGCTGCCGGGGCGTCCTCGTCGGCCAGCGGGGCAGGGATGTAGAGCCCGGAGAACTCCTCGTTGTGGGGGAAGGCGGCAATCATTGTGGCCGCGCCGGTCGTCAGGTCGATGGTGTAGAGGCCGATGGGGCTTGTCGTGGAGCAGGCGGCCCAGTACATGATGCCCGTCGACGGGTCGATGGCGGCGCTTTGGATGTAGTCGGGCTTCACGCCGGTCTGTCCGATGGGCGTGAAGGCGCCTGTTTGCTTGTTGAACTCGCCGAACATGCCATCGTGGCGCACCGAGAAGGCGCGTCCGTCGGGGCTGATGGCCAGACAGACGAAGTTGCTGTCGAGCGAGGCGATGATGGTGCGTACGTTGTTCTCATAGTCGACGGTGGCAAAGACCTGTCCGTTGAGGTTGTCGTTGTAGGCGATGGCGTAGTTGGTTCCGGTGGTGGCGTCGTGGTCACCATCGACAATCATGCACTTGGTGCCGTTGTCGCCGCTCACGTGTTGCAGCTGCGACCAGTCCTCGGTGGAGAACTGATACCAGTCGTAGCTGAAGACCCAGTTGTAGAAGGCCGTGTAGTTGATGAAGTTGTACTTGCCGTTGGCGTAGATGGCGCCGCCGTTGAAGTTGAACTTGTTGTCCTTGTGCACGGCGTTGATGGCTCCTGTGGCGGCGTCGATGCCGTAGATGCCGTGGAAGCCCGACTGTGTCTGCGAGGTGTAGACGAGCGAGCCGTAGATGGTCACGGGCAGCTTGCCGGCCTGTGCCACGCGCACGGGCGAGGCAGAGACGGTGGGCACGGCGTGGTGTTGCGGGTTAAGATTGGTCAATGGAGTGAGGGTCGTGTAGCCCATGGTGTGTACGAAGTGGTCGGGCTTCGTCAGTTGCTGCATGCGCTCCCACCGCTGCTGAGCGTCGGTCGGCGCTGTGCCGACGACCTTCAGCTGGGCCCCGGCCGTCATGGTGACGGCAGTGAGGCCGATAGCGAAAAGTAATGATTTGAACGTCATAAGCTTTATTGTTTTGTGAGTGAAATAAATTAATTCGTGTAAAAACGCCGTTTTTTTACTGTTTCAACGCACAAAAATAATCATTTCTTCTCACAAGTTTATCAATATTTCGGAAATTATGAGTAGGCAATTGACAAAAAAAGCTGAACAGAACAAAAGTTCTTCCCAAGAAAACAATTTTTCTTTCGGCTTTGCGTCTTTGTCCTCCTTTGGGGTGCCCTGTTTGAGTCGGCTTTCCCGATGTGCCGTCTTGACTGTGCAGAAGATGGCCTTTTGCCTTGTCGGAAGTCGTCTTTTGCAAGCCAAAAGACCATCTCTTGCATGGCAAGCGCATGGCTTTTGCAAACGGAGGTGCCGGTGGCGTGTCTTTCGGTGGGCTGAGCGCGTTCTGCCCTGCATTCTTGGCGTGATGGCCGGGGGCTGCCATTTGCGATGGCATTTTGTTCGTTGTATGGTAGCTAATTTCTACCGTTTAGTAATCAGGGTATAGGAGTCGTGGGAATATTTGCTTAACTTTGCGAATACTACGAGTTAATCAAATTACCAACCTACTAAACTTTTATGATGATGAAGAAAACGAATCTATTCCCAATCATAGGATTGGTGGTTCTGTGCTTGTTTGGACTTACTTTCGCTTCGTGCAGTAAAGACAGCGACGACAGCGGCTACTATGAGACAGAGACCGAGCCGGACGCGGGGACAGACGATGAGGACGACTCGGAGCCTTCCGTCGCGGTGACATTGGCCGGCGCGCTGGTGGGGTCGTGGTCTACCGAAAATCCGGCAGGCAGCAATGACGGCATCATCTTCAATGCCGACGGAACGGGTAAGTTTGCGCATGGCTACGATTACGAGTTGGGAGCCTTGCGTGTCTGCGATTTCAGCTATTCGGTCGATGAGGACAGCCACACCGTGACCTGCATGAAAGCCGACAGCAGTGTGACCTGTGCGCAGGTGGAGGTCGGCGACGACACCTTGCGCCTCAAATACAGCACCGGCGAGGCGGCTTCTTTCGTCAGGAAGTCGTTCACCATCAATGAGAAGAAGGATCCGTTGGATTTGCTGGAGGACAGAAAGAAGATACCCGAGGTAATCAAGCGTTCGCCCCGTGCCTATGGATTCACTGAGAAAGAGGTCTATTTGGCTCCCATCAAAAGAAATTCAGAGTCGTACACGGCCGCCTATGTCATTCCTCAGATAATCTGGACTAACGGAGAAGGCTTCTTCATACCGACGAATGAGGAATATGGATATTATTACACTACGCAGATGGGGTACAGCGAGACCTCGCTTAACACCTGCGACGGCATCGTCGACATCCCGGAAGGCAAGCTGCACGGCTGTCTTTACATTTACACCAACTACTTTTATCACATCTTCGAGAAGTTCGACTACGAGCTGCGGAAACTGGATTTCAATGGCTTTGACAATGGCGCCTGGACCATAAACTCACGCCGTGTTATCTTTACGACTGAAGAGGGCTACAGATATTCCTGCTCCAGCTCCATCGACATCTATTACGACTCGTTCAGCCTGGATCAGGTCAGCGTCTCGACATCGGCCTCCTGGCTCACCTTGTCAAAGAAGTATGTGGCCGCATACCGTGGCGGCAGCAACTATACCACAAGGGTGAGGCTGCTCTTTGACGCGGCCATGAACTATGGATCCAGGCGGACGGCATACGTATATGTAACCGTGACTGCCGCCGACGGCAAGGTTTATAAGACGACTTACACCGTCAATCAGAAGTCCTATGATGATTGGGTGGAGCCGGGTGGCGGCGGCTCTGACGGCTCAAGTGGCGGCTCAAGTGGCGGCGGCAGCGGCAAGACGAAGTGCAGCAATTGCTATGGTACGGGCAAGTGTGCCGCTACGGGATGCATCAATGGCAAGTGCGCACGGTGCGGCGGCACCGGAAAGGCCCCGGGCGGAGGAACATGTCATTACTGCAACTACGGCACATGCCGCACGTGCGGTGGCAGTGGCAAGTGCAAGTATTGCGGTGGCGACGGATATATCTAACCCTCTCACACCCCTTCCCACCTCTTCCCTGCGAGGAGGTGGGAAGGCTTTCCCTTCCAAGGTCTACGCAAACGGCATAAAGACGATGAAATGACGGCCGTCTTTATCTATTTTTATTTCCTTTCCCATGAGCTGGTATTGTTGCCGCAGGTTCTTCAAGCCAATGCCGTTGCCATGGATTTGTTGTCGGAGCTGGACGTTGTTCTTGACCGTCACTCCCGCTTCGGTTATGATTATACTGATGGTGAGTGGCGATTCTCTTGTGTTGATGTTGTGCTTTATGGCGTTTTCGACAAGCATCTGAATGCTTGCCGGAATGACTTCTGCATTGACTGGCTTGTGCGTGTAGTCTCTCTCCACCTTCAACATCCCGTCAAAGCGTATCTGCTCAAGGTAGAGATAGTTGTCGACGAAAAGCAGTTCCTCGCTCAGTTCCACCTTCGGTTTGTCTTGAGTCATAAGTAGATAGCGATATACTGACGACATCTTCTTGGCGAACCGATTGGTTTTGTCTGCATCCTCGTAAGCCAGGGCGGCAATGGTATTCAGGCTGTTGAAAAGGAAGTGGGGATTGATTTGCTCCTTCAGTCTGCGGAAATGATGCTCTGCCAATGCCTTCTCCATCTCTGCAAGCTTTTTTGTTGTTTCCACCTGCTCGCGATAATAGAAGCACATCTCTATTGTCATGGTCATTATCAGGTTCCACAGGACGGCAGGCGGCAGACTCATTAATAACAAGGGCTTGTACGCGAATACATGGGTCGCGATGGGAGAGGCTGCCACGATGCCAACAACCATTAGCAATGCAGTCAGTGTGACATCAGCCACGATGCGTTTCCCTTGTCCTTTGACATGCCTGTGCGTGAATTTGATGACCATGGAGTCGATGAGGACAATGAGCAGGGCAAGGGGTACGTCTATGGCAAGCATGAGGAGCAGCTTGCCCATGACGATGTTTCCATGGGCGGCAAGCAGGGAGAACGTGCAGATGCACATCAGCACGGTTGCCACTGTGAGGAAGATGATGAGTGCTCCTGTGGTCTTGTTCTTCATTTAATTGTATATTATAGACTTTTATCGTCGAGCCATCTTACAAAGTCGGCAACACGGCTACGGCTTACCGTAGCCTCATGAGGGCATTCGGGACGTAGACTGACTTTCATGCGCCCTCCAAACAGGCGGGTGCCCTTCACCACACTGCTTATGTTGACGATGAGCCGGCGCGATATGCGGAAGAATTGCCGGGGAGCTAAGAGTCTGCCGAGTTCCTCAAGGGTATAGTCGATGATATGTCTGTGACCGTTGGCAAGATGCGCAAATGTGTATTTGTCCTCACTATAAAAGAAGGCAATGTCGTTGCTGTTGACGGGAAACAGCGCGTCGCCCTGCTGGATGAGGAAGCGGCTTTTGGTATGTCCTTCCGTGGCAAGGGAGGCTTGCATGCGCCGGCTGAGCTCCTTGGAATCGTTGGCAGTCTGCGTTTTCTCCGCCTTTTCCAGCGCCCACCTAAGGTCATCTTCTTCTATAGGCTTGAGCAGGTAGTCGATGCTGTTGAGCTTGAAGGCACGGATGGCATACTCGTCGTAAGCCGTTGTGAAGATTGTCGGCATGGCGACTTGTACGCGCTCGAAGACATCGAAGCAAATCCCGTCGTTGAGCTGTATGTCGGCTATGATGAGGTCGATGTCCTTCTGCTGGGTGAGCAGCTAGACACTCTGCTCCACGCCCGTAGTCCAACCTGCGAGTTGCATGTCCGGGCGCAGGGAACGCATCATCCGGCTTATCTCTTCGTAGGCAAACCGTTCGTCCTCTATGATGACATATTTCTTCATGGCGGTAAAGATACTAACAATTTTTCAGAATCTGGTATGAACGGTGGCATTTAGCAACCACGTCGGCTTGAAACGCCTTTTCTCTTCTTCGCTATGGTGTTCGAAAAGGCTTCCCAACCGTCGTTTTCTTGTTGATGATGTGCGGAGAAAATTGCTTCCCGTTCCTATTGACAGCCAGCTCTTCTTCGCAAAATGATATTCCACTTGCAGGTACGACCGCATCATCGTGGAGGTATAAAGTCATGTGGAACCATAGTAATTGATGACCGCAGACATTCCATCCATTTCAAGGGCCGTGAGTTTTAGCTTTAGTGCGTCGGTTAGGTTCACTCCGCCTGCGATTCTCATTCCGTTGAGCATGTTGACCTGCAACGAATAGCGTCCCTGTTTGTTCCAAGAAAGATAGGCGACGGGAACAAGCAACGGCATGCCATAAGAATTGGTAAGCGCTCCACCTAAGCCTACATCCACTTCCGGCATCCAATGATAGGTAAAGATGGCGGCACCATTGACAAGCAGCGTGTTCCAACGAATGTGGTCGGGTTCGGCATAGATGCCTGCGCCAAGAGACGCAATGAGACACCATTTCTGCGAGAAATGACGGACGTGTGAGACGTTGGCGCTGGCGTTGACCAGTCTGTCGGGGTTAAGCTCTTTGGCCTCATCCTTATTGTCAAGGACACCGAGGTGACCGTTCACAGAAAGAATCCACATTGACGGCCGTCCAAGACGGTCTTGCTTGGTAGATAATGGTATGGTTAGCTTTGCTGAATATTTCTGCAAGCAGCCTTTTCCATATTCGTTACCGGCTTTGTCTTTCAACATCGACGACGACAGGTCGGTCGCCGACAACTCCACCTCCTGACCGTATGCTCCAAGCATCATGAGTGTCATGCTCAGCATAAAGATAACACTTCTCATCATTTTGCTATAACTTGTTTGAATTCTCTTGCAAAGTTATCACAAGGCATTTGCCGTTACAAGACGTTTCTGATGAGTGGTGGAATAGGCTGGATGAATGGACGTGAAAGTAGAATAGATGAAAACGATATTGACTGAAGGTCAGCAATTGGCCTCCGGTCAATATCATGGAATGACGTAAACATCTGCTCGCCAGACTTCAATATTGGTTCTGTTGAGAGCATGAGTGTCTGTAAGTCTGTTGATTCCGGCATCTTATAGCCGGCGTTAGGGACAACTTGATTCTCAAAAGAGGATGTGTTGTCTTGAATAGACCGGCAAAGCCTAAGGCTTTATGGCACGCTGTTTATTCACGGCAGGCCGCGACGATGGTTGCGCCCCATTGGCGGCAGAGTTGCTCGGCGGCGCTGTCGGGAGCCCATTTCACCTTCAATGGGTCGGCGCAGATGGCGAATCCAGCCTCTTCCAGACGTTGCTGAATGCGTTTCTCGCCACCGCCGCCCCAGCCGATGGAGCCGAAGGCCGCGGCTTTCTTGTTCTTGAACTTCATGCCGTGGAGGAGTTCCAGAATGCCGGCGATGGCAAATGTCATGCCCATGTTGACCGTCGGCGAACCCACGAGCACGGCTTTGGAGCGGAACACTTCCTGGAGGATGTCGTTCTTGTCGTCCTTGACCGCGTTCATCAGCACCACGCGCACGGCAGAGTCCTGTTCGCGGATGCCATCGGCGATGGCTTGTGCCATCTGTCGTGTGGCTTGCCACATGGTGTCGTAGACGATGGTGATCTGATTCTCCTGATAGTCGCTGTCCCACTGCTGATAGCAGTTGATGATGTCGGCGATGTGGTCGCGCCAGATCACGCCGTGCGACGGTGCGATGAGGCGCAGCGGCAGGTTCATGCCCACAATCTCGTCCACCTTCTTGCGCACCATCGGGTTGTAGATGTTGAGGATGTTGGCATAGTATTTCTCGGCCTCGCGGAAGAGATCACGCTGGTTGACGGTGTCGTCGTAGAGACTCTCCGTGGCATAGTGTTGTCCGAAGACATCGTTGGAGAAGAGCACCTGTTCCTTGTCGGCATAGGTGACCATGGTGTCGGGCCAGTGGCACATGGGGCATTCGACGAAGGTGAGCGTGTTCTGACCGATGGAGAGGGTGTCTCCGGTCTTGACGTTCACGAAGTTCCAGTCTTGGTGGTAGAGTCCGCGCAGAATCTGCTCACCCTTCTTGGTGCAGTAGATGGGTGTGTCGGGAATCTCGGCCATCAGCGCGGGCAGGGCTCCGCTGTGGTCGTTCTCGTTGTGGTTCATCACGATGAGGTCGATGTCTTTCAGGTCGATGGCCTCCTTGAGGTGGGCCACAAACTCATGGTCGTAAGGCCCCCACACGGTGTCGATGAGCACGTTCTTCTCGTCGCGGATGAGATAGGAGTTGTAGCTGGAACCAAAATGCGTAGACAACTCATCACCATGGAAACGCTTCAGCTCCCAATCAATCTTTCCTACCCACGATACTCTTTCTGTGATTTGTTTTTCCATCAGTCTTCCTCCTGCTCAAAGTCTTCTTTACCGACGCCACAGAGGGGGCAAGTCCAGTCGTGGGGAATCTCCTCGAAAGCTGTTCCAGGCTCAATGCCGTTGTCGGGATCGCCCACCTCGGGGTTGTAAATGTAGCCACACACGGTGCAAACATACTTTTTCATAATGTTGACGTTTAAAAGGGTGAATACTGTTTTTGGAAAAATTCCAAGTGCAAAGGTACGTTTAATTTCTGTAATCGGTGAAAAAATAGGCGCTAATTTTTCGCTATCAGCAAAAGTCAGAATCGTTGGCGACGCATGTGGGATCAGGACGGTAGTCCCTGTGAGGCGGGTTGAGGAGGGTGTTACGGTTTCGGCACGCGGCGCATGAGCTCACGGAACAGCCAGGCCAGACAGATGGAGGCGACGACGTAGAGCAACAGACCTGCGTAGACATCGCCCTGACGCGAGAGTGGTATGAAAATCTTGCGCGTGATGGGGTGGCAGACGAAGAGGGCGGCTGAGAGTGCGCCAATCCAGTCGAGTGGGCGCATGAGCCACGCTGTTTGACTGATGAGCTTGACCAGGCCAATGCAGAACGTGCAGACGAAGGCCGGCACCAGTGCCCACAGATAGAAATGACAGCTGCACATGAAGACGAGTACCGCCGAGACGACGGTCACCAGACCGTGCCACTGTCCCGGCGAGTTGAGGCGGCGCCAGCGGCCGACGAGTTGTCCGTGGCGCGCATAGAGCAGGCCGAGGCCGAACGGCAACATGCCGCCCATGAAGTTGTAGCGGTAGCGGTTGAGCGTCTCGCCCTCAGGATCCATGAAAAGTTGCGGCACGAGACACAGCACGATAAGCGTGACGGTCAATCGTGAGTTGTGGTAGAGCAGCAGCCGGTAGACGATGTAGAGTTGCAACATTAGTCCGAAGAACCAGTAGGGACCCGGCCAGATGATGCGGTCGGGGTGGGGAAGGAGGTTGTTGAACAGTCCGAGCTGCGCCACGATGTCGAGCAGTCGGTAATGGTGAGGACCGGGCGTGATGGCGTCGAGCATGGTGAAAGCCACAAAGCCCACAATCATCATGCGGAAAAGTTTCAGGAAATGACTGCGCAGGAACCCCAGTGTCTCTCGCCAGTTTGTGGCGGGGGAAGCATGCCGTGTGTGGTCGGTGGTGGCCGGGAGCGGCGACTCATATTTCCTCACCAGACCATAAGCACTGAGGAAGAGGAATACGGGCACGCCGTAGTGGCCAAAAAACGACAGCAGATGTAGTGGCAGGTTGAGATCGGGATGTGTCAGCGCACGCGTCAGACCGTCTACGTTCATGCGGAAAAACTGGTATTCGTTCTCCTTGACGATGGGGCCGAGCCAGTGGCAGTAGTTGTGAAGTACGATGCCGATTATGGCCAGGCCGCGTAGTACGCTGCATTCGGCGCGTGAGAGCAGTTGGTTGGGCTGTGACATGGGTTTATGGTTTTTTCAACTGGTCGTAGTCGCAGTAGCCTTTGAGGATACGGGGGCGTGTCTCATCGTAGTGGGGACTGAGCAGATTGTAGGCCTCATGATAATAAGGTGCGTGGATGCCGGCCAGATAGAGCAGCATGTGTGGCAGTGCGTCGGTCATGAAGCGTTTGCCGCTGGCGGCTCGTATCTCGCTCACAATGTCGGGATGGTTGCGGTCGTAGGCCGGCGATGTCCATATCCAGAAAGGAATGTCAAACTCGTAGTGGGCCAGATCGTAGTCGATTTTGGTGGAATGGAGACGACAGATGATGCCTCGTGAGCCTTCGTAGACCTCCTCGCCATGGTCGGGCATGTAGATGACGATGGCGTCTTGATGTTCAAAGCGGCGGATAATCTGGTCGACGATGGAGTCGTTGTAGAGTACGGCATTGTCGTAGTCGGCCACGGTAGACCGCTGCTGAGGCGTGAGTTCCTTGCGCCACTGATAGTCGGCACCCGAGAATTTCTTCTGTGCCTGTGGGTAACGGTCGTGATAGCTTACATGTTGTCCGATGAGATGGAAGATGAAGAGGTTGTGGTCTGTATACTGTTTGCGATAGCGCTCGTAGTCGTCGAGCAGTCCTGCGTCGTAGCGGTGGATGCTGTCGTTGCGCGTGTCAAACTCGGAAGCCGACAACTTGGGGTCGTTGAGGAAGAAACCGCCGCTGAAATCGTAGACCTCTTCGCCGGCTTTCGGTAGAAATTGGTTGGTGAGGAACGTCACGTGATAGCCTGCCTTGCGGAACACCTGGGGGAAGAGCGGATAGTCGCACCACTGTCCCCGTTGGCCGATGACGTGCATGGAGAGCACGTTCTTGAAGACATAGCTGGTCAGGTTCCACGGTGCCACGACATCGGTGAACTTGACCAACGAGCCATCGCGCTCGCGTGCCTCCTGCCGGGGCGTCGTTGGCATGCGGTAGCCATATTGGTGGCTGTGGTTGCGGGCGTAGCTCTCGCCGATGATGAGCACGATGGTGGGCGATCGGAAACTGCACGAATCGACGGTGACGCGCGCTGAGGCTTCCATGAGCAGGCCAATCTGCTCGTTGGCCAGATGGTTGGCATAGAGGCTGAAGGCGAGGCGGTAAGGTGGCTCATACATCTCGCCATGGCCGCGCTGTGTGAGGATGTGCTCCACCTCGCCGATGTTGGGGGCTGTCATCAGACGGGCTACGGCGCGCTTGTTGCCCTTGCAGCCGTCCCAACTTAGCAGGAGTAGCACGATGACGGCCGCGCCCGCCACGGCATTGGCGATGCCCCGACGCCCCCACGTGCTCTTCTCCCAGGCTTTCATGTGCTGTCGCCAACAGGCGTCGAGTCGGCGCAGTCCTGGCAGACGTCGCCGCAGGGTCACTGTGATATGGGTGCCTATGACGAGCAGAATCCATCCCACTGGCGTGAGAATCATCGACGGACTGAGGAAAGTGGATAGAAACTCGCCGGCTTCGCGCGGGTCGGTCTCGCTGACGAGCAGCAACATCGTGGGATTGATGGTCGACTCGAATTTTACGTAGCAGTAGACATCGACAATGGTTAGAACGTAGAGCAGGACGTAGAGCACACGGCGCGTCCATAGCCGCATCTTGCCGGGCAGCACGCACAGCACGGTGCACAGCACGTAGAGGTCGAAGAAGAGTTCGGCGTAGAGGTGGTCGTAGGGATGCTGGCCCTCGGTCACCCAGGAGCATACCACACCGAGTACATATATGAACACAAAGAAGACAGCGTTCTGGCGCAGCGGGGCTGACAGCCACCCGAGGATTCTCAACAGCGCGTTCGTGACTTTCATTTTACGGGAAATCAATTATGTTTTTGTGGAAATCGTATTCGTTTTCGGGGCGGCGAGTGGAGCGTGGGGCGCATAATATCTTGTGACGAGCGGCAGAATGCTGTCGGGAACGAGGCCTTCGACGGATTCGCCTTCGGCCAGCCTGTGCCTGATTTGTGTGCTGCTGACGTCATAGAGCGGCGTGTCGACAAGGCGCACGCCGTCTGTCAGCGTTGCCGGATCAACCGTGAATCCCCGCCGTGGATAGACGACGATGGGATAATGGGCCACGATGTCGGTACCATGATACCAGCGGTCGAAGGCCAGCCAGTTGTCGGCCCCGATGAGTAGCGTGAAAATGCGGTCCGGATAGTCGTGGGAGAGGTGGCAGAGCGTGTCCCACGTGTAGGAAGGCTTGGGCAGTCGAAACTCGTAGTCGCACGCCACGAGTCGCTTGTCACCGGCGAGGGCAGTCTGCGTCAGCAGCAGTCGCTTGTCGTCGGCGAGGAGATCGTCGGCATGAAGTTTGAAGGGATTGAGCGGCGAGACGACAAACCAGATTTCGTCGAGCGAGGCCAGGCGTAGCAGCTGGTGTGCCAGTGCAATGTGACCAGTGTGGACAGGGTTGAAACTTCCGCCGAAGAAGCCGGTGCGGATCATAGTGCTATTCCTTTATCATGTTCAGTTCTGCCTTGACCGCTATGTCTATTTCTTCGAGAGGTGTCGGCTGGTTGCCGCTGGTGAAATAGGCACTGTCGTTTGTCCCCAATGGCAAGATGGTCAGAAAACCTGCCAGCAGTATTCCGAATGCTTGGTAAAAACTAAGGATATGATGGCCTTTTCTCATCTCGCATGAGATTAACGGTTGCTGCCTAGGAAGGCCGCGACGAGACGGTAGGTCTCTTCCTCGGCCGTGGCAAGGTCGTCATTGACCACCACATGGTCAAAGCGCGGGGCGAAGGTCAACTCGTAGGAGGCCTTCGAGAGCCGCTGCTCAATGACTTCGGGGGCATCGGTGGCTCGGCCGACGAGGCGGCGGCGCAGCTCTTCGACCGATGGCGGCTGGATGAAGATGCTTAAGGCGCGGCTGCCATAGTGCTCCTTGATGTGGCATCCGCCCTTCACGTCGACGTCGAATACGACGTTCTCGCCCTTTGCTGTCTGGCTGTCGACCTGCGACTTCAGGGTGCCATAGAAGCGGTCTGGGTAGACTTCCTCATATTCGAGAAACTCGCCGTCGGCTATCTTGTCCTTGAAGGCTTCGGGCGTGAGGAAGAAATACTCGATGCCGTCACGTTCGGTGCCGCGTGGTGCACGGCTCGTACAGCTAATGGAGAAGGCCAGCCGCAGCTCGGGATGTTCCGTCATGAGCCATTTCACGATGGTGCTTTTGCCGGATCCGCTGGGAGCGGAGAAGATGATGAGCCGCCCCCTGTCCCCTTCCAAAGAGGCGGATGAGCCGCAGGCAGGGGTGCCTTGATTTTCCAAGTTTGTCATAGCTCTCATTGCTTTGTGTTTTGTCTGTCATGTGTTGGCAAGCGTATGCCGTCCCTTCTTGAATGAAAGGGGGGAGGCTGGTTGCCTTTACAGCGCGTTGAGCACTTGCTCCTTGATCTGTTCCAGTTCGTCTTTCATCTTCACCACGATGTTCTGCATCTCGGCCTGGTTGCTTTTCGAGCCGGTGGTGTTGATCTCGCGTCCCATCTCTTGTGCGATGAAGCCGAGCTTCTTGCCGACGGACCCCTGCTCGGCCATGGTCTCCCGAAAGTATTTCAGATGGTTGGTCAGCCGTTGTTTCTCTTCAGAGATGTCGAGTTTCTCAATATAGTAGATGAGCTCTTGCTCCAAGCGGTTCTTGTTGTAGTCGGCTTCGGGAATTTGTTCCAGTCCCTTGATGATGGTCTCTCGAATCTTCGGTACGCGCTCTTTCTCGTATGGTTCGATGTTAGCCAGCAGTTGTTTGATGTTGTCAAGCTTCTCGTTGAATTTCTTTTCCAGTGCCGCGCCCTCCTGTTTGCGGAAGGCGATGAGGTCGGCCAGTGCCTCGTCGATGGCTCGGCGTGCGCAGGCCCACTCTTCGTCGGTGAGCGTCTCGGTGTCGGTCTTGGTCATCACGTCGGGCAGGTGCAGCAACATGGTGAACCAGTCCTGTGGCTCAGGAATGCCAGTGTTGGCGGCTATCTGCTTGATTTGCTTATAATAGTTCTCAACAAGCGCGGCGTTTATGGGTGAGGCTTCGGCGATCGCATCCTGCTCTATCCAAATGGCGAAGTCTATCTTGCCACGGAGCAGTGCCTTCGTGACGGTTTGTCTGATTTCCATCTCTTTGTCCCGATAGAGCGGTGTGATGCGTGTGGACAGGTCGACAGCCTTGCTGTTCAGCGACTTAATCTCCACATGAATCTTCTTTCCCTCGTAGCTTACGACTGACTTGCCGTAGCCTGTCATCGATTGTATCATAGTTAGTTTCACGTTAAATTTCTGCAAATGTACAAAAAATCGGGGAAAAAAGAGTAAATTTGCAGATTATTAAGAAATTAATCGGCAATGTCGTGCATTCTTTCTATTGAAACAAGCACCCATGTGTGCTCTGTCGCTGTCAGTTATGATAGTGATATTATCTTCAATCGCGAGGACCACAGCGGCCCGCATCACAACGAAGTGCTTGGTCCTTTCATAGACGAGGCACTGTCATTCATCGACCATCATGCCATTCCGCTCGACTATGTAGCAGTGAGTTGCGGCCCCGGGTCCTACACCGGACTGCGAATCGGCACCTCCATGGCCAAGGGCATCTGCTACGGTCGTGACGTCAAACTCATCGCCGTGCCTACGCTGGAGCTGCTCTGCGTGCCGGTGCTGTTGCAGGAGAAGGTGGCCGACGAAAACGCACTGCTCTGCCCCATGCTCGATGCGCGCCGCATGGAGGTTTATGCGCAAATCTTCGACCGTGCGCTTCACGAGATTCGTCCCATCCATGCCGATGTGGTCGACACCGACACCTACCGCGAGTATTTGGAGAAGCATCCGGTCTATTTCTTCGGCAATGGTGCCAAGAAGTGCATGGAAGCGATCGCGAGTCCCAGCGCACACTATATCGAAGGCATTGAGCCGCTGGCTAAGAACATGCTTCCTTTGGCCGAGAAGCGCATCGCCATGCAGCAGTTTGAGGATGTGGCCTATTTTGTGCCATTCTATCTCAAGAACTTTGTGGCCAAGGTGCCGCGCAAGCTGCTGTAAGGGAATCCCTTTCCCCTCTTCTCCCGTGCAGAGGCTGGGACTGGTGCCCGTTCGCACGATTCGCGGAAATGTTATCCAAGGCAAGGTAGCGTGTGGCGAAAAGAAAACGAAACGAAACAACATTCATCATAATGAACATTGAAGGATTAGACTATAACACCCAACGCGAGCGGCTCATTCTGCCCGAGTATGGACGTGAGATACAAAATATGGTCGACTATTGCGTGGCTCTGAAGAGCAAGGCGGAGCGGCAACGTTGCGCCGAGACCATCGTCGACATCATGGATCGCATGATGCCCCATAACCGGGAGAACGATAACTACGAGCAGAAGCTTTGGGACCATTTGGCCATCATGAGCGGTTTCAAGCTTGACATCGATTGGCCCTACGACGTGTCGCAGGCCCGCAAGATCACCGACAAGCCGTCGCCCATGGCCTATCCTATGAAAAAAATACCTGTCCGCCATTATGGATATATGATGTCTGAGCTCTTCACGAAGCTCAAGACCATGCCCTTGGGTCCCGAACGCGACGCACTGGTGCGCCTTGTGGCCAACCAGATGAAGCGTGACCTCGTGCTGTGGAGCCACGGATCGTCTGACAACGAGAAAGTGGCGTCCGACTTGGCACGCTATACCGACGGCAAGGTGCAGATAGATCCCGACAAGTTCAAGTTCGTCAAGGTGGAGAGAGACCCCGTGCCGACGGGCAAGCGTAAAAGAAGATAACACACCATGGAGACGTTCATCATCGAGGGCGGCCACCGGCTGCACGGCACCATCACACCGCAGGGCGCCAAGAATGAGGCCTTGGAGGTCATCTGTGCCACGCTGCTGACGCCCGAGCCCGTGCGCATCACCAACATCCCCGACATCCTCGACGTGGCCAATCTCATCCGCCTGTTGCAGGACATCGGCGTCAAGGTTACGCGCCACAGCCGCAACGACTATACCTTCCAGGCCGACGAGCTCGACCTGAACTATCTCGATTCCATTGATTTTGTGCACAAGTGCTCTTCCCTGCGTGGGTCTGTGCTGATGATTGGCCCTCTGCTGGGACGTTTCGGCAAGGCCACCGTGGCCAAGCCGGGTGGCGACAAGATTGGCCGCCGCCGTCTTGACACCCACTTCCTGGGCTTCAAGAGCCTTGGCGCCCGCTTCGTGCACGATGAGGAACGCGACGTCTACCAGATTGAGGCCCGGCGCTTGAGGGGCACCTATATGCTGCTCGACGAGGCCAGTGTCACCGGAACGGCCAACATCATCATGGCAGCAGTCTGCGCCGAGGGCACCACCGTCATCTATAATGCCGCCTGCGAGCCCTACATTCAGCAGCTCTGCCATTTGCTCAACCGCATGGGTGCCAATATTTCGGGCATCGCATCGAACCTGATTACCATCGTTGGCGTGAAGAGTCTGCATGGCGCGCGTCACCAAATCTTGCCCGACATGATTGAGGTGGGGTCTTTCATCGGTATGGCGGCCATGGTGGGCGAGGGCGTGCGCATCAAGGACGTGTCGCTGCGCAATCTCGGCATCATCCCCGATGCCTTCCGTCGCCTTGGCATCAAGGTCAAGGTCGATGGCGACGACCTCATCATTCCCGAACAGAGACACTATCAGATAGAGTCGTTCATCGACGGAACCATCATGACACTGTCCGACGCACCGTGGCCGGGACTCACTCCCGACCTGCTGTCGGTGCTCGTCGTCGTGGCCACGCAGGCCCGTGGCTCCGTGCTCATCCATCAAAAGATGTTCGAGAGCCGCCTGTTCTTCGTCGACAAACTCATCGATATGGGCGCGCAGATCATCCTCTGCGACCCCCATCGGGCCGTCGTTGTGGGCCACGACCATAAAATCACGCTGCGCGCTGGCCGCCTCACAAGTCCTGACATACGTGCCGGTATCGCGCTGCTCATCGCGGCCATGAGTGCCAAGGGCACCAGTCGCATCGAGAACATCGCGCAGATAGACCGCGGCTATCAGGACATAGAGAAACGACTTAACAAACTCGGGGCGCGCATCTCGCGAACCGATTGATCTTCGTCCGTCCAACATGATTAAGAAGGAAGAAGTTTACAAGATTGGCCGCCTCGGTAAGCCCCACGGTGTCAAGGGCGAAGTCTCGTTCCAGTTTGACGACGATGTCTTCGACTGTGTCGACTGCGACTGTCTCGTGCTCGACATCGACGGCATCCTCGTGCCTTTCTTTATCGACAGCTACCGCCTCAAGAGCGATACCATCGCCCTGCTGACGTTCAGCGGCGTCACCACCGCCGAGGCTGCCCGCGAGCTGACGGGTCGTGACGTCTACTTTCTGCGCCGCTACGTCCCTGCCGATGACGACGCGCCGCTGTCTTGGAGTGCGCTGGCCGGTTATGAGGTTTTTGCTGATTCTTCAGCATCCTCTTCAGATTCTTCTATATATAATAAGGTGGAAGACGGCAGCACTTCCGTTGCCGACGACGCAGTGCCCCTGGGTACCATTGAAAGCGTCGACGACAGCACCGTCAACGTGCTCATTGAGCTGCGTCGTCCCGACGGTCGGATAGTTCTTGTGCCTGCAGGAGGCGACCTCATCACCGATGTAGACCGCGACCGGCGACGCATCAGCCTCTCCATCCCCGACGGGCTGCTCGACCTGTAGCAGCTTCCGTCAGAACCAATCAACACCGAAACATCCAACAATGAAAAAACAGATATGCATCCTTGGCAGCACAGGCTCCATCGGCACACAGGCTCTCGACGTCATCCGTCAGCATCCCGACCTCTATGAGGCTTATGCCCTCACGGCCAACAACAGCGTGGAGAAACTGGCTCGGCAGGCCCACCAGTTCCATCCTGCTGCCGTCGTCATAGCCAACGAGGCGCGCTACGACGAGCTTCAGCGGCTCATGTCCGACCTGCCCGACGTGAAAGTGTATGCCGGACGTGAGGCTTTGGAACAGATTGTCAGTGCCGGACCCGTCGACATGGTGCTGGCTGCCATGGTGGGTTTTTCCGGCCTGGTGCCCACCATCAACGCCATCAAGGCCGGCAAGAAAATCTGTCTGGCCAACAAGGAGACGCTCGTCGTGGCCGGTGAGCTCATCCTCAACCTTGTGCAGCGGCATCACACCGACCTACTGCCCGTCGACTCGGAGCACTCAGCCATCTTCCAGTGTCTTGTAGGTGAGGAGCAGAACGCTGTCGACAAGTTGCTGCTTACCTGCTCGGGCGGCCCGTTCCGCCGGTTCGACACCGACGAGTTGCGCGCGGTCACGGCTGCCGATGCCCTGCGTCATCCCACGTGGAACATGGGGGCAAAAATCACCATCGACTCGGCATCGCTCATGAACAAGGGCTTCGAAGTGATGGAGGCACGGTGGCTCTTCGGCGTCCCGGCCGACAAGATAGAGGTGCTTATCCATCCGCAGAGCGTCGTCCATTCGGCCGTACAGTTTGCCGACGGTGCCGTCAAGGCGCAGCTTGGCGTGCCCGACATGCGCCTGCCCATCCAGTATGCCTTCTCGTTCCCCAAGCGCCTGCCCCTCGATGGCGACCGCCTCGACCTCTTCAAGACGCAGAGGCTCGAGTTCTTCCAGCCTGACATGGATCGGTTCAAGTGCCTGCGCCTTGCCTTCGAGGCCATCAGCCGCGGTGGCAACATGCCCTGCATCGTCAATGCGGCCAACGAGGTGGTCAACCTCGGCTTCCGCGAGGGCCGCTGCTCGTTCCTTGGCATGGCCGACATCATTGAGGAGGTGATGCAGCGCGCCACCTTCGACCGGAATCCCGACCTCGACGTCTACATGCAGACCGACCGCGAGGCGAGACGCATAGCCGCCGACATCATGGACGGAACCGACCGCTGAGCGTGTCGGTAAAGGCTGCAATCAACCGAAATCAATCAAAAACAATTAGCAATACATCAACAGACTTTCCGTCTCCGGCCAGCCGTCGGACGGCCGTGTCCACCGGACGGAATCTCAATCACGACAAGAAATGGAAATTTTTCTGATTAAGCTCTTGCAGTTCATTCTTGCAATCTCCCTTCTGGTGCTCCTTCATGAGGGCGGCCACTTTCTCGCAGCCCGTCTCTTCGGCGTCAGGGTGGAGAAGTTTTACATCTTCTTCGACCCATGGTTCCACCTTTTCGAGTGGAAATCCAAGAACAGCCACACCGCCTACGGCATCGGCTGGTTGCCTCTCGGCGGCTACTGTAAGATTTCGGGCATGATCGATGAGAGCATGGACACCGAGCAGATGAAGCGTCCGCCACAGCCTTGGGAGTTCCGCTCCAAGCCTGCGTGGCAACGGCTCATCATCATGGTGGCCGGCGTAACGGTCAATTTCGTCACCGCCCTGTTCATCTATTCGATGATCATGTTCCACTGGGGTGAGAACTACGTGCGCATGGCTGACATGACCCAGGGCATGAAGTTCAGCCAGGAGGCCAAGGCTCTTGGCTTCCACGACCACGACATCCTGCTCGGCACCGACAAGCGCGCGTTCAAGGACTTCAACGTCGATGTCTACCGCGACCTCTGCGAGGCCTCGTGGTGCGACGTGATGCGTGACGGCCGCAAGGTGCGTGTGCAGCTGCCCGGCGATCTCAACCTGCTCGACATGCTGAAGACGACGCCCTCCTTCGTACGTCCTTTCATCGGCAACACCGTAGACACGGTGCTCAGGGTCATTCCCGTCGCTGAGGGCAGCAAGGACAGCATTGTCTCGCCGGCCTGGAAGCTCGGCCTGCGCAAGGGCGATTGCATCGTGGCCGTCAATGGCAAGGCCGTCGACAGCTACAATCAGTTCAAGGACGAGATGGGGCGCATCGGCGATGCCATGACTGCCGCCGCCACCCATAGCGACAGCTTGCGCCTGCGCACGGTCACGCTTGGCGTGGTGAAGGCCGGTGCTACCAGCGTCGACACCCTGCACACCACGCTCACACCGGACCTGATGCTCGGCTATGCACCCGAGAACGTGATGGCCAAATATAAGACCACGCATGTGAGCTACGGCTTCCTGGCCTCGTTCCCGGCCGGTGTCAAATATGGCTGGAACGTGCTGAAGGGCTACGTCAGCGACATGCAATATCTCTTCTCGGCCGACGGTGCGAAGAGTCTGGGTGGCTTCGGTGCCATCGGCAGCCTCTTCCCCGACCACTGGAACTGGTATGCCTTCTGGATGATGACGGCCTTCCTAAGCATCATTCTTGCCTTCATGAACATCCTACCCATCCCCGCGCTCGATGGCGGCCACGTGGCCATGCTCATCTATGAGGGCATCACGCGCCGCAAACCGTCGGAGAAGTTCCAGATATGGGCCGAGTATATCGGCATCGGCTTCCTGATGTTGCTCATGATAGTGGCCAACTTAAACGACATCCTGCGTTGGTTGGGATACATGTAAAGCATCTTTTGAAACGATAAAAGGGCGTCTTCCTCGCACGAGGAAGACGCCTTTTTTTATTGGACTAAAACAAGGGTGGCTTGGCGTGACCATCTTTTTGGGGGGCAGCGGTCTTTCCTTGCGTCTTTTCTCTCATCGCTGCCTGCTTTCCTCCTTGGAAGCGGGAATGCCTTTTTCATCATTCGTGAGCGCAACGGAAGGGCGCGGAGGAAGGAAGAGGTGGACGGCATTGTCGCAAGAGGTGACCTTGGGGGATGCAGGAAGTGGTCTTTTGGGATGCAGGAGACGACGTTTCGCAACGTTGGAGACGGCTTTTTGCGTTGCCGGATGTGGTCATTTCGATTGACTCAAAAGCTGTAGCCTCTCGTGAAAATACAATCTCAAGGCATTGGTTCCTTGCTTTTCTGATAGAAGAATCTCAGTGGAAAGTTTAGTGGGCAGTGATGAAATAACACGAAAAGGTAGGGGCACAGAAAGCCCCAATTATCCAATTACTTCTATTATAAAGCGTTTATACTTAGTAAGTGTCGGTGTCCCGTCGTCTGAAACTTGACAGATTATATGTATTGTATCTCCGATATGAGCGTCTTTCGGTATTTTAAAGTTCACTTTACTTTTGTTGGAATCAATAGAGAAAGTTCCATTATAAGTGCTTGGCTCTGAATACGTCCACCAATGGAAAGTAAGGTTATCTCCGTCCGGGTCTTCGCTATTGGATGCATCAAGCACAATTTTTCTTCCAGTCTTTGCTTTAATGTCCGTTGAAGAGGATTTTAAACGTATTATAGGATGATGGTTGGCGGAGGCATAGTCTTTTACACACCAGTCGGCTCTGGCGGCAAAATCATTCTGGACATCAATCAGCCATCTCCATATAGGCTTGAAATAGTTTGTCCGCATAGCCACATTAGTAGAATCTGTATAATGCTCCATTTTCTTAGACCAGCTATTGCTAAATCCCCATTGTCCTGTCGGATGAACAAAATCCGATGACGGAGCCGGATCCATCCATACATTATTCCTTATCATGACATATCGTCCTCCCCAACCGCCATAGCCGGGATTCTCCATATTGCGTAATCCGTTGTCAATGGAGTGTAAAAAAGCCGGGGTATCACCTTCTGCATTGAAAGCGCCGTTCTTGTTTGGATACGCATCACAGAGCGCGCCATGCCCTTTTATAATATTTTCTGTCATCCAATCTTTACCGAAATATGGTTGAATCTGTTGTGGAAGAACTTTATTCCATATATATGCCATACAGTCAAATTGGTCGGAAATAATCGTTGGGATATTGAAATGTTCCCAATTTGGACGAATATATTTTTGGTATGCCTCATCTTGTTCCCAAATTAAAAACAAGCGCATCTTCCGTGCCACCTCCTGCATTTTATCAGGATAGTCGTCTTGTATAATCTTCAGTGCGGCAGCCAGTGTGTTGCAGCCTCCCCATGCCTGAATCCATATAGGGCGAGAATCGCCGCCTTTTAAAAGTATGTTTGCAATGAAGCTGGCACCATCTGTTCGCTTATCATAATTCCCACCCCCGTCAATGTTGCCCACTTTCCATTTGCTTAATAAATATTCGGGGGAAGGATAACTGTTGTCATGCAGCAGAAGATTGGGATATATTTTACTATAATATCCGATGTACTCCTTAATCCAGTCAACAGGATGAAAAGCATTCCATCCTTTTCCTCCTACCCAGTGAAACTGAGAACTGCTATTTATTATACCCTCAATATCAAATTCATTTGAGGAAAGCAGGAATCTTACCATAGATGCCCTGTCGTCCGCCTCACCATCAGTAGTGACAATAATACGCGGTTTAGCCGATATGGCAGTTACGTTAGGTGCTGTTTGAGCTATACCCATCAAATTGCTGATTAGCAAAACTGCCAATAATAATTGTTCTTTCATATCTTTATTTTTTAGCCCAGCCGGGCTGATTGTCGATGCAGAAATTCAGACCCTACCAACGATCATTCTAAGTCGAAGGTCGTAGGAAGCCTAATATACGAATGTAATATAACGGACCACGCTATATGCGTCAGAACCACTAAGCAATTAAACGACAGGAGGCGGGCACATGGCCCGCCCCTGTTTTTATTTGACGACGAACTTGCGGCCGTCGCGGATGTAGATTCCTTGTGGCAGTGAACTGCCCGACATGCGGATGCCTTGCAGATTATAGACGGCACCATCGCCGGTGTGGCGGCGGGTGCTGATCTCGTTAATGCCTGTGGTGGTCTGTTTCTGATAGACGCGCACATAATCGACCCACGACGTGTAGGTGTGATTGATGTCGGCTTGAGCCGCCCACGCGCCGTTGCCCACGCTCTGGTTGACGATGACGTAGAACTCGCGGTCGAACGGCCACTGGCCGTTGCTGAGGGCCTCGGCGCTGGTCGACTTGTCATAGCTGAACACCTGCTTGCCGTCAATAAACCAGCGCAGCTGCGCCTCGTCCCACTCGAACGAATAGACGTGCCACTGTGTTACGTCGAGGTTGAGGTTGGTGCTGCTGGGTGGGTTGGTGGTGTGCTTGAGGTTGTAGGTCCAGTTGGTATGAATGGTGTGGTACGCCTTGTTCTGGTTGTCGATGGTCTCGAAGATGTCAATCTCGCCGTCGTTGGGCCAACCGTCGCTGTTGTCCTGCGGCATCATCCATACAGCCGGGAAGTTGCCGATGTGGTGCTCGGTCTTGAAGCGCACGTCCACGCGGCCATACTGGAAGGCGAATTTGCCATTGGTCTCCATGGCTCCGGTGAGCATGTCGGCCGTGTCGGTAGTCTTGTCGGGGTTGGGGATGGCTTTCAAGACGAGTTTGCCGTCCTCGATGTAGTGGACGCGCTCGTCGTCGGCTACGAAGCGGTTCCATGTGGCGTTACGCCGTGCCGAGCTCGACCAGCGTGCGGGATCGGGCTGCGTGCCGTCGGCCTGATTGAACTCGTCGACGAAGACGAGGCGATAGACGGGCTCGTCAGTGTCGCTCTCGACGAAGTGGGCCGTGAAGTGGAGGTCGCCGTCGATACAGTTGCCCGGCAGGGTGATCATGCCGTCGCTGATGGCACTGCCCTCAAAGATGGCGTCGGCATACTGGGCGACGTGGTCGGTTAGGCTGTCGCCGTCGAGCAGGCCGTGTCGCAGCACGAGGCGGTCGAGGCGATAGCCTGCGTCGGGCGTGGCCAGAATGGTTAACGGATCGCCGAGCGCTGGACGGGCCTCAGCCAACGGCGTGCCGTCGGCCTGCGTGAGGCGGCCGTGGTCGGCATCGACGGAGACCCGGGCCGTTTCGCCCGCGTGCACGCGGAGGCGCACGTCGACAATGCCGCCGCCGTTCTGGATGATGTTGTTGCTCGCATCGACGCGTCCAGCCGGGTCGATGGCGTCCCAGTCGATCTTGTAGCGCATGGTGTAGAAGCCCGATGCCATGTCGGCCGGGATGGTGAAGGCGGGTGGATCGTATGCGCTGAGGTTGTTGAGCTTTGTGCCTGCGCTGTTATACTTGGTTTTGTCGGTCAGCGTCAGACCCGAGAACGACACGAGGTCGTTGTCGGCCTGCAGCGCGCCTTTGGCCTCGGGCATGGCGGCATCGAAGCTGCCGTTGCGGTCTTTGTCGATGTAGACGTAGCCGTTCATCCACGTGCCCGTGTAGGCGAAGGCGGGGTCGACGGTCTCGCCGGGCTGCACGACGAACGAGTGGGCCGTCAAGTCATTATACATCTTCATGGGCTCTGCCACGCTGAGCGTAGTGCCTCCGAGCGTGATTCCATTCAGCACGCGGTCGTTGCGGGTGCGTTTGGTGTCTTTGGCGAAGGCCACAGGATAGGTGTCGTCGTCTTCGGCCAACATGATGGATGCACCGTTGCCGGGAGCTGAGCCGGGTATGGCTGCGGTGCGGAGGGGCGCGTGTCCCCAAACGTCGCAGGTGCCTATGGCTGAGGCCAGGAGCAGAGCACCGGCGTAGAGGTAAATAGTTCTCATTTGAAAAAGTTGTTAACGGATACTGTACAAAGTTACGAAGATTCCTTTGGGCGGCCGAATGGTTTTGCCTAAAAAACGCTAAAAAGGCCGAAATGCTTTGCCGATGGCGGAATTAATGCGTATATTTGCCACCGTAAAGCATGATTCACTTAAAACCCGAAAACGATTATGGAAAACGTAAGCAAAGAGCGCATTATCAGCGCAAGCATTCTGGCCGTGGGCATCCTGCTGCTGGGCTGGTTTATCAAGGCAGGCATCGACGACTTTGCCAACAAAGACCGCAAGGTGAGTGTCAAGGGACTGGCCGAGAAGGAGGTGAAGGCCGACAAGGTGACATGGCCCATCGTGTCGAAGGAACTGGGCAACGACTTGCCCATGCTCTACGATGTCATTGCCGCCAAGCAGCAGAAAATCAAGGCTTTCTTGCTGCGCCATGGGGTGAAGGCCAACGAGATTGAGACGGTGGCACCGCGCGTCAACGATCTCAACGCGCAGGACTACAGCGACAACCAGAGCCGCCTCTATCGCTATAACGTGACGAGCATCATCACCGTCACGTCGCGCAACGTGGATCTCGTTCGAGGCATCATCGCGCGGCAAGGCGAGTTGCTTAAGGAGGGCGTGGCCATCGTCGATGGCGGCTATGAGAACCCGGTCAAGTATGAGTATGTGTCGTTCATGAAACTCAAGCCCACCATGATGAAGGAGGCCATTGAGAACGCCGAGAAGACGGCACGCCAGTTTGCCGAGAACAGCCACTCGGACGTCGACAAGATTGTCAGTGCCAGCCAGGGTGAGTTCTCCATCGACGACCGCGATTCCAATACGCCTTACGTCAAGAAGGTGCGTGTGGTGACCACCGTCACCTATTCGCTCAAGGACTGAT
>CAYPJA010000017.1:0-44143 GCA_964411005.1 uncultured Prevotella sp. | reverse complement strand
CAAGCCGACATACGCGACAATATGCCTGAGACCGGAGTCATCGGTGACCGCGTAAAAATCGTCAACACCAAAGAAATAACCAATACTGTCATTGAGGACGACTGCGAGGTCAACGGAGCAAGCCGCCTCAGCGACGTCACCATTACGAGCACCCCCAATGCCAACGTTTATATCGGCACAGGTGTCATTGCCGAGAACTCCATCATCTCAGATGGTTCCAGCATCATCAACTCGGTGAAAATGCAAGATTGTTTCGTCGGTGAAGCATGCCAGATCAGTAATGGCTTCACTGCCAGTCAAAGCGTTTTCTTCGCCAATTCATTTATGAGCAATGGTGAGGCATGTGCCGCTTTCTGTGGCCCGTTCTCAGCCAGCCATCACAAGAGTTCACTGCTCATCGGTGGCATGTTTAGTTTCTACAACGCCGGGTCGGCAACCAACTTCTCCAACCATGCCTACAAGATGGGACCCATGCACTGGGGCATCCTCGAACGCGGCACCAAAACAGCCAGCGGTGCCTATCTACTCATGCCTGCTACCATCGGAACCTTCTCAGTGTGCTTTGGAAAGCTCATGCATCACCCCGACACACGAAATCTACCCTTCTCTTATCTCATCGCCTACGGAGATACCATGTACCTTGTCCCAGGTCGCAACATCACCACGGTTGGACTCTATCGCGACATCCGCAAATGGCCCAAACGCGATGTACGTCCCCAAGGTAACCTAAAGAGTATAGTCAACTTCGATTGGCTTTCACCTTTCTCTGTAGGTGAGATTCTGAAGGGAAAGAAGATACTTGAAGACCTCCGCAATGCCTCCGGCGACGACGTATCGTCCTACAACTTCCACGAATATGTCATCCATGCCAGTTCGTTGAAGAAAGGTATCAAATACTATGACATCGCCCTACGCATCTATATGGGCGCTGTACTGAAACGCGCACAAAAAAATGACCTTTTCGACGACCCCATCAATACCGTCGGCGAGGGTGATTGGAATGACCTGGCCGGCTTATTGCTGCCAGACAGTGAGGAAAAACGCCTCATCGATGACATCAAGAGTGGCACTCTAACCACCATACAGCAGGTCACAGACCGCTTTGTAGACATCAACGAGAACTATCGACGCTATCAGTGGGCGTGGACCTATCGCATGATTTGTGACTATTATCATATCGACAGCATTACCAATGACGATGCCGAGCACATCCGTGAAGATTATGTCATGGCCCGCCGTGCCTGGATAGCCGAAATTCGCAAGGACGCTGAAAAAGAATTCCGGATGGGAGACATCGAACGGAACGTACTTGATGACTTTATTGAGAAACTTGACCATGAGATTGACTTCGAAAAATAAACGGCACATGAGATTCAAAAACATATTGGCTTCACTGCTAATAATCTGGTCTGCATCAGCTTCAGCCGGCCATTACACTTACACAACCGTGCCCGGAGACCCGATACAGGCACGTATCTACACCCTCGACAACGGTTTGAAGATTTATCTTTCCGTCAACAAGGAGACGCCACGTATACAGACCTACATCGCCGTGCGCACGGGCTCACGCAACGATCCGGCCGAAACCACAGGACTCGCACACTATTTGGAGCACTTGATGTTCAAGGGCACCACGCATTTTGGCACGTCCAATCTCGAAGCAGAACGACCGCTGCTCGACTCCATCGAGCAACACTATGAGCGATACAGATTCATCTCTGACCCGCAAACGCGCAGACAATGGTATCATAAAATCGACTCTCTTTCACAGTTGGCAGCCCAATATAACATCCCCAACGAATATGACAAGATGATGTCCGCCATTGGATCGCAGGGCTCAAACGCCTACACCTCCAACGACGTAACCTGCTATGTCGAGAACATTCCCTCCAACGAACTCGACACATGGGCACGTGTACAGGCCGACCGATTCCGCAACATGGTAATCCGTGGTTTTCACACTGAGCTCGAAGCTGTCTATGAAGAATTCAACATCAACATGGCATCCGACAATGAAAAGTTGTGGGAAGCCTTGTTCGGCAAGCTCTTCCCCACCCACCCCTACGGCACTCAGTCGACCATCGGACGGCAAGAACACCTCAAGAACCCATCCATCACAAACATCAAACAGTATTTTCACAAATATTATCAGCCTAACAACGTAGCCATCTGCATGGCCGGCGACCTCGACCCCGACATCACCGTGTCCATCATTGACAAATATTTCGGCTCATGGAAGGGCTATGGCCCCATTGAATCCCCACAATATGCCTCCCTGCCCAACTTCGTCACGCCCCAAGACACCAGCGTTACAGGCCAGGAAGCCCCGGGGCTGGTCATGGCATGGCGCTTCGACCGTGGCAATACGCTCCAGGGAGATACCCTCAATGTCATCAGCGAAATCCTCAACAATGGCAACGCCGGCCTGTTTGACATCGACCTGAACCAACAGATGAAAGTACAATACGCTGGCTGCGGCTTTGAGCGTATGCACGACTATTCATTTTTCATGGTGCAGGCTCAGCCCAAAGAGGGCCAGTCGCTCGACGAGGCACGGTCACTCGTGCTCGCCGAAATCGGAAAACTCAAGCGGGGTGAATTCTCCGAGTCACTCCTTCCCGCCGTCCTCAACAACATGAAACGCAACTATTATGAGCAAATCGACCGCAATAGTTTCCGTGCCAATGAGTTTGTCGATGCTTTCATCAACGAGCAACCTTGGGAAGAGGTAGCAGGTTACCTCAACAGGATAGAGAAACTTACCAAACAAGACATTACCGCCTTTGCCAACCGTCATTTCAACGACGGTTACGCGTGCGTCTATAAGCTACAAGGAATAGACACCACATTCCATGCCGTCGAGAAACCTGCCATCACACCAATCCCCACCAATAACGACAAGGAGTCTGATTTCAAGCGCGAGATAGTCAACACCCCCGCCATTCCCATCCAGCCCCGTTTCATAGATTTCCAAAAAGACCTGACAACTGCCACCACAAAGAAGGGACTACCCGTTCTCTACAAACAGAACACGGACAACGATCTCTTCCGCCTTCAGTTCATCATTCCTTTCGGCACCGAGAGTGACCCACTCATCGGCTATGCCGCAGACTACCTTGACTACGTGGGTACAGCCAAACTGTCGGCTGCTCAAGTCAAAACACGGTTCTATGGACTTGCCTGCGACTACAGCATCAACGAGACAGCCGACCAGACCACCATTACACTCAGCGGTCTTAACAAGAATCTTCCACATGCACTGACTCTCCTCTGCAATCTCATCACAGGTGCCAAGGCCGATCAGGAAACCTACAACCAATACGTAGAGCAAGTACTGAAAAGCCGCGACGACAACAAGTCCAATCAGCAGGCCAACTTTGCCGCACTCCGTTCCTATGCCGTTTACGGCCCTTATAATGCACAGACCCACCAACCCAAGGAAAAAGAACTCAAGGCCATCAAGCCCCGACAACTCCTTGACCTGCTCAAGACACTGTCTCAATACAAGCAGACCGTTCTCTATTATGGCCCTTCAACATGGAAAGAGCTTGATCAGATTATCTCGAAAAGCATTAAAACGCCCAAGACTTTCAAGCCTCTTCCTGCTTCAAGACCTTACGTAGCACAGCCTACACAGGCAACAGAAGTGATGTTTGCCAACTACGAAGCCCCCAATGCCTACCTCATGCAATATCATAATGAGGGAAAAAGTTACGATCCCAAGCACGAGGCCATCATCCAGCTATTCAACGCCTACTTCGGTGGCGGCATGAATGCGATTGTCTTCCAGGAATTGCGTGAGGCACGTGGTCTCGCCTATTCGGCCGGCGCACGCTACGGCACTCCTTCCCGACCACAAGACAAGGAGTCGTTCACCACAAATATCATCACCCAGACTGACAAACTCATGGACTGCGTCGGCGAATTCAACAACTTGCTCGACAGCATGCCCCTCCGCCCCACAGCCTTTTCACTGGTCAAACAGAACCTCATCAAAGATTATCAGTCACAACGTACCACAAAATTCAATATTCTTTCCAACGTTTATTGGTACCGGAAAATGGGATTCGACCACGATATCGATGCCGATACCTATAAGGCTCTCCCCTCGCTGACACCGGCCGATCTCATGCGCTTCGCCCGCGAAAACATTGCCCGCAAACCTTACCGCTACATCATCCTTGGCAACGAAAAATCTCTCGACTTCGATGCCATTGGCAAGATAGCTCCCATCAAGCGACTCACACAAAAAGAAATTTTCGGATATTAAACAAAAATATTATGGCAAACGTAGATTTCAAGTATGCACCCATGTTTCAGACAGGCAAGGACGACACCGAATATCGTCTGCTGACGAAAGAAGGCGTCAGTACCGCCGAGTTTGAGGGTAAAACCATTGTCAAAGTGAGCAAGGAAGCACTGACGCTCCTCGCACAGCAGGCGTTCCACGACTGCGAGTTCATGCTGCGCCGCAAGCACAACGAGCAGGTGGCCAAGATTTTAAAAGATCCTGAGGCCTCTGAAAACGATAAGTATGTGGCTCTCCAGTTCCTTCGCAATGCAGAGACAGCCGCCAAAGGCGTACTGCCTTTCTGTCAAGACACCGGCACCGCCATCATCCATGGCGAGAAAGGGCAACAGGTCTGGACTGGCTTCGACGACGAAGAAGCCCTCTCACGCGGTGTTTATAACACCTACATCCACGACAATTTACGCTATTCACAAAATGCACCTTTAACCATGTACGATGAGGTCAACACAAAATGCAATCTGCCAGCACAGATTGACATCGAGGCCACTGAAGGTGCAGAATACCGTTTCATCATGGTGGCCAAAGGTGGTGGCTCTGCCAACAAGACCTACTTCTACCCCATGACCAAAGCCACCATCCAGAATGAAGGCACGCTGTTGCCCTTCCTCGTCGAGAAGATGAAGAGCCTTGGCACCGCCGCCTGCCCACCCTATCACATCTGCTTCGTCATCGGCGGCACATCGGCAGAAAAGAACCTGCTCACCGTGAAGCTGGGCTCCATCAAGTACTATGACAACCTGCCCACTACTGGCGACGAGACTGGCCGCGCTTTTCGTGATCTCGACCTGGAGGCAAAACTCCTCGACGAAGCCAACCGCATCGGCCTCGGCGCTCAGTTCGGCGGCAAGTATCTGGCCCACGACATCCGCGTAATCCGCCTGCCACGTCATGGTGCCTCCTGTCCCATTGGCCTCGGCGTGAGTTGCTCAGCCGACCGCAACATTAAAGGAATCATCAACAAAGACGGTGTCTGGCTGGAGAAGATGGACGACACCCCCAGTGAACTCATTCCCGAAGAATACCGTCAGCCCGGAGAAGGCGGAAAAGGCATCGAGATCGACCTCGACAAAGGCATCGATTACGTACGCACAGAGCTCACCAAATATCCCGTCTCCACACGCGTCCTGCTCAACGGAACCATCATCGTTGCCCGTGACATTGCCCACGCAAAACTGAAGGAACGTCTTGACAAAGGCGAAGACCTGCCACAGTATTTCAAGGATCATCCTATTCTCTATGCCGGTCCAGCCAAGACCCCCGAAGGCTATGCCTGCGGTTCCATGGGTCCGACCACGGCCAACCGCATGGATCCCTACGTAGACGAGTTTCAGGAGCATGGCGGTTCGCTCGTAATGATTGCCAAAGGCAACCGCACGCAGGTCGTCACCGATGCCTGCAAGAAGCATGGAGGCTTCTATCTTGGCACCATTGGCGGCATTGCTGCCGTCCTGTCCAAGGAATGCATTACCAGCATCTCCTGTATCGAATATCCCGAACTGGGCATGGAAGCCATCTGGAAGATTACCGTCAAGGACTTCCCTGCCTTCATCCTCGTCGATGACAAGGGCCACGACTTCTTCAAGGAACTCAAGCCTTGGTGCCCCACGTGTAAATAAGGAAAAACCCTACAAGCATCTATCGAAAAAGGCAAGCCACCCAAACGGGAGCTTGCCTTTTTTCATGTTCATGCAATTTACTGATTACACCACGCGTTTACCCCGCCGAATCACTATGTATGAAACGAGATAGACCACCAGGGCAAGCAGCGTCAGCGACTCCGAGATAGGTTCGGCCACCCACAGACCTGTTTCACCAAACGCCATAGGCAACAAGATGAAGCACGGAACAATGACTATGAAACCGCGCAACAACATAAACACCGTGGCCGGACGATAGCGTTCCATGCTCTGCAAGAAACCGATGAGCACCACATTGAGCGTAAAAGGCAAACATGTGAGCAGGAACAGCGGTATACCGGTACGTCCAATGGCGTATGCCGGCGACGAAGCCTCTATGAACAGGCCCGTGATTTGTGGCGCGAGCAAATAGCCCACTATCGTCATCGCCAATCCCAGCACACAAGCCAGCACCACCGAAATACGTAACGTCTCGCGGATACGCTCCAGATTGTTGCGTCCTAAATTGTAGCTCACAATGGGCAGTGCCGACTGTGCGATGGCATTACCGAACATAAATATCATCGGAAACAGATAACAAGCCACAGAGAAAGCCGCCACTCCATCTTCCCGCAGATAGTGCATGAAGACATAGTTGCCCGTAATTATCATACAACTGATGGCCGTCTCTGCGATAAAGGTGGGCAGCCCCAAACGCAACATGTAGCCGCAGTTGCGCGCCGTCAGCCGAATGGCCGTATGAGAGAACTTTGGACGATAGAGCTTCAGCACCTTGCTCCGCTTGAGAAAATACCATACCACCATAAGCGTACCTATGCCGGAGGCTACCGAGGTGGCCACAGCCGCGCCAAAGATGCCCCATCCCAAAGGAAACACAAACAGCCAGTCGAGAAATATGTTGAGTGCGGCACTAATGGTGTTGACCGTCATCGCATAGACGGGAGCCCCGTCAAGGCGGATGGCAAACAGCCCTACCATATTAATAACAAGGAACAACAGACACGGACTGACACCGACGAGATACTGATACACCATAGGATAAAGCAGCTCACTGCATCCCAGCAGCATGGACGTCGAATACGGAAACGCATTGATGACAATGAGCACGATAGCCATAAGCGACAAGCCTATGGTGAAAGCCTGCGTCACGTTGATGTTGGCGGCCTTGACATTTCCTTTTCCCAGATGAATGGCAGCCACCACGCTCACGCCACTGCCAAACATCAGTGCGATGCCCGTAGCAATCTGAAACATCGGCGCGGCAATATTGATGGCGGCCAGCGCATCACTGCCCACACCCCGGCCCACGAAAATGCCATCGGCCAGATTGAGCAGCACCGACGAGACAAGACCAAGCAGTGTCGGGAAAAACAATTTGCGAAACAAGCGCGGAACGCGCGTCTTGCCATAATCGATGGCATCTCTGTTGTCTCTCATCTTCAGCTTCGTTTTTTATAGTTGATCTTGAACAGAAGAACATAAAATAAAAATAGAGCCGGATAAGTCCGTACGCCGTGCGCCGAATCTTATCTGGCCCCATTCCTACTGGTTGCCCTCCGATTAACGGTTGCAAAGTTAGGACTTATTATTCAAACATCCAAAAAAAACATACTTTTTCTTTCTCATCTCTCACTGAACCGGATTTACGTAAGGGGATAATCAAACCGATATGAGGCTGGCGCATGAAACCATGCCATCCGACTTCACCTTGTGGCACATTAAGCTGCACGAGCAGATACCCCGCAAAGAGCATAAGGGTTAGTTTAGGGGTACAAAAACCGAAATATTAATAAGAAAAACATCCCCCCGTTGATTTATGCCTTTCTTATTTGAGAAGAAGCCATTTGATGACGAGTTGCAACCGACCGTCTTTCGAAAAGCAAGAAGCGGTCTTTCATGACGCAAGAGATGGTCTTTCACGACGCAGGAAAGAGTCTTCTGCAACGCAAGAAGTGGCTAATGACAACCTCAACAGACACCTATAACGACATGTTTTTCACAAAAACATGGCAAGAGGAGCGTCTCCACCCCTCTTGCCATGCAAAGTCGGAAATTTTAGATGAACTATCCAAATTGCCAACCAAATCATTTCACAGACGCTACCGCATCCATGCGATAATTCATTACGAGGCTATCGACTTTCCGCCGCCTTCCTCTGATCTTACTGATGCTGCTCGCGCAACAGATCGTTGACCGTCTTAACCGGGTTGAATGTTGACAAGGGCACCTCTACGAAGATGGTCGACCAGTCGCTCATGGACCCATTCCAAAGTCCAGGCAGCTCCAAAGCCTTCAGCTCCCGTCCGTTCTTGCTCTTGGATGAGATGAAGCCTGTGTCGGAATCGACGAAGTCGGGCAGATGGAACGGACGCCCTTGATAGTCATTAATGGCGCAGACAAGGTCGACAGGATTGAAATGGGTGCCACCTGTGAACATCTTCACATACTCTTCATTGCTCGTATCAATCTGGCTGCTCTCCAAGATCTGCAGACTGACTGTTCCGTCGGCATTGTAGGCCAAGAACGGTCCGCCACCAGGCTCACCCACATTTCTGACCACGCCACACACGCGCATGGGACGGTTGAGCTTACGACGCAGGTAGCCCGTGAGCTCGGCGTCCTCCAAGAACTTGATGTCTTCCTTACGCGTGCAGAGTTCGCGCTGCACAAAGCGTATCATCTCTTCGATGTCGGCGTGTGTATAGGACCCGCTGTCAAGCTGTCGAAGATAGGCAAAAGCCTTGCGCTGACGGTCGACGAGAATGCCGGCCAGAAGCTGCTTATAGGTCACCGTGTCGGCCTTCAGCCTGTCGGGCACCACATTATCGATGTTCTTGATGAAGACGATGTCGGCATCCATCTCATTCAAGTTCTCAATGAGCGCCCCATGACCGCCCGGACGGAAAAGCAAAGAGCCATCTTCGTTGCGGAACGGCGTGTTGTCGGGATTGACGGCAATGGTGTCGGTGGATGGTTTCTGCTCGGAGAAGGTGACATGGATGCTCACGCCAAACATCTTCTCATACTTATCCTTTTTCTCAGCCACTTTCTGCTCAAAGAGCGGCAGATGCTCGTGCGACACTGTGAAATGAACGTTGGCCTCGCCACCAGAGCCGGCATAGAGGGCCGCCTCGACGAGGTGCTCCTCCATCGGAGTGCGTGGGCCGTCATCGTAGTTGTGAAACAGCAGCATACCCTTGGGCAGCTGACCATAGTTGAGCCCCTTTGGTTCCAGCATATTGGCCACGACAGCCTTATAGCCTCCCTCAGCCAAGAGCGTCTTGATGTTCTTTCCTTCGTTTTTCCGACACGTCTGACACAGGCTCTCACGGAATGCAAACCGGCGGATGTTGTCGAAAAAGGTTTTCTCGAAGTCGGTCGTTGGCACGTCGTAGTCGGCGTTGAGGAAGGCGAACATGTTCTTGAACATGCGGCTGGCAGCCCCCGATGCCGGGACAAACTTCACTATCTTATGTCCTTCCTGTTTGTATTGTTCCCACAAACGTACATAATTGTCACGCGTCTCGCCATCGGCGACAGTGATACCATTCTCTGTAGAGGCCGCGGCCTTGAGCCGCAAAAACGGGAATCCCTCACGGAAGCGGTTCAACTGCCGCTCGACCTGCGCCACGGTCATGCCGCGACTTTCAATCTGCTCTTTGTCTTTTGCTGTAAGCATAGTGTCTTATGATTTTTTGAATGATGCAAAGATAATAAAAAAAGAGGTACAGGCCCGTCCTCAACCGCCATTTTTTTATTATCTTTGCATTCTGATACATAAGCTTTAGGAGATGAAAGCAAAAATCTTTCTTTGCGCACTCGCATGGCTACACATAGGCATAGCATCCGCGCAGGTGGAAACACCGCAGATAAACCCACTTGCCATCTACACCGACGAGGATGGCGAAGAGCAGAGTTCGAACACCGTGACGGGAAATGCTCCGCTTGACGTGCATTTCGACGTAGGCGTTACAGGCACGGATGGATGGACCTGCAACTACGAATGGCACTTCTATCGGGAAGGTGAAGAGAACTCACCTTATCTGACCCGCTACGACGAGACCGTCGACTATACATTCAACGAGGCCGGCACACACCGCATTGTGTGCTATGCCACATTCATCAACGGCACCGACACCGTCGCATACGATGCCGACTACTGGAACGAAACCGGGGCCATCACAGTCACCATCTCGGAGAGCCAGCTCGTCATGCCCAACGCTTTCTCACCAAACGGCGACGGCATTAACGACATCTACAAGCCCAAAGAGGGCTGGAAGAGCATCATCGAGTTTCACGGCTACATCTTTAACCGCTGGGGACAACTGCTCTACGACTGGACTGATCCCGACAACGGATGGGACGGCACCTACAAAGGCAAAGACGTAAAGCAAGGTGTCTACTTCTGTCTAATCAAGGCCAAGGGAGCCGACGGGCGCAAATTCAACATCCGCAAGGACGTCAATCTGCTCAGAGGTTACACCGAGAACAGCGGTGCCAATACCACCGAATGACGGATTCTAAGACCGAAAAAATGTTTATACTTCCTATATTATAAACAATACATCATACATTGGAAAATGAAACCAACGCCGCCCTCCAAAAGCTGGGCGACACCGAAAAGATAGAAGTCTACGGCGCAAGAGTTCACAATCTGAAGAACATCGACGTCGTCATACCACGCAATTCACTGACTGTCATCACCGGCCTCTCAGGGTCGGGGAAGTCGTCGTTGGCCTTCGACACCATCTATGCCGAGGGGCAACGACGCTACATCGAGACTTTCTCTGCCTACGCCCGCAACTTTCTGGGCAATATGGAGCGTCCCGACGTCGACAAGATCACCGGCCTGAGCCCCGTGATCAGCATTGAGCAGAAGACTACAAACAAGAACCCGCGCTCCACCGTCGGCACAACGACGGAGATTTACGACTACCTGCGCCTGCTCTACGCCCGCGCGGGCACTGCCTACAGCTATCTGTCGGGCGAAAAAATGGTGAAATACACCGAAGACAAGATTGTCGACATGATCGGCAACGACTATGCCGGCAAGGCCATCTATATCCTCGCGCCACTCATCCGGCAGCGCAAGGGACATTATCGTGAGCTCTTCGAGCAGATGCGGCGCAAGGGTTACCTCTATATCCGCGTGGATGGCGAAATCAAGGAATTGACGCGCGGCATGAAGGTTGACCGCTACAAGAACCACAACATTGAGGTGGTGATAGACAAGATGAAGGTGGCCGACACCCGACCGGCAGAAGGCGACAAGGTCATTGAGCGTTTCCGCCAGTCAATAGCCACAGCCATGCGGCAGGGCGACGGCACACTGATGATTATGGATAAGGACACACAAGAGGCGCGCAACTTCTCAAAACGCCTCATGGATCCTGTCACCGGACTCTCCTATGGCAACCCGGCCCCCAACATTTTCTCATTCAACTCACCCGAAGGAGCCTGCCCCCGCTGCAAAGGACTGGGATTTGTCAGCGAGATAGACTTGAAGAAAGTGATTCCCGACAACAAGGAATGCATCCGCAACGGTGCCATCGTGCCGCTGGGAAAATATAAGAACCAGATGATTTTCTGGCAGATAGAAGCCATTCTCGAAAAATATGGCTGCAATCTGAAGACACCTGTCGGCGACATTCCCGACGAGGCCATGGACGAAGTGCTCTACGGAAGCGTGGAAAACGTCAAGATTTCCAAAGATCTCGTGCACACTTCCAGCGACTACTTTGTCGAATTTGACGGCGTCGTGAAATACCTGCAATCCGTAATGGAGAACGACGACACGGCCAGCGGCCGCAAATGGGCCGATCAGTTCCTAGCCGAAAAAGAATGTCCAGCCTGCCACGGCCAACGCCTGAAACAGGAGTCATTATCCTACAAAATGTGGGACAAGAACATCGCAGAGATAGCCGAACTCGACATCAACGACCTAAAAGCATGGCTCGATCACGTCGAGGAGCATTTGGAACCACAACAACAGAAGATTGCGGCTGAGATCGTGAAAGAGCTGCGGTCGCGTGTCAACTTCCTCTTGGAAGTGGGGCTCGACTATCTGAGCCTCAACCGGCCATCAGCCAGCCTGTCGGGTGGCGAGAGCCAGCGCATCCGTCTCGCCACACAGATTGGCAGCCAACTCGTCAATGTGCTCTACATTCTCGACGAACCCTCCATCGGTCTTCACCAACGCGACAACCAACGCCTCATCGACTCGCTGAAAGAACTGCGCGATTTGGGCAACACGGTCGTCGTCGTTGAGCACGACGAGGACATGATGAGAGCCGCCGACTGGATTATCGACATCGGCCCGAAGGCTGGACGCAAGGGCGGTGAGGTGGTTTTCCAGGGCACTCCTACAGACATGCTTAAGACACACACCATCACAGCACAGTATCTCAACGGCGAGCGGGCCATAGCCCTGCCCATGACCAATGAAACGCCCCCGCAAGTGCTCCGCCGTGCCGGTACGGGCAAAAGCCTGTGGTTACGCGGTTGCCGGGGCAACAATCTGAAGCATGTCGACGTGGAATTTCCACTCGGCAAGCTCATCGTTGTGACCGGCGTGTCGGGATCCGGCAAGTCAACGCTCATCAACGGCACCCTGCAACCCATCCTCTCCCACCACTTCTACCGCTCGCTGAAAAAGCCTATGCCCTACGATTGCATCGAGGGAATCGAATATATTGACAAGGTGGTCAACGTCGACCAAAGCCCCATCGGGCGCACACCACGCAGCAATCCGGCCACCTATACGGGTGTTTTCTCCGATATTCGCGCGCTCTTCGTCAACCTGCCGGAAGCCAAAATTCGCGGCTACAAACCCGGAAGGTTCTCGTTCAACGTAAAGGGCGGACGCTGTGAGGCCTGTGGTGGCAACGGCTACAAGACCATTCACATGAACTTCCTACCCGATGTCTACGTACCCTGTGAGGTTTGCCACGGCAAACGCTACAACCGGGAGACGCTGGAAGTGAGGTTCAAAGGTAAGAGTATCGCCGACGTACTCGACATGACAATCAATCAGGCTGTGGAATTCTTCGCCAACGTACCCTCCATCCTGCCAAAGATCAAGACTCTGCAGGATGTCGGACTCGGCTACATCAAGCTCGGCCAAAGCTCCACCACACTGTCAGGTGGCGAGAGCCAGCGCGTCAAGCTCGCCACCGAGCTGGAGAAAAAAGACACAGGCAACACGCTCTACATTCTCGACGAACCCACCACAGGACTCCACTTCGAAGACATACGCGTGCTCATGGATGTGCTGGAACGACTGGTCGACAAGGGCAATACGGTCATCATCATTGAGCATAACCTTGACGTGATCAAGCTCGCCGACTATATCATCGACATGGGACCGGAAGGTGGACGCGGTGGCGGACAAGTGCTGATGACAGGAACGCCCGAACAGGTAGCCGAATCGAAACTCGGCTACACACCTAAGTTCCTAAAAAACATGTTGAAACTGAATTTTAACGCCGCCAACTAACAGTCTATAAAATAAAATAGGTAACTTTGCATAGAAGAAAACTTTATTATTCATATTTTAAAAACACGCTTATGAACAAAATTCTACGTTTTGCGTCTGCCATGTTTTTGGCTTTTGCCAGCAGTATGACATTCGCGCAAACAACAGTAACCTTCACGGCCGGTGAGACCATAGGTTCAAACACATCGGCACAAGGGGAAGACCAGATGTCGAAAGACGGAGTCACCATCACGACCTCTATCGGCGGCTTCAACTGCTCCAACAAGTCGGGAAGTCAGTACCGCTTCGCCAAGAGTAGCACCAATACCATTTCTTCCACCGTGGGCAACATCACCAAGATTGAGTTCACCTGTACCGCTAACGGCGATGCCCAATATGGACCGGGCAACTTCACGACAGAAAGCGGCAATTATACCTATGAAGGTAAAATCGGAACATGGACAGGCAATGCCAATACCGTCACGTTCTCAGCTGTCACCGCACAGCTACGTGCCACGGAAATCGTCGTAACCATCGGTGGCTCAGTCAATCCTAACCCCGACCCCACGCCCGACCCTGACCCTGAGGTGACATTCACCGCGAGCAACATTGCCGGACTGAACGCCATGACGAAGGATCTGGCCAACGTCAACCTCACGCTCAATAATGCCAAGGTCGTATATGCCAATGGCGACATCGTCAGCGTGCGTGAAGGCGACAAGGCCATACTGTTCTATTACACCGAACTCGACTTGCCCCGTAACGCCATCCTCAACGGTAAGGTTAAGGTCGACTACGCCTACTATTACGGCATGCCTGAGGTCAAGAAGAACGACTACACCAACGCAGACTCGCTGACCATCACAGCAGCCACCGACACGACGCTTGATGCAACGCCAGCAACACTGACCGATATTCTTGCACTCAATCATGTCGCAGACCTCGTCAAGATCGAGAATGTCACCCTCACCAAGGTAGAAAACAACTTCTATGCCGTCAGCGGTAACAACCGTGTGCAACTCTATAAGAACGTGGCAAACGTCGGTGCCTACGAGGGACAGACCGTCACCATCTATGCCATCTTCAACAACATCTACAAGAATGCACCCCAGCTTTCGGTTGTTGACATCGAAGGTGGACAGGTGAAGTTGGAAGAAGCGGCCAACATTGCCGAATTCAAGGAGAAGAAAGGTACCGCCGTGCTCACGCTTCAGAACGCCCAAGTGCTCTATGCCGGACAAAACGACATCTTCGTGCGCGACGCCACCGGTGCCATCGACTTCTACATGAGCAATCTCGACTGGAAACAGAACCAAATACTCAACGGCACCATCACTGGTACATACGCTACCTTCAACAACCTGCCCGAACTGACAAGTCCCATTGACAACAAAGTGACGGCAACCAATGGTGAGGCTGCCCGGGCTCATGAAGTCGGACTGGACGAAATCTCAGCTGAAGGTTACGGCTGCGACCTCATACAGGTCAGCGGTCTCACGCTCAAGAGTTTCAAAAACGGTGAATACACCGACACCTACGCCTACAGTGAGGACGGCGACTCTATCCAAGTCTACGACAAGTTCAAGGTTGTGGCCGGAAAGTGGGTGGAAGGACAGACCTATACCATCAAAGGAATCCTCGTGCCCTACAAGGAGACCCTCGAACTCTACCCCATCGAAGACTACACAGCCCAAGTTGCTCCAGAACCGACTGTCATCACTGCCGAAAACATTGCCGCTTTCAAGGCTTTGAAGAATGGAACCACCGCAACACTGACCCTCAACGACGCGCAGGTGCTTTACACTTGGACCACAAACAAGGGCAACACACAGACCTATGTGCGCGACGCCAGCGGCGCCATCATGTTCTACAACACGGGACTGCAACTGGCCCAGAACCAAATCGTCAACGGCAAGGTCTCGCTGAAGCTGAGCATCTATAACGATCTGCCTGAGGCTGTCAAGGCCGACGACACCAACGCTGCCAGCCTAACGCTCACACAAGGCACTGAGGCTGAGGCAAAGATCATCAACGTTGCCGATGTAGCCAACTATGTATCTGACCTCGTCGTGCTGGAGAATGTGCAGGTGGTAGCTTCCGAGGACACCGCCAAGTACTATGCAGTCTCGGGAACCGACAGTCTGCAAATCTACAACGGTTTCCATCTTGACGGCTATACCATTGGAACTACCGCCGAGGGCGAGACCACAAGTGTGAAGGGCATCATCTCACAATATAAGACCACTTATGAGATATATCCCATCGAACAGGTCGTAACAGGCATCGACTCCCTCAAGGCAAACAAGTCGGTCAACGCTCCAACTTACAATCTCGCCGGACAACGTGTCAACGCCTCCTATAAGGGCGTTGTCATCAAAGGCGGCAAGAAATATCTACAAAAGTAGGAACCCGCATTTTCAACTTTCCCCATCAAGAGAGGAATAATTTGAAAATACACATACAAAACAAAAGCCGCATCCGGTCAATTTGACCGGATGCGGTTTTTATTTTCAGCCCATCAATCCGTGCACAAGAATAAGATTGTTGATGAAGAAAACACCCGCTTACTTAAAGTTCCACAACTTCGTATTGTAAACGGCCTCAATGGCTTCCTCGCGACTGTCGGGGAGATTGCAAAAAAAGTCGATGCCCGTCTTTGCTTCCAACTCATCAATGGACATGGCATACTTGGCAAGCGCATCCTCATCAGAAGCCTTATGCTCAAAGAGAAGGCCAATGGCGTTATACTGTCCATTCTTGACCATCAGCAAGGCACAGAAAAAATAACGTGGCACCAACAATCCATTGCGAAGCGTAGTATAGACCTGACTCTGCAAGGTTGCCCCCTCCGTGCCAATGGTTCCGCCACGACAGACATAGAGCGTGTCACACCAGCTATAGTTGTTGCGAAGGACAAGCCTGCGCACCTGTTTTTCCATGTTAGCCCACGTGCCAACATTGAACGAGTTCCATTGAGGTTGCATGTTGTCAAGATAGAAAGTCTGGATGTTAGCAGTCTGCGTGTTCAGTCGGTCAGCCGAAGGACAAATATGCCCATGGTCGAAGCCCTGACCGTTTCCTCTGTAAGGGTCAAAGGAGAAATAATAATCTTCGGGCAACTCGGGATCGAAGGGATACTGTGGATTGCCATCAGACGGCTCATAGCGTGACACCCCCGGCCCATTGACAGCATTGCTACGATACATCTGATAGCAACTCCATCGCTGCGCACGCGCCTGTATATCCCATTCAATGCTGTAGTTGACCTCACCACCATCGAGATGGGTAACAACATAACTGCCTCCCCCTTGAAGCCGCGGAAACTCCAACCGCTTAGCGTTGACACGCGCCGCAGCATTACCATTGACCACTCCTATATTGGCATTGACATTGACATTGGAAATGGAAGTTTCCATCCTTTCGTCATCACCCCCGTCGCAAGCCATCAAAGTGAATGAAAGAAGAACAACAAGAAGAGGAACGCGGTATGTAAAAGATTGGAAATGTTTTATCATTATTTCTGCTGAAAAAATAAGATAAGGAAAGGATGACTTTAAATGAAAAGCCATCCTTCCCTCATCTTGTTTTGCTTATTTATAAGAGATTTCCATGTACCAGCCTACTCGTAAATGATCTCCATGCTGACGATACGCAACTGTGTGCCAGCCTTATTGTCGGTATAGTCATTAACAATATCGACAGTTTTGGAGCCTATTGAGCTGATGGTAACGACGGATCCCTCTCTACCCACGGTACCGGGACGGGCATAGAGTTCGTCATTACCTGTGCGTGTGGCATCGACACAATGGAGCACAATGCAGGAGATCTTCTTGCTTCCACTGACGGTAAACAGGTTCTTAGCATACATGCGGATGGCAGAACCTGCCGTAGTATAATACTTGGGAGCATTCGTTCCGTCTCCCTGCGCAAAGCTAATTGTCGTTCCGTCGACCGTCTTCAACACAGGCAGGTCGGCCTGATTGTCCAGTCCGAGATCGGAAGCCGTCACGGTGAGAACGTTGCCATTAAGCACGCCAACGTTCTCAAGCGTCTGTTGGGGCTTGTCATCATCACCACCACCTACAGTCTGACCGTTGACCGAATAAAGCTGACTACCAACCGTGACCTCAGGTGTGGAATAGAACAGGGTGAGCTGCCCATAGACAACGACCCTGTCGCCAACCTTCAGCTGGTCAGCCGAGGTGAACTTGTCACCACCGAGCCAATAGCCGCGATAGACTTCGAGTTCACCTGCAGAGGTGCCATCGTCAGAAATGAAATAGGTGGCATTTCCAAAGTTTTCAGTATCGACCTCACCAACGGAAGATACGATACCGGCGACATAAACCTTATCGCTCGTGTAAGTACCGGTAGCTATGATTGTCTGTGCGGCTGCAACGTTGTAAGGCTTGGCCTGAGTGCCTTCACCTTCGGGAGTGCCCACAATCTCAGTGCCACCACCGGCTGTCTGACCATTGCGCGAATAGACGTGATTGCCCTGCGTAAACTGTTTCTTACTGCCGTTATAGTTAACCAATGTGCCACAGACAACAACCACATCGCCCACTTTCAACTCATCCTCAGAGGTGAATTTCTTGTTACCCAACGCATAGCCACGATATACCTCCAACGTGGTGGTAGCCGAGGCGTCGTCGCTGATGTTATAAGTGGCATTGCCATAGTTGCCAGTGTCAATCTCTGAAATACTTGTCACGATGCCCTTGACATAAACCGTCTGATCGAGACCTTCACCTGCATCGATAAAAGCCAGGGCCGATGCCACATTAAACGGGTCAGATACGGTACCCGTGCCTGTGGGAGTAATAACTACAGTCGTGTCGGTGCCAGAACCACCATTGGAAGATGGGTCATTGTAAGGCATAGGAACGTCCTCACACGAAGTGAACGTCATGGCCATTGCGGCCAGAGCGATAATGGAAGAAAATATCTTTTTCATTTTTGCTTGATTTTTTGATGATAATGGAACGGTGATTAGTCTGCTTTCTCCACGTCGTCGATGGAGCGGATAATAAGCTCCCAACTGGAGTTGTAACGCTTCATGATACCTGTCACGTTGACCTTACCGCGGGGCACGAAGCCAGCAGCGAAGTCGGCATAGTTGCTGGTATAGACCATGACACGATTGCTGAGGTTCTTGAAGTAGATACTCTTGGAGCCACTGCCGCCGCCCGGATTGGCCCAAGTGGTGGAATCGTTAGACACATTGAATTCCACATTCTTCAACACGGCGAGTTTACCATCGTCGCGATCCAAGTCCCAGGTAGCATAGTTGAATTCTTCCGGCTTCACCTGCTTTGTCAAGCCGGTATACTTGAAGTGGCTATTCCACAGAATGCGGCTCATACGGCTCACATAGGTGGCTCCACTGGCATTGGTGTAAGGCGTCCCTACTTCGGCCTGCAAACCGTAGTTACCCACATAAAGCCCCTTGAGTTGAACCAAGATTTCCGTGCCAACAGGGAGATAACCACAAAGCCCGCCTTCGGAGATGGCGATGATTATGGCTCCCGTGGAATCCTGCAAGGCTATCTCATTGTAGAGGTTGCCTTGAATGTCGTTGCCCGTGACAACACCTTTCAGTTGGATGTCGTCGGTGATTTGCTTATAAGCAGTGCCGTCGCGATAGTCCTTACGGACATACTGGCTGTAATCGCTCTTGAGTTGGGCGATGCTGATGACCTTGGTCTCCACGATGGCATTGTTGCCACGGCTATCCGGATTATAATCGTCATCGTCATACTCCATGCAGCCCGCAAAGGTACAGCAGACAAAGGCAAGTAACAAATATTTTATCTTATTCATCATTTTGCTTTTTCGTTTTCTTTTGAATTATCTTTTCGTTATTCCTCTTCTGCTCAGAAGCGATAGGCTACCTGCAACATACCATTGGTGCCGTAGACATGATACTTCTTGGGATTCTTCGAGAAGAGGTAGCCACGGCTGTTGCCACTAGACGTGACATCACTGCGACTCTGTTCATAACCACCAGTAACGATCTTCTCATTATCAAGAATGTTGGTCACCATAAGATTGATGGAAACCATGCCACCACCCTTCAGATAAATATTGTGTCCGATGGATCCATCGAGCATGAATCCGCCATGTCCCTTCGCCTGATCCATCACATTATAAGTTCCGTCCTCGTTGACACTACCCTGTGCAGCCAGTTTCGACTCATAACGATAATAGGGCGAATAAGACAGATAGATACGATCATACCAGTTTCCATTGAGTGAAATATACCAGTTGTTCTTGTGAAAGTCGACCCCAAGACTGGCACTGGTAAGCGGCGTGCCGCTCTCACGCATATCCTTGACAAGGGCACGGTCGGTATTATAGGAGCCTTCCGTCGAATTAAGATAGCGCACATCGGCATCGCTGGCATTCTTAGCCTCGCTGATTTGTCCGATAGCCTTTACATTAAGCCAACTGGTGACTTTTAGGTCGAGTCCCAACTCGGCACCATAATAACGCTTGCGCAGGCCTGTAAGCGAATTGTAAGAGAAGGAGTTGATGTCATCGAAATAGAAACAAGTCCACTCGGTGGCATCATCAACCTGTGAGTAATAGCCACTGATGTTGGCACGGAGCCATGGTCCGTTATATTGATAAGCCAACTCTGACGAGAGCACACGCTCATTCTTAAGTCCGTCTACAAAATCATTGTTCATCTCAGCTGCGGTGAAGGCGACATTGGCCAACGGCGCATTCCACTGATAGCCTGCCCCTAACGAAATGACATGACCGTGGCCCATGTCCCAAGAAGCCGCCCCTTTGAGCCCACCATCAAGGAACTTAGCCCAACCACTCTTGCCATAGGAACTATTGGCAAAGAGACCGTTGCGCATCTTGCCGTCACGTTCCATCTCCGTTCCGCCGATTTTACCACTTACAGACAAATGGAAACGGGATACATCTGCTGTATAGTTGGCCCATACATACTGCTTGTGCGTATAGATATTATAGTCGTAAGCGAACCTATCGCCTTCGCCAACCACGGCATTGGGATTGTTGAGGTCGTACTGTACGCTCGCAGAGCCTGGCGCATAGTTGCCTACAGCATAAGTATTGATGTTGTGAAAATATTCAGCTCCCAACAAGTCATCCATCGTTTGGTAGTGCATTCCCTTGTTGGAGGCAAGCACAAGACCGGCATTCCATGTGGCGTTCTTAAGCTGACGGCTGGTGAGCGTAGAGGCAAGCGTCAGATAGAGATTATTATTATGGCGTGCTTGAACATAATACATAGCATCGCCCCCCACTTTATTCATATTGGCATTGGCAAGATAAAGCCGATCCCACTGCACCTGACGGTGCCCCTTGTCACTACGGAAATAGTCGACTGCCGCCTGCCAGTCGGCACGAGCCTCATCAGTCTGTAAGGCCATGTTGCCTGTGTTCCACACATCATAGAAAGTGCTGGGCAACATTTTCCAGTAATCGGGAGCTGGATTGTCGGCATTGTTATAGTTGAGTTTGGTACTCTTATACATTGAATACTTGCCAAGCAACGTGGTAGTCAGTTTCAAATTATCCTTAATGCTCCAATCCCAAGTGACAAGAGCCGATGGCGCATAATCATTGACCACGCGCGAATTGCGCACATGACCATTCTGATAGCCCCAATAAGGGTTATACTGATAGTCGTTGGCCAACCAGAAGCTCTCATCGGTAGCAGCCCCCTGCGAGGAACGTTCCGTTGGATTTCCCCATGTGGAGAAAGACAACTTGTGATTATCGTTAATGATTTTCTCCGCTCCCAGAAAATAGCTCAGTGAATTATAGAAAGTTCCAGGCACATAACCGCGGTCAGCCCAACGATAAGTGATATTGGCCGAGAAAGCCCATCCCTTTTTGTTAAAACCACTATTGTATGTGTACATGCCACGCAAAGTATAGTTGCGGTTGGCACCAGCCAAAGAGAAACGATGCCCAGTGCGCTGATCGCCACTACGGAAATTGTAGTTGTTGCTACCCGCCATGCCTGTCATACCAAAATTGGCATTCTCAAAAGGCAGCGCAAAGTCGACATTGCGTGTCAGCTGATTGAGCCCACCGACAGATGAATAACTGAAAGTACCACGTTCCATATCATTGACAGGAGCGCCATTGATATAAATGTCATTGTACTTTTGATTGAAGGCTCGATACCTGAACCGCACCGGCGAGAAAAGATAACCCACCTCTGAGGCGTATACATTAGTATTGGAGTTCAGAATTGTTATTCCCTGATAGGAATTGGCATCCTCATCCAACTGTGCCTCGGTAAATGTGAACGTATTCTCGTCAAGAGCCTTGGCCTTCTGTTGGTCAGAAGCAACTTCGTTCTGAGCAAACGTCAAGGGGGCATAACAGAGAGCGAACACAATGGTTGTAACCTTGATACGCATAGATATTTTGTTAAATAGTTGATATGTAACCGCAAAGATACAAAAAAAAAAGTTATCTTTGCACAAACAATATCAAAAACGTCAAAAAATCAAATGAAGAAGAAGATCGCATGGCTCGCAGCAGCACTACTTGTGGTAGGTACGATGAATGCCCAAAAGAAATTCTCGGCTTACGCCATAGGATTCTACAATCAGGAAAACCTTTTCGATACACAACACGATGAGGGAAAATTGGACACAGAGTTCCTACCAACGGGATCATACCACTGGGATGACCTCAAATATAAAAGCAAACTAAAGAATATGGCACAGGCACTGTCGGATATGGGTACAGACAAATTGCCTGGCGTAGGTTGTGCCTTTATTGGATTATCGGAGGTGGAGAACGAACGTGTGATGGCTGACCTTGTGGCTCAGCCTACACTGGCAGAACGTGGTTACAAATATGTGCATGTAGAAGGCCCGGACCTGCGTGGCATCGACTGCGCTGCCATCTATAATCCCCAACTCTTCGAAGTGCGCAATGTGAAACTCGTTCCTTATGTACAGCGGTTGAATGGCAATTCCAAATTCATCACACGTGGTTTCCTCACCATCAGTGGTACGATGGCCGACGAACATGTCACGTGTATCGTTTGTCATCTGCCGTCACGGTTCAATGGAAGCGAATACCGCGAGCAGGGAGCACAGGAAATCAAAGAATTAAAAGACTCACTGCTCAAGGACGACCCCAACGTTAAAATATTCGTCATGGGCGATATGAACGATGATCCAACCAGTACTTCTATGTATAAAACTCTTTCTGCCAAAGAGACGCCAGATAAAGTGGGCAAGGAAGACATGTACAACCCCTGGTACAATATCTTCAAGGAAGGCAAAGGCACACTAATGTACCGTGGTGCTTGGAACCTTTTTGACCAAATCATTCTTTCGCCTAATCTTATCAATAGAGGAAAAAGCAAAGACTATTCGACTCTAAAATTCTGGAAAAACGAAGTACAGCGCATGCCTTATTTATTCCAAACAGAAGGACAATATAAAGGATCGCCCAAGCGAACGACAGCAGGAGGCGTGTGGCTCAACGGCTACAGTGACCACCTTCCTGTCGTTGTCTATCTGCTTAAAGAGAAATAGTGCTATCGCAACTTAGAGAAAAAAGAGCTGCCGGACTACAAATCCGGCAGCTCTTTCTCTTTTTAATATTACTGCAGTTTCGTTTTCAGCCAATTTCCTCAATCTGCGTAAACTATTGGTTGAATGCGACTGCCTCAACCTGAGGTGTACATCCGCGGCCATCCTCATTCCTATAACTGATTCTAACCGTGCGCCGTTCACCGGGCAACAGAGAAAAATAGTTGTCTTGATAGAACACGGGAAGTATTTGCTCGCCATCATCACCTTTCAGTTGTAAGCGTATGAGATACGCCGGTACATCAGAAGTGTTGCTTACCGTCAAGACAATGTGTGTCTCTTCATCGGACTTTGAGACCTCTTGACTCAGTTCCAAATGAGCCTTCATTTCCAACACTTGTTTCAGTAATTCAGGTTTCGGACTTTCCACATAGAAATTGTCAGAGACCGTCCGCGCACCGTCTGTCAAAGTCAGTCGCAAGCAGCAGGCTTGTTCTTCAGGCAACGAAAGCGACATCACCTCAACCGTCTGATCACGCCTAATGTGTACCATAGCCGTCTTATGCCCGATAGGCTTCCCTTTAAGCGTAAACCATTCTGCGCTGGCATTCAACGGCCGCGTCTCGTTGACACACACATTAACCACCTCCACAATGCGCTTATCTGGATTATACTGGATGTGAAGTGGCTCACAAGCTTTCTTTATACCAAAATAGCCAGCTGTAGGCTCTAAATAGTAGTCATAGGTCTGCCACACCATGCTGGGCCAGCAAGAATGGCTCATCCACATGATAAGTCCCTGTCGTTGCTGCTGCGCGGCCTCAAACATGGCACGATGCCCATCATAATTGAGCCATTGAGCCCATCGAGTGAACTGTCTCGCGTCTTGAGGCTCACCAAAATAAGAACGCATAATATCATTGAAAGCCTTTCCCCGCTGTGCGCCCTGTTGCGTGAAGTCGTGCTGTCCCCAAGCATCCCCCTGCGGCCACAGTTTATCAGCATCAAGCATCCTGCACAAACTCTCATAATTAGGTACGTTGGGCATACCTTGCTCTGAATGCAGTTTGCCACTTTGATGTGAAAAATAATAACTCGAAGGATTCAACCAATAGGGGCCATGTCCACTTATGCCATCGTCTGCAGAACTTGATACATAGCCCAAATGTGGATGCCATTGTTTTATCTGTTGGCGCAAGAGGCTGTCAATCGAGGCTGGCGGATACCCCTCGTTACGTCCACAGTAAAGCGCAACAGACGGATGACGTCGAATGTGTTGTATCAAATCAAGAGAATTGTCAAGGAACATATGCTCATCATCCGGGTCAGGACCATCCCACGGATTGGCCAGCCAAAAGTCCTGCCACACTAAGATGCCATAGCGGTCACAGGCATCGTAGAACTCATCATCTCCTGTCTGCCCTACCCAGTTGCGAATCATATTGAAATGCATGTCACGATGATAAGCTACCGCTGCATCATATTCACGATTTCGGTAATTAAGGTTTGTCTCCGAGAATCCCCAGTTGCCGCCGAGCGGGACGATACGCTTACCGTTGACGTAGAGTGTAGCCTGCGTATTAAGATTCGAATAATCCATCTGTCGAAGCCCTGTCTTGAATGTAATCTCCGACAACAGCTTCCCATTCTCTGTCACCACAAAACCAGCCTCATACAAATAAGGTGTTCCGTAACCATTAGGCCACCACAAGCGCATAGACTGGTTGGAAAGTTGTGGGTAATCGGACGGATTAAATATTACCTCACACGTCTCGTCCGCATCAAGACACACTGTTTTCTCATATTCTATATTATCAATCCACCCCTTCACGGTCACTGTTTTGGAAACCTTGTCACTATTGCTGACCACTACTGATGGGGTCATCGTCGATAAAGTATCAGGCAGATTAAGACTTGTGTTAACAAAAGGACAGGAAAGACTGACACCGTTATCTTCCGTGAGATAGACATCATTCCAGATCCCCATATCACGACCTGGAGTACTTGTTATCCAGTCCCAGCCAACTGTAGGATGGAAAGTCGGATTGTCTGCTCCAAGTACTCCCCCATTAAGATCTGTTGTAGAATCATTCTTTATCTTGACGGCTCCGATATGAGCATTCTTGATAACACGAACCTCCAACGAGTTGTCTTGTGTTTTTAAATACTTGGTAATGTCAAATCGACCATGCTTAAATGCACCGTCGATTGCTCCCAAATAAGTTCCATTTAACCATACTTGAGCTTTCCAATCAACACCATCCAGATTGAGATACTGATGACTCTTTGAGGGTTGATAATCGAAAGTTGTTCGGTAAATAAAATCAGAATTGAAGAACGATTCCGATATTTGCCGCATAGAGTTGCCTTTCCGGTTGTCTGGCACAGCCCCTACGTTCATGTAGCACCCCAAAACCGTAGCCGGCACAGTCGCTGCAATCCATCGTTCGTCGCCGTCACGTCTTACGTACCAACCCGAGAGATAAGTTTTGCCTCCCTTTGTCGATAACGGTATAGCTGGCTCAGCATGCAGACCGCCACGTCCCCACACTTCCAATTCACGAATGCCATAAGTGCCATTGTCAGAAGGTCGAACAAGCCATAATCTAACATAACGTCCTCGATCCTTACATGAATAAATTGTCCTATTATCTAAAGCAGATATGTCACGCCAGTGAACGTTATCTTCTGACACTTGAAGTTTGCCCTCCTTTGCACGATACAGCCAGTCAATGTTGACCGATTGTATGTCTACCTCCGTACCCAAATCGACCGTCAGCCATTGTGGATGCCTGGCAGCCTCTACCTTGTCGGCAACCCATGCACTGAAGAACTGCGACGAAGGCATCCACGATCCGTTGGTGGATCCCCATTTTATTTTATCATCATCCCATGTTTCCTGCTTATAACGCAAAGTTCCACCGTCAATTTCATAAACACGCCACCAAACGGCCCCTTTCATACCAAACACGACACGAAGATGACTATAACTACCGCCTTCCGACAAAGGAACGGCCATCTTTACCTTCCGCAGAGGCAAGCGAATGACATCCTCGGACTTGTTAGGGTCTGTGCTAACCGTCTGTTGAGCCTTATAACCCGGCAAATCATTACCTTTACGTTGCCCTATGAGAGTCCAACGCCGACCGTCCTCTGAACCAAGAACACGTATTTCAAAGCCATCATTGGATTTCTCAGAATCGTAGGCAACTTGAGCGACAAAACGAAGCGTGTCCAAACTGATACTCATATTCTGCCAGTCATACTGTAGATAAGGATTTTCCCCCATAAGCGTATTACTGGTAACCGTATTGCCATCAATGGCTTTCTCTTTATCACGACCACTGATGACACCATCCCGAGTGCTTACCGTCAACAAAGGCGGAGTACCTTGCGTATATATTCCGTCTGTAGCAAGTTGTGCCGTAAGGTTATAGTCGACCGATGATGAAGCCATTGCCATGCGGTTAAGAGCCACATTTCGCAATACCGTATCTTTAATCAAACAAGGAGACGCGCTTTCCGACAGCCGCCCTGGGTACACCCCTATACCGCGTGTATAGTCTGTGCCGAGCGCAAAGACCGGACACGAAAGCGACAATAAAAGCATAGATAAAACAAGATTCTTTAGCATAGAAGTTAATAGTCTTTGGTGAAGTTGTGGCAAAATGCCAACTGTTTAGTTGCAAAGTTACTAAAAACAATTTATAGAATCCACAAATAAAGACTGTTTTTATCATGAAAAGGCAACATGGCAACAAATTAATAGTCAAACAACAGAATAGAGAAGCAATAAAAAAAGTCCGTCTCTGAACTACACAGAAACGGACCTTTTATGTCTTGACAAGGCTTCTGTCACATAAAATGACATCCGCCATTACAATTTTCTATTACTCAGCTTCTTCGCTCCAATCTTCCTTGCTCTTGCGCACATAGGAGTTGTAACGACGCTTAGCAGTTTTCTCTGTCTCAGCATAGAGTTCTTCTGCCTCATCGGGACGAGCCTTCTTTAGAGAAGCAAAACGCACCTCGCCAAGCAGATAATTGCGGAAGTTGGACCAATCTGGAGCCTTCGAGTCAAGGGTGAACGGATTCTTTCCCTCCTTAGCCAAATCCGGATTGAAACGCCACAAATGCCAGTAGCCACACTCCACGGCCAAAGCCTCCTCATGCTGTGAACGGCCCATGCCACGTTTGCCCTTGCCATCAAAGTCCTTACCCTTAATGCCATGGTTTATGCAAGGAGCATAAGCAATGACCAATGAAGGTCCATGATAAGCCTCTGCCTCACGGATAGCCTTCAATGTCTGAGCATTGTCAGCACCCATGGCAACCTGAGCCACGTAAACATAGCCATAAGTGGTCTCCATCAAGCCAAGGTCTTTTTTGCTGACACGCTTACCACTGGCAGCAAACTGTGCGATGGCACCTAAAGGCGTAGATTTCGACGACTGTCCACCTGTGTTGGAATAGACTTCAGTATCAAGCACGAGAATATTGACATCTTCACCAGAAGCCAGCACATGGTCAAGACCGCCGTAGCCGATGTCATAAGAAGCACCGTCACCGCCAATAATCCACTGCGAACGCTTCACCAAATAATGATCAAGTGTCTTCAGTTCTTTGCTAATGGAACAACCTGCCTCAGCATCTTTCTCTATGAGCGGCTTCAGAACGGCTGCAGCAGTTTTGGAACCGTCTGCATCATCCTTGTTGTCAATCCACTGCTGGGCTGCCGCCTTAAACTCATCTGAAGTTTGGTTATCGGCCATTTTCTCACCAAGCAGTTTTGTGATGCGTTCCTTCATTTTCTTATTGCCTCAGGCCATGCCCAAACCAAACTCACAGAAGTCTTCAAACAATGAATTGTCGAAAGCCGGTCCTTGTCCCTTCGCATTCTTGGTATAAGGCGATGAAGGTATAGAAGCAGAATAAATGGAAGAACAACCTGTAGCGTTGGCAATCATCTCACGATCACCAAAAAGCTGTGAAATAAGCTTCACATAAGGAGTCTCTCCACAACCAGAGCAAGCCCCTGAGAACTCAAACAGCGGTGTTGCAAACTGCGAGTTCTTCGGACTCTGTTTGATGTCGATAAGATCCTGCTTTGAAGCCACCTGATGCACCAAATACTCCCAGTTCTGAGCTTCCTTGACCATCTCTGGAGCGTCCACGTTGAATGGAACCATCTTCAGAGCCTTCTCAATGACACCCGTCTCACGATTCTTCTTGCCCGGGCAAACATCAACACAGTTGCCACAGCCGAGACAATCGAGTACAGACGTCTCAATGCGGAATTTCATGCCCTTGAACTGCTTCGGCGCCAAAATATCATTCATAACACCATCGAAACCGGCTGCCTCTTTTTCATCGAGCACAAACGGACGAATGGCAGCATGCGGACAGACGAAAGCACACTTGTTACACTGGATGCAGTTCTCATTATTCCAAACAGGAACAAAAGCCTCTACACCACGCTTCTCCCAAGCTGACGTGCCATTCTCCCATGTGCCATCAACGGTACCATGCTTCACAAAGTCTGAAACCTTGAGCAAATCGCCGGCCTGAGCATTGATAGGACGCACAAGTTCCTTGACAAATGCAGGAGCATTGTCTTCCTTTTTCTCGTCCTCTGGAAGATTGGCCCATGCAGGATCTACGACAAATTCCTTGTACTCGCCACCACGATCAACGGCAGCAAAGTTCATATTGACAATATCTTCGCCCTTGTTGCCATACGACTTGACGATGAACTTCTTCATCTGTTCCACAGCAAGGTCGGTCGGAATAACCTTCGTAATACGGAAGAATGCCGACTGCAGAATGGTATTAGTACGGTTGCCCAAACCAATCTCTTGTCCTATTTTGCTAGCATTAATATAATAGACCTTGATATTATGCTTGGCAAAATACTTCTTGACATGGTTCGGGATGAAGTTAACCAGCTCATCGCCTTCAAAGATAGTGTTGAGCAGGAAGGTTCCATTATCACGCAGACCACGTATCACATCATACATATGCAGATAAGCCTGCACATGACAAGCTACAAAGTTAGGCGTATTGACTTGATAAGCCGAATGAATGGGCTCATCTCCAAAGCGCAGATGTGAACAAGTGAAACCTCCAGACTTCTTGGAATCGTAAGAGAAATAAGCCTGGCAATACTTGTTGGTGTTATTGCCGATAATCTGCACCGAGTTTTTATTGGCACCAACGGTACCGTCAGAACCAAGACCATAGAACTTGGCCTCGAAGAGAGAATCGCCGCCCATGGGAATTTCCTCGACCTCAGGCAGCGAGGTAAAGGTAACATCGTCGACAATACCCACCGTGAAATGATTCTTCGGCTGTGGCAATTCCAAATTATTGAATACAGAGATAATCTTGGCCGGTGTGGTGTCGGAAGAGCCCAGTCCGTAACGTCCGCCGACAACGAGCGGCTTACGCGGATCATCATAGAGTGCCGACTTCACATCTAGATAAAGCGGTTCACCCTCTGCTCCAGGCTCTTTTGTACGGTCAAGCACCGCAATACGCTTTACAGTATCAGGAATAGCCTTGCGAATAGCCTCCACTGAGAAAGGACGATAAAGATGAACAGCAACCATACCGACCTTTTTTCCTTGCTTGGTCAGATAGTCAATGGCTTCGCGAGCGGGCTCCGTAGCAGATCCCATCAGCACGATGATGTTCTCAGCATCGGGAGCACCATAATAATTGAAGAGGTGATACTCACGGCCCGTAATTTTCGAAACCTCAGCAAGATGCTTCTCCACAATCTCCGGCACACGGTCATAATACTCGTTGCAGGCCTCACGATGAGTGAAGAAAGTCTCCGGATTCTCAGCTGTACCGCGTGTGACCGGACGCTCCGGCGAAAGGGCACGATCACGGAAACGCTTAATCCAGTCAGGATTAACCAGCGGACGAATGTCCTCCATATCCATCTCTTCTATCTTATGATATTCGTGAGAAGTCCGGAAGCCATCAAAGAAATTGATAAAAGGAATCTCTGATTCCAGCGTTGCCAGATAGGGAACAGCAGAGAGATCCATTACCTCCTGCACAGACCCCGAGCAGAACATAGCAAAGCCAGTCTGGCGACATGCCATGACATCCTGATGGTCACCGAAGATACACAGAGAGTGAGAGGCCAATGTACGTGCTGACACATTAAATACGCACGGCAAGAGTTCACCCGCAATCTTGTACATATTCGGAATCATCAGCAACAGACCCTGCGAAGCAGTATAGGTGGAAGTCAAAGCACCAGCCTGCAGCGAACCGTGCACGGCACCAGCAGCACCACCCTCTGATTCCATTTCCTGAACTGTCACCGTCTGTCCAAAGAGATTTTTGCGTCCCTTGGCAGTCCATTCATCAACATGCTCTGCCATTTGTGATGACGGAGTAATGGGATAAATGGCGGCTACCTCAGTAAACATGTAGCTTACATGAGCGGCAGCGGTGTTACCATCACAAGTGATAAACTTTTTTTCTTTTGCCATAATATCGATTGTTAAATAGAATTATTATAATGTTCTTGTATTCTTTGAGTTATATTAAACTTTAAATCATCAGGCATATCTCAATAGAGGAAGCCAAACAACCATAGCGGTATTTTGTTTCCTTTTCCGACATCTGTATTATATCTGGCATATACCGTATCTGAATTATAACGGATTTTGCGGTCACTCATTGCATTACAAATACGGAATTTCCGATTGCCGTCAACAATAAAGTTATGATCCTTTGTCCCTTGACTCACAAGATGATCCTTCCAAAGGCTATTCACAAAGAAGGTGTCCATGATTTCCTGTTCGTCAAATTGTAACGGATAGATTGCATAAATAAGATTGGAATTATGCAACATCACCTTTGCCGGCTTTTTCGGGAACATTTGTCCGACAGGGTAAATGATATTGATAAGTCGGGCGTCAGCAAGATACTTAATATAGTTCATCACCGTAGCACGACTGGTTTCAATATCAAGTGCCAACTGACTGATATTAGGTGCTTTCGCCCCTTCGACCGCCAAGAGGTAAAAGAGCTTTTTTATCTTCGTAAGATATTTTAGCTCTATCTGCTTGATAAGCAGTATGTCAACCTCCGTCATCATATTCATAGTCTTCAGCAGGTTTTCCTCAAAGTTGCGATGCTCCAAAAAAAAGGGATAAAACCCGTGGTGAAGGTATTCTTTGAAAACCTTCATTGGATTCACCTTCGAAAGAACCGACTGGATAATCTGCTCATGATCCGTCAGGATGTCATCTAAAGAACAAGGCTGGAAGTCGCTCTTCGTCTGAAGATTAAGAAATTCACGAAAAGAAAAGCCACGAAGATTATAGCTTTTGACAATGCCATTAAGTTCTGGATTTTCATCTTTCAGCCGCATGACGCTGGACCCCGTAAAAACAATTTTCAACTCCGGATAAAGGTCATAACACTTGCGAAGCTCGCTGCTCCATTGTGGTTGCTTGAATACCTGGTCAATAAGCAACACCTTACCACCACGTTTGACAAAATCGCCTGCGAAATCAGCTATGCCTCGTCCTTGAAAATAGAAATTATTCATGTTGACATACAGACACTGCTGATCATGAGGATCAAAGTTAGCTTTGGCATACTGCAACAGAAACGTTGTCTTCCCCACTCCGCGCGTTCCTTTAATGCCAATCATGCGGTCGCTCCAGTCTATCTCATCCATAAGGGTGCGATGGACAGGGGCATTGGTATGCTCGACGAGGTAAGCATGTGTACGGAAAAATGCGTCCATATTGCAGTAGCTGTCTTGTTCCTTTTATCTCATGCAAAGATACTGATTATTTCGTTAATTGCAAACTCTACTTGGCAAAATCTTTGCTTTTTAGTATTTTTTGCAGAAATAATTACTACCTTTGCATCAATGAAACTACATATTTTTAATCCCGAGCATGACATGGCTCTGGCATCAGGCCAAACACAGTTCACCGCTCCTCACGCCGGACGCGGCATGCGGCACGATTTGGATTATCTTCCTGCCTTGTGGGCCTCTGACGGCGATTATGTTCTAGTCGACGACAGGGAAGCAGCACACGAGCACGCAAGGCACCTCAAACATCTTGCCGCCGCTGTCCATTTCATTAGTAAAACAGAACTTTCCACCCTCCATTTCGACCAAATAGAACCTTGGGGGTGGGACCGTGCCGTACGCCACGACTTATACAAAGCTGGTATCGACCGTTCCCTGCTCCCCTCCGACAGCTACCTCGACACCATCCGCAGCCTAAGCAACCGCCGTTGGGCCTCTCTACACCTACTTCCTCTATTACAAGGAGAAGGCACAGTGGGCCAAGCTGAATATGTCGACGACATAGAGCAACTGGCCTCCGTACTTACCAAATTCGGTAAATCCGTGGTGAAGGCTCCCTGGTCAAGCAGCGGCAGAGGCGTACACTACGTTGACAACTCACTCGCCGACAACCAATTTACAGGCTGGGCTCGCAATGTCATCCGACGCCAAGGGGGCGTCACCGTAGAACCTTACTATAATAGGATCAAAGATTTTGGTGCCGAGTTTTATGTTGGACAAAAGCAAGTCGAATATCGCGGACTCTCCCTCTTCAAGACAATCAGCGGCGCCTACGCCGGAAACATATTGGCTACAGAGGAAGCCAAAATCGAGATTCTGCAAAAATATATTCCTTTAGACATTCTTGGCAAGACAATCAATGCCATCATTCATGTAGCAGAAAAAGAACTTTTAGGGCATTATCAAGGGCCTTTCGGCATCGACATGATGGTAGTTGGAGCTGAAAAAGGCTACATGCTACACCCTTGTGTAGAAATGAACCTGCGCAACACAATGGGGCATGTGGCTCTGTCTGTCAGCCGCACATGCTATGATCCCCAAAGGCTCATGCGCATCTACTTTGACGGACATTACCACTTCCGCATCCTCGATACCCTTGAGAACGTAGTGGACAAGGACATCTATTGAGTTGCCGTCCCTTTCCTCCAACTCATTTGCTGGCTTCCACCTTTTTGTTGGCATTAGGCGTACGGCGGTTCGGACGCGGTTTCCGTCCTTTCTTCTGTCCGCCCTCCTGACTTTTCGGTCTGGCGTTTCCGCCTTTTGCCTGTGCCGACTCCGCATCACTACGGTGTTGTCGCTGCCCTTTGCCGTGACGTCCCTTGCCGGAACGATGTGCCGAACGGTTCGCATGTCCACGTCCACGACCTCCCTTGCCCGACACAGAAGGCTTCGACGCAGGCTTATATTCTGGGCCATTCCCAAGGTCATCCGGCAAAGGATTCTTCATGATGGTCTTCTCCAAAAATTTCTCTATCTGCTGGAAATAGTATATGTCGACCTCACTGACAAAAGTGATGGCTATACCATCACGGTCGGCACGTGCCGTACGACCGATCCGATGCACATAGTCCTCGACATCATGAGGCACGTCATAGTTGATGACCATGGCTATGTCATCTATATCGATACCGCGTGCTACGATGTCAGTAGCCACAAGCACATCTATCTGGCCACTCTTGAACTTAAACATGATGTCATCACGCTCAGCCTGAGACAAATCCGAATGCATCTCACCCGAATTGATATGCATACGGACAAAGGCACGATTGATTTCTTTGACCTTCGACTTCTTGTCGGAGAAAATGATGACACGCTTGAGGTCACCGTTCTTGAATAGGCTCTTGACAATGGCCATTTTCTGGGGCTCATAACACACGTATGCGCTCTGGCGTATTTTCTCAGCCGGTTTGCTGACGGCAATCTTCACCTCCACCGGATTCTTCAGCAAGGTCTTGGCAAGTTCCTCTATCTTCGGCGGCATCGTAGCAGAGAACATCACCGTTTGTACCGTCGGTGGCAACTGGCGGGCTATGGTCAGAATGTCATCGGAGAAACCCATATCCAACATGCGGTCAGCCTCATCAAGCACGAAAAAGGAGACATGACTGAAATCGACGTTTCCCATCTGCATGTGTGAGATGAGCCGCCCCGGCGTGGCTATGATGACATCAGCTCCAAGGCGCAGACTCTTCAGTTCCTGGTCATATCGGTTTCCATCGTTGCCGCCATAGACTGCCACCGAGCTCACCCCGTCCAGATAATAAGCAAACCCCTGCATAGCCTGATCAATTTGCTGTGCCAACTCGCGGGTCGGAGACATGATGACACAGTTTATTTTGTCCTTCGGATAGCCACCATCGTCCAGCTTGGAAAGAATGGGCAAGAGATAGGCCGCAGTTTTTCCCGTACCGGTCTGGGCCACACCTATCAAGTCACGACCGTCAAGTATTTGTGGAATACACTGTTCCTGAATGGGAGTCATCTCATCAAAGTGCATATCCCACAAAGCATCTAACACGTTGTCGTTTAATAATGTATCTTCAAACTTCATAATCTTATATTGAGGTTTTAAACAAGTCGAATATGCCTCAGCACTTAAAGCTTTACCCCATTGGGTCATATCGACTGTTCTTCAATCACTTATCCTTTTGTACCAAATCCATTTCTTTCACTGCTGGCTCTATCTGGGTGCCTTCCGATAACAAAAATATGCCACTACAGCAAAGATAATGTTAGGCATCCAAGCTGCAAGCATTGGTGGAAAACCGGCCTGTATGGCAATGGTGGACGACACGGTCTGGAGCATAATATAAATGAAGCTCAGAGCCAATCAGATAACCAGATACATGCCCATGCCTCCTTTCCGTTTCTTCGAGCTCAACGAGACACCTATAATGGTCAAAATGAAGGAGGCAAAACTGGATGCTATTCGCTTATGATACTCCACTTGATACTGCACCACATTACTCGATCCACGAGCCTGCTGTTTAGAAATATATTCCTTGAGCTGCGGTGAGGTGAAAGTTTCCTGTTGCCCTTTCGAATAGACAAGGTCGGTAGGTTCCATCATGATGGTCGTATCCTTCTCCGCCCCCTGTGTGATGTGTTCCTTCAGTCCCCTAAGCTGCCTTATCTTCCAGCCATTAGCCGTCCAGTGGTACTTTGAGTCGGAAATGGTATCATACTGTATCTCCATGGCCGTCATATGACTGACCAATTTCTTGTTCTCAAACTTGTCAAGCGAGAATCCATACCCCCGCTTGCGCTGATTGTCATAGTGCTGAATATAGGCCACCACTCCTCTGTCAACATGCAACATCACATTGTCGGCTGCCGTATTCTTCTTTTTGTTTTTATAGATGGTCTCGAAGTTCTGTCTCACCACCGTGCCATGCGGTATGACATAAGCACTGAGATAGAAAGAGAGTGCCGAAATCAAAACACAGGAAATCATGTAAGGACGCAACAAGCGCCTAAAAGAGATACCCGAAGCAAGCATGGCAATAATCTCAGAGTTGCCAGCCAGCTTCGAAGTGAAGAATATGACGGCGATAAAGACGAAGAGTGGCGAGAACAGATTGGCAAAATAAGGCACAAAGTTGGCATAATAGTCAAAGATGATGGCCTCCATCGGTGCATGATACTGCGCGAACTTTGCCAAATTCTCATTGATGTCGAAGACAATGGAGATGGAAATAATCAGCGCAATGGAATATATATAAGTGCCAATAAACTTCTTGATGATATACCAATCGAGAATCTTGACCAGCTTGTTACGGTTTTGGACGTGCTGATACAAGCTATCAACACGCGCCCATGCCATGAACAGCCATGACAGATGCCTTCGCATCCATCTTCCCGCCCCATACACATGGCGGTATCGCCTCAATCGTCTGTAGCTTCTCACAATGTAGCTTTCAAGTTTTCTCTTGTTCCTATATTCTGCGTCCGAGCTGATCTATCACGCTGTTCTTCCATTGCACGAAGTCGCCCGACATAATGTGCCGACGCGCGTCACCCACCAACCGCAGATAGAAGGCAAGGTTGTGGATGCTCGCTATCTGCATGGCCAACAACTCCTGAGCCTTGAAGAGATGATGGAGATAAGCTTTCGTATAGACCCGGTCCGTGTAGCATCCATCCTCGTCAATGGGCGAGAAATCCATTTCCCATTTCTTGTTACGCATGTTCATGGTTCCATTGTAGGTAAAGAGCATGGCGTTGCGTCCATTACGCGTGGGCATGACACAGTCGAACATATCCACGCCCCGCTCTATGGCCTCAAGGATGTTCTGCGGTGTGCCCACGCCCATAAGATACCGTGGCTTGTCCTTGGGCAGAATCTCATTGACCACCTCAATCATCTCATACATCACTTCCGTCGGTTCACCGACCGCCAGTCCGCCAATGGCATTGCCGTCGGCTCCCTTGTCGGCCACAAACAGAGCCGCCTCACGTCGCAGGTCTTTATAGGTGCAACCCTGCACTATCGGGAACAGAGTTTGCTTGTAACCATAGAGCGGCTCGGTCTCGTCAAAGCGTTTGATGCACCGATCAAGCCAACGTTGCGTCATCAGCAGCGACTTGCGAGCATACGAATAGTCGCTCTTGCCGGGAGGGCACTCGTCGAGTGCCATGATGATATCAGCTCCTATAACACGCTCCGTATCCATCACATTCTCAGGAGTGAAGAAGTGTTTGCTTCCATCTATATGGGAACGGAACTCACACCCTTCCTCACGGAGTTTCCGGATACCTGTAAGCGAAAACACCTGAAAGCCACCAGAGTCGGTAAGGATGGGGCCATCCCATCCATTGAAGCGGTGAAGGCCGCCTGCCGCACGCAGAACTTCCAGCCCCGGCCTAAGATAGAGGTGATAAGTGTTGCCAAGGATAATCTGCGCCTTGACTTGCTCACGCAGTTCCTGCATGTGCACGCCTTTGACCGCTCCTGCCGTACCCACCGGCATGAATATGGGGGTACGTATCTGCCCATGCGCCGTCGTTATCAGACCGGCGCGCGCATCGGAAGCGTTATCTGTATGCTGTAGCTCGAATGTCATTGTTTGCTCTCTTTACTATTTAAAAGCCTATGCGTTCCTCCTTCTGCTTGATAAACTCTAAAGGCTTATCGACAAGTTCGTCGGTAAGGGCAAAATCCCACACTTGCAGAATGTTTTCTACATAGTGGAACTCCAGTCCCTGCCGGTATTTCTCGGGAATTTCTTCCACGTCCTTTCGGTTCTCCTTGCAAATGACAATGTCAGTGATGCCAGCACGCTTGGCCACCAATATCTTTTCCTTGATACCACCCACGGGAAGTACCTTGCCACGAAGGGTTATTTCGCCTGTCATGGCAGTGTTGCGGCGCACCTTACGCTGAGTAATCGCTGACGCTATCGACGTGGCGATAGTGATGCCAGCCGAAGGTCCGTCCTTGGGAGTAGCTCCTTCGGGCACATGGATATGAATATCCCAGTTGTCGAAGATGCGGTAGTCGACGTCAAGCTGGTCGACATGGGCCTTGACATACTGCAAGGCTATCATGGCCGACTCCTTCATCACGTCACCCAAATTACCCGTAAGCGTGAGACGGCTGCCATGTCCCTTGTTGAGACTGGTCTCAATGAACAGAATCTCACCACCGACGCTGGTCCACGCAAGTCCGGTCACCACCCCGGCATCGTCATTGCCCTGATAGACATCACGGTAGAATGGCGGCTTGCCCAGCAAGTCCTCAATCTGCTGGGGAGCTATTCTCTCATAAGGAAGCTTACCGTCGCGCGCATAAACCAAGGCCAACTTGCGCAAGGCTTTGTTGATTTGCTTCTCCAACTGACGCACACCACTTTCGCGCGCATACTGCTCAATGATTTTCTCCAGGGCCGTTTTGGTAAACGAAGGCTTTGTCTCCATCTTGTCAAAACCCGTATTGGCCAGTTCGCGCGGCACAAGATGCCGACGGGCTATCTCCGTCTTCTCCTCGGCAATATAGCCACTCACCTCAATGAGCTCCATGCGGTCAAGCAACGGGCCGGGGATGGTAGAGATGTCGTTGGCAGTGGCGATGAAAAGCACCTTTGACAGGTCGTAGTCCACATCCAAATAGTTGTCGTGGAACGCACCGTTCTGTTCGGGGTCAAGCACCTCCAGCAGTGCCGAAGCCGGATCACCATTGATGGTGTTCTGCGTCACCTTGTCTATCTCGTCCAAAATAAAGACCGGATTAGAAGAGCCTGCTTTTTGGATGTTCTTGATGATACGTCCAGGCATGGCCCCCACATAGGTGCGACGGTGACCACGTATCTCGGCCTCATCATGCAGTCCGCCCAGCGACATGCGTACATACTTGCGCTTCATGGCAGAGGCGATGCTCTTGCCAAGCGAAGTCTTGCCCACGCCCGGTGGTCCATAAAGACAGATAATGGGACTCTTCAAGTCGCCGCGCAGGTGCAGCACGGCCATATATTCGAGTATGCGCTCCTTCACCTTCTCCATGCCATAATGATCACGGTCAAGCACGCGGCGCGCACGTGTCAGACTGAGGTCATCCTTGGTGTATTCACCCCACGGAAGAGCGACAAGCGTCTGCAAATAAGACAGCTGCACATTGAAGTCAGGGCTCTGCGGGCTGAGCTGGTCAAGCCTGTCCAGCTCACGCTTGAAAATCTTGGCTATCTCTTCAGGCCACTTTTTCTTCTTCGCTTTCTCCTCCAGATCGCTTCTTTCGGGGCTGTCACTGCCGTTGCTGAGCTCCTCCCGAATATTCTTCATCTGCTGCCGCAGGAAGTATTCACGCTGCTGCTCATCAAGTTCAAACCGCGTCTTCGACTGAATATTGTTTTTCAAGTCAAGAAGTTGAATCTCCTTGTCAAGCACACGCAACGCCTCATAGATCCGATCCATGGTGGTGTTCTTCCTAAGCAGCTCCATCTTGTCATTGATGCTGAAAGGCAGATTCGTGCAGAAAAAGTTGAGGCCAGCAATAGGATTGCCCACATTCTCAAAGGCAAAGGCCGTGGCATCAGGTATTTCCTCGTTCTTATGGATGAACTCCTGCGCCTTCTTCTGCAGGTTTCCGAAAGCCGTTGTGAAAACTTTGTCGTTGAGATCGGCCATTTCCTCGGGGGCAGGATGTACGGCACCCATGAGGAAGGGCCGCGTCTTGGTCACGCTTTCGAGCGTGCAACGTCCCAGTCCCTGCATGATGGCCGTGATGTTACCCGATCCGTCGGGCATCTCAAAGACCTTCACCAGACGGGCATAGACGCCGGTCTCATAAAGATCCCGCTGCGTAGGCGACTCGGTCCCCGAGTTTTTCTGGCAGAAGATGGCACAGATTGTCCCGGGATTGTCCCCAAGCCGTTTCACCAAATTGATGCTCGACTTGCGTCCTACGAGGATAGGCGCTACCGAACCGGGAAAGAGAACCATGTTGCGGGTGGCAAGTATAGGGATGATTTCGTCGGTCGGCACCTGTGAGAGAAGCGACTGGATGTCGCCGTCGAAATCTGTTATCATCTGAATGGATGCTGAGACTTGTCTTCTACTCATGCTTTAACGTTGTTGTCGTCTTATTCTTGTTTCTGAATCTTGTTGCTTGCTATCAGGATGCAAAGTTACTAATAAAAATCGGTATAGTCTCACAGGGCTAAACATAAATTGTATAAAATAGTTGAAATAATCCCTTTCCTTCGACGTTATTACAAGTAATGATGAGCAACACGTTTTTCAGCTTCCGACAGTTCACCGTCCATCAAGACCGGTGCGCTATGAAGGTGGGCACCGACGGTGTGCTGCTTGGCGCCTGGGCCCGGGGCGGACACCGCATCCTTGACATCGGCTGCGGCACTGGTGTCGTCGCCCTGATGATGGCCCAGCGCTTCGCCGACGCGCAAGTCACCGCCATCGACATTGATGCCGATGCCTGCGGGCAAGCCCGGCAGAACGCCGACGACAGTGACATGAGGTCACGGATAAGCATTGTCCACACCCCTCTTCAGACCTTCAATGACCAACCTTTCGACTGCATCGTCGCCAATCCGCCTTTCTTCCCCATAGGCCCCGCAACCAGCAGTGCGGCACGAGACGTGGCGCGCCACACCCATAGCCTCACCTTTGCCGAGCTCATGGAGGGGGCAGCCAGGCTGCTTTCGCCCGCCGGCATCTTCTCGGCCATCATTCCGTCCGATGCAGAAGAGACGCTCCTTGCGGAAGGCTTCCTCCACGGCCTGCGCATCTGCCGTAAGACTTATGTGAAGACCACGCCACGCAAGCCGCCCAAGCGTGTACTGATAGACCTGTCGACCCGCGTAGACAGTCAACTGACCGAAACACATGTGCTGCTTGATGCCGACGGGAACAGATCCGAATGGTATCGCAGACTCACGGCCGACTTCTACCTGTAGCCTCAGTACCAAGTGTCCTTGGGGAACTTCAACAAAAACGAATTCAACAAAAAAAACGTAAGAAAACAGAACAGCAGAGAAATAGCCTACAAGTCGCTAAAACTCCAAAATGTTTTTTTCAGACTGCAGCCAACCGTTGTTTAGGCCGCAAATAACCATCTCTTGAGAGACAAAAGACGACCTTTCACAACGCCTCTGATGACCTTTTGCAACCCCAATTGACACTTACCGGAACCTTCTCAGGAAGAACGGAGCGGTTAAATCAAAAAAAAGGAGAAGCACACCGGCTTCTCCCCATATGACAAAGTTATAAAAAAGAATCGACAATTGCAAATCGACCACCAAAAATAAGGACAACAAGCTGAGCCCCGCTCTCCTGCCTCGCCCTGTCCTCACACGTGCCCCCATAGAGGAAAAACACCGAAGACGCGACAAGAACCGGCACAACTAACAGAGTTTTTCCTTGAGATACTGCCCCGTGATGCTCTGCGCACAGGCTGCCACTTCTTCGGGGGTGCCGACACTGACAACGTTGCCACCACGGTCACCTCCATCGGGCCCCAAGTCAATAACATGGTCGGCCTCCTTAATGACATCCAAATTATGTTCTATGACTATGACCGTATGACCGCGGCCAATGAGTGCATCGAAAGCGTCAAGCAGCCGGCGGATGTCGTGAAAGTGGAGTCCTGTAGTGGGTTCGTCAAAAATAAACAGCGTAGGCTGCTGCTTCTCCTGCCCGATGAAATAGGCAAGCTTGACTCGTTGATTCTCACCACCGGAAAGCGTTGATGAGTTCTGCCCGAGTTTGATATAACCCAGCCCTACGTCTTCAAGCGGTTTCAGACGGTCAACGATGTTTTTCTGCCCATGCTGACCAAAGAACCGGATGGCCTCCGAGACCGTCATGTCGAGCACGTCATTGATATTCTTGCCTTCATAGCGCACATCCAAGATTTCCCGCTTGAACCGCTGCCCGTGGCAGGCATCACACTCCAGCACAAGATCAGCCATAAACTGCATCTCCACCGTGATGACACCCGCGCCCTTACACTGCTCGCACCGTCCACCTTCGGCATTGAACGAGAAATACTGGGGCGTAAAACCCATCTGTTTGCTCAACGGTTGATCGGCAAAAAGCTGTCGGATGGCATCATAGGCCTTGACATAGGTTGCGGGATTGGAGCGTGTAGACTTACCGATGGGATTCTGATCGACAAACTCAACATGACACACCGCCTGCCAGTCGCCATCAAGAGAAATGTATTCGCCTGGAGCATCACAGACTTCATCAAGATGCCGCTTCATGGCGGGGTACAAAATGCCCTTGACGAGCGATGACTTCCCCGACCCAGAGACACCCGTAACAATGGTCATCACATTGAGCGGGAACTCCACATCAATACCCTTGAGATTGTTCATACGACAACCACGAAGCCAGAACGAACGATTCCACCTTCTTCTTGAAGCAGGAACAGCAATCGTCTCTGCACCAGTAAGATACTTAACCGTATAGCTATGAGGATATTTTGCCACAACCTCGTCAGCCGGCAACATATGGCGGCTGGCATCTATGAGATTGCTGACCGCCCCCTCATAAACGACCTCACCGCCCAAGCGGCCGGCATCGGGGCCAATGTCGACGAGCCAGTCGGCCGCACGCATGATTTCCTCGTCATGCTCGACAACGATGACAGTGTTACCCAAGGCCTGAAGTTCCTTCAGCACATGAATGAGGCGGTCAGTGTCGCGGCTATGCAAACCGATGGAAGGTTCGTCGAGGATATAGAGGGAGCCCACAAGCGATGAGCCAAGCGAGGTTGTGAGATTGATGCGCTGACTCTCACCACCCGAAAGGGTATTGGACTGACGGTTGAGCGTCAGATACCCCAACCCCACCTCACAAAGGAACCGAAGACGACTCTTGATCTCGGTGAGCAACCTACGGGCCACCTGCGCGTCATGCTCGTCAAGCTGCAGATTGTCGAACCACTGCTTGAGGCTGACGACAGGCATCTGCACAAGGTCGGTGATGCTGCGTCCGCCTACCTTGACCCACGTGGCCTCCTTCTTGAGGCGTGCGCCATGACAGTCAGGACACGTGGTCTTGCCACGATAACGACTAAGCATCACGCGGTATTGTATCTTATATTGATTCTCACGCACCATCTGAAAGAAAGCATCAATGCTCACCTGGTCGTGGATGTCAAGGTCACGCTCAGAGGGCAGACCGTGCCAAAGCATGTCCTTTTCCTGCTGGGTCAGTTCAAAATAAGGCTTGAAAATGGGGAAGTCGTCGCGTTTTGCCCGACGGCAGAACTCGTCTTTCCACATGCCCATCTTGTCTCCGTGCCAACACTGCACGCACCCGTCGTAAACACTAAGCGACGAATTAGGTATCACGAGTTTCTCATCAATGCCAATGACATTGCCAAAGCCCTCACAGGTAGGACAGGCCCCAAGAGGCGAATTGAACGAGAACAAATTGTCCGTAGGCTCCTCGAAGGCCATTCCGTCGGCTTCGAAACGCTGAGAGAAGTCATAGACTATATTGGAAGGCAAGAACACGAGACGACAGACACCGTCACCTTCATAGAAAGCAGTCTCGGCCGAATCAACAAGACGGGCTATACCATCCTTGCTGCCACTGACCGACAAACGGTCGATGACCAAATAGATGTCCTCCCCAGAGGCCTGCTCATCCGCATGCGTCTCCAAAAAGTCCTCTATACGCACCACCTCGTTCTTGATGCACAGACGCGTGTAACCTTCCTGCACCTCCATCTCCAACTGTTTGCGCAACGTGCGCCCCGCTATCAAATGCAAGGGAGCAAGCACCATGAAGCGTGTTCCTTCCGAATACTGCTGCGTGCAGGCGACAATGTCCTCTGTGGAATGCTTCTTCACCTCCTCGCCACTGACAGGCGAATAAGTCCGACCGACGCGCGCATAAAGCAGCCTCAGATATTCGTAGATCTCAGTGCTTGTGCCAACGGTGGAGCGCGGATTGCGCGCTATTACCTTCTGCTCAATGGCAATGGCAGGCGGCAGCCCCTTGATAAAATCGCACTCGGGTTTACGCATACGGCCCAGAAACTGACGCGCATAGGCCGACAGGCTTTCCACATAGCGCCGTTGACCTTCGGCATAGAGCGTGTCAAAGGCCAAAGACGACTTACCTGAACCAGATACGCCTGCCATGACTATAAACTTGTTGCGTGGAATCTTAAGGCTGATGTTCTTCAGATTGTTGACACGTGCGCCTCGAATCTCTATATACTTTCCTTCTTCCTGTTTCGACATATTTGCTTTTGCTTATTATATAATATAAGGTGGAGAATGCGGCTTTGCTTCTAAACTCCCCTTCTTCGGCCCTGTTCGGCCTCACAAAAGTACGAAATATCGACAAGATGACAAAAAGAAACCCTTAAAATTTGGTGGTTCGAAAAAAAACAAGTACTTTTGCACCTGTCTTTGAAAAAGGACATGCCGATATGGCTCAGTTGGTAGAGCAACGCATTCGTAATGCGTGGGTCGGGGGTTCGAGTCCCCCTATCGGCTCCAACTGCGGTAATAGCTCAGTTGGTAGAGCATTGGCTTCCCAAGCCGAAGGTCACGGGTTCGAGCCCCGCTTACCGCTCTTTTTCCTCATAAGTTTTCCACATACATTTTTATTCACCAAGCAGTCGTATCCTCTTCCTGATGATAGGACTGCACGGCAGCTTTATAGGTACAGACAAGAACCAAGAAAACACTTTTCAAGAAAAAAGTTTCAGTTTTATTTGGTAGTTACAAGAAATGTATGTACCTTTGCACTCGCAAATCAGAAAGAGGGGTTCACCCCTGGCTATGATTCAACATGAGCGCCCTTAGCTCAGCTGGTAGAGCAACTGACTCTTAATCAGTGGGTCTAGGG
>CAYPJA010000016.1:0-47275 GCA_964411005.1 uncultured Prevotella sp. | reverse complement strand
GGGATGCTATTCCCTGCGTTGTTGATTTTTTGGCCTAAAAATTTATTCTCAAATATTCATTTGCCAAAGCCAAAGCCGCCCACAAAGCACCTGCGGGCACGACTTCAAGGGTACAAAAGTACAAAAAATTTTGCAGAATGAAGTGATTTCCAGTGAAAAAGATGACCGACGACTTGTAAAGCGACAACAATTTGACGGCTATCAACAGCACCAGCGTGTAAACAAACGTTGTATCAAGGGATATGTTGAAATAGGAAGCAAGCATCGCCGCAGGGAACAGAAGGATGCCCTCGACCGATATGAGGAAGAGGAACGACTTCACCCATTGTTCGTTTTTTTGACTACTAAAAAACGTCCATCCCGTCAGTGCGTAAAGCATCAGCTTCACCACGAAGTAGGCAATGAGGACGGCGGTGTAAATGCCTATCTGCGCCCACTGCGGAATGTCGACCAACAAGGGGTCGTGACCGCGTGTGAAAAAGAAGAAGAAGAGGCCGAGCAACAGACACGTCTGCAGGCCGAGGAAAATCTGGAAACGCAGCTCGCCCGTTGTCTCAGTGATGTCAGAGAACTGGCGGCGCGGCGGCGAGAAGAAGCTCTTGGCCTGGCGCAGGATGAAGTTGTGGCTGCGCGCGAAGGCGAGCATGGCGAGCAGAAAGCAGGCGAGCAGAATGGAGGTGATGAGATTGTCGCCCGCCACGGTATAGGGCACGGGGTCGCCGGCCACGCCACGCCATGCCGACGGCTTGTCGACATAGAGCGTGTCGGCCGAAAGTATCGACGTGGCGCTGGACTGATGGTCGAAGACGTTGGCGCGGAGCACCCAAAACGAGTCCTTGGGCGCGGCCTGCGGACGCCGCTTGAGACTGGCCGGCACCTCGCTGACAGGGGGCAGCGTGTCCGGTACAGCCTGAAGCGACGTGTCGGCCAATGCGGCCGGCAGATTGTCTCCCGGATGCACTGTCATGCCTTAGAGATTGAATGCCTCCCGGATGCGGTCCACGCTGTCGAGCTTCTCCCAGCTAAAGAGCTCCACCTCCACCTGCCGGGTCTCGTGATAGAGGCTGGTGAAGGTCTTGGTCACCTTTTGGGGCTGCCGTCCCATGTGTCCGTAGGCCGCCGTCTCAAAGTAGATGGGCTGCAAGAGTCCCAGCCGCTTGACGATACTGTTGGGGCGCAGGTCGAAAAGGGTGGCTATGCGGTCGGCTATCTCGCCGTCGGTCATGCCGACATGGCTGCGGCCATAGGTGTTGACATAGATGCTGACGGGCTCGGCCACACCGATGGCGTAGGCCAACTGCACAAGCATCTCGTCGGCCACGCCTGCGGCCACCATGTTCTTGGCGATATAGCGGGCGGCATAGGCAGCCGAGCGGTCAACCTTCGAGGGGTCCTTGCCCGAGAAGGCACCGCCGCCGTGGGCGCCGCGTCCGCCGTAGGTGTCGACGATGATCTTGCGGCCGGTGAGTCCGGTGTCGCCGTGCGGGCCGCCAATGACGAACTTGCCCGTCGGATTGACGAGATACTTGATGTCGCCCTTGAAGAGACGGCGCAGCTTGTCGCCGCAGCGCTGCATCACACGGGGCATGAGGATGCCGACGACGTCGGCCTTGATGCGCTCCAGCATGGCAGCGTCGGCCCTCTCCTGTGCGGCAGGCGTGTCGTCGTCGGGGCTGACGAACTCATCGTGCTGCGTCGACACCACGATGGTGTCAATGCGCTGGGGCACGCCGTCGTCGCTATATTCGATGGTCACCTGGCTCTTGGAATCAGGGCGCAGATAGGTCATCTCGCGGCCTTCCTTGCGGATGTCGGCCAGCGTGAGCATGATCAAGTGGGCCAGGTCGAGCGTGGCAGGCATGTAGTTGTCGGTCTCGGCGACGGCATAGCCAAACATCATGCCCTGGTCGCCGGCGCCCTGCTCCTCCTCCTTCGCGCGCACCACGCCGCGGTCGATGTCGCCGCTCTGCTCATGGATGGCCGTCAGGATGCCGCACGAATTGTAGTCGAACTGATATTCGGCCTTCGTGTAGCCCGTGTGGCGGATGGCACGGCGTGCCATGGCCTGCAAGTCGATGTAAGCCTTCGAGCTCACCTCGCCCATGATGACGACCTGCCCGGTGGTGACAAAGGTCTCTACGGCGCAATGAGCCTGCGGGTCGTAGGCGAGAAACTGGTCGAGAATGGCATCTGAGATTTGGTCGGCCACCTTGTCGGGGTGTCCCTCAGAGACTGATTCTGATGAAAACAAGTATGACATATTTTTATAAAATAAACAATGAGGCCGGTCCTGCGACACCAGCCCCGGGTGAACTTTTATTTTATTCTTTTCTTTTTCTGAGGGGGAATGAGCATACAGACACGCAGCCTACTGCCTCGGCTCATCGTGGGTGCAAAGGTACAAAGAAAAAACGGAACTGGTTCCGAAATCATATCCGAAAAGTTGCACGTCACTCCTAAAATGCTTATATTTGCCATCTCTTAACACCGACGCATACTTTTTCCATCTATGGACGAATCAGCCATCAGCCGTTTGCTTGCCGCCCACGGCATCCGACCCACCGCCAACCGCCTGCTCATTGCCGACGCGCTGGCCAAGGAGACCTATCCCATGTCGATGCACGAGCTGGAAGAGAAAATAGTGACCATCGACAAGTCAGGCATCTTCCGCACGCTGACCCTCTTCCGCGCGCACCGTCTCGTGCACGACGTGGAGGACGGCCAGGGCAACGTGCGCTACGAGCTCTGCATGAGCCACGACGCTGACGCCGACGACGACCTCCACGTGCACTTTTATTGCGAGCGTTGCCACCGCACCTTCTGCCTCGACGACACGCCCCTCCCACCCGTCAGGCTGCCGCAAGGATTCTCCATGCGCTCGGCCAACTACATGGTGAAGGGTGTCTGTCCCGACTGCGCCCGCCGCCGGGAGCGATGACGGCGACGCTTCCGATTTTCTGTAAAATGGATACACAGGAAGGGAAAATGGATAAGTGACCCTTGGCCGTTTTTGCTTACTTTTGCAGCGGAAACCAATCAAATTTGCAGCGGAAACCAATCAAAGGAAAAGCAAACGCATGAGAAGAATACGACTCATCCTCATCGCCCTGCTGACAGCGGCGACGACACTAACTAAAGCACAACAAAATATGATTTTAACAGCAAGACAACAGAGCCTCTCGGCCATAGCCGGCCTGGAGGCCAAGGGTGACCTGCAGCGGCTGTATGCGGCCATCGACGAGGGACTCGACAACGGGCTCACCGTGGCCCAGATAAAGGAAGCGCTCTCGCAGCTCTATGCCTACACCGGGTTCCCACGCTCGCTCAACGCACTGGGGCAGCTGCAGAAAGCCGTGGCTGACCGCGAGGCTGCCGGGAAGACCACCGTGACGGGCGACGACGGCGACGTGCTGCCCGAAGGATTCAACGCGCTCAAGACCGGAACCGAAGTGCAGACCAAGGTGACGGGGAAGCCCTTCAACTATGCGTTCGGCCCGCGCGAGGACTATTTTCTCAAGGCCCATCTCTTCGGCGACATCTTCGCCAGCCCCGTGCTCTCGCATGCCGAGCGCGAGCTGGTCACCGTCAGTGCCATCAGCAGCCTGCCCGGATGCGACCCGCAGGTGCTCGCCCATGCCCGCGGAGCCCTCAACATGGGACTCTCCCGCGACGAGCTCGCCGCCATACCCGACGTGCTGGCCCGCAAGGTGGGCAACAGCGAGAGCTGGCGCGCACGCAAGGCCATCAGCACCGTGCTCGGCACACCACTCACGGCCGTCGACCCGCAGGAGCCGGCCAACATGGGCTTCCTCACCGGCATCGAGAGCTCGCCCTATCCCGTCGGTAAGTTCAACAGTGCCTTTGCCCAATATTTTGACGGCAAGAGCTACCTGTCCCCCACCGACGGCACAAACGGTCCCGTCACGGTGACCTTTGAGCCTGCCTGCCGCAACCACTGGCACGTCCACCACAAAGGCGTGCAGGTGCTCGTCTGCGTGGCCGGCCGCGGCTGGTATCAGGAATGGGGCAAGCCGGCGGTGGAGATGACACCAGGCACCGTCATCGCCATTCCGGCCGAAGCCAAGCACTGGCACGGCGCGGCCAAGGACAGCTGGTTTCAGCACCTGGCCTACATGACCGCCGTGGAGGAAGGTGCCTCCAACGAATGGCTTGAGCCCGTGGACGAGGCCGAGTATGAGAAGTTGAGATAAGAAAGAAGTTGAGATAAGAAAAAAAAAGGGCACGCTCATATGGGGGCACGACGGCTCCGTATGAACGTGGGAAACGAAGAAGGGCCGCCTCCCGCACGACGAGAGGCGGCCCTTCTTCTTTATTTCCGGCCGAAGTCGGCAGGCACCTCCCCCCACTGCCGGGTCTCCCACTTGATGATGGGGGTGGCGACGTTATGAGTGCGCAGCCACTGCTCGGCGCGCGCTATGACGCCATAGAGGGCCTCGGTCTGGGCGTTGCGCACAAGCTTGGTCTTGCACTGTTTCTTCCTCACCCAGAGAATGGCGTTGTAAGAGTCGCTGTAGACGGCCTTGTCCTTGATGCCGAGCTTGTCCATCAGAGCCAGCGCGTGCACAATGGCCAAAAACTCGCCGATGTTGTTGGTGCCCTGCATGGGCCCGAAGTGGAACACCTGCGCGCCTGTAGCCAGGTCGACGGCCCTATATTCCATCGGACCGGGATTGCCCGAACACGCCGCGTCGACGGCCCATGCGTTGGCAAGGACGTCCGGCGGAAGCGGCAAGACGGTGTCGTGCCGCCAGTCGGGCGGATTGACAGGCTCGCCCGACCGGCTGCCCGAAGCTGATTTTCTCATTGTTTCTCCTGTTTCTGTCTGCGCTGTTTTCTTTTCGCAGCCGGCCTCCCCTTTGTTCCGGGGGAAGGGCAGACGGCTACATTCTCTCGGGCACCTCTATGCCGAGCAGGGCCATGCCTTCCTTGATGACCTTGGCCACGTTCTTGGCCAGCACGAGACGCATCTGCTTCTCCTGCCCGGTGTCGGCACCGAGGATGGAATAGTCGTGATAATACTGATTGAAGAGCTTGGTGAGCTCATAGCAGTAGTTGGCGATGCCGGCAGGGTTGTAGTTTTGTCCGGCGTCGGCGACAGCCGTCCCGAAGTCGTTCAACTTCTGCACGAGCTCCACTTCCTTGTCGTTGAGCGCCACTCCCGCCGGCACCTGCAAGTGCTCGGCATCGATGCCTTCGGCCTGAGCCTTGCGCAGGATGGAGCGTATGCGGGCGTAGGTGTACTGGATGAACGGCCCCGTGTTGCCATTGAAGTCGATCGACTCGGCAGGATTGAAGAGCATGTTCTTGCGCGCGTCCACCTTCAGGATGAAATATTTGAGGGCTCCCAGTCCCACGACACGCGCGATCTCCTCGCGCTCCTCGTCGCTGAAGTCGCGGCTCTGCCCGTGCTCGCCGGCGCTCTTGCGTGCGTCGTCAATCATCTGTGCGATGAGGTCGTCGGCGTCGACCACCGTGCCCTCGCGGCTCTTCATCTTGCCGTTGGGCAGCTCAACCATGCCGTATGAGAAATGAACGAGATCCTTGCCCCACTTGAAGCCAAGGCGGTCCAGCAGGATGGAGAGCACTTGGAAGTGATAGTTCTGCTCGTTGCCGACCACATAGATCATCTTGTCGATGGGATAGTCGCTGAAGCGCATCTCGGCCGTGCCGATGTCCTGCGTCATATAGACCGACGTGCCATCGCTGCGCAGCAGCAGCTTCTCGTCGAGGCCGTCCTTCGTGAGGTCGGCCCACACGCTGCCGTCGGGGCGACGATAGAAGACGCCCTTCTCCAGGCCTTCCTCCACCTTCTTCTTGCCCGCAAGATAGGTGTCCGACTCATAGTAGATCTTGTCGAAGCCCACGCCAAGAGCCTTGTATGTCTCGTCGAATCCGGCATACACCCATGCGTTCATCTTCTGCCACAGGGCGCGTATGTCCTCATCGCCGCGCTCCCACTTGACGAGCATCTCGTGGGCCTCCTTGATGAGCGGAGCCTCGTTCTTGGCACGCTCCTCGGCCTTCTCGGCGTCCAGGCCCTCGGCCATGAAACGGGCCTTCAGCTCCTGGCACTCCTCCCTGTAGTGCTTGTCGAAAAGCACGTAGAAGTCGCCGATGAGGTGGTCGCCCTTCTTCCGGGCGGTCTCCGGCGTCACGCCATCGCCCCACTTCATCCAGGCCAGCATCGACTTCATGATGTGTATGCCGCGGTCGTTGACGATGTTGGTCTTCACCACGCGGCAGCCGTTGGCCTGCATGATCTGCGCGAGCGACCAGCCGAGCAGGTTGTTGCGCACGTGGCCCAGATGGAGAGGCTTGTTTGTGTTGGGAGATGAGTATTCGATCATCACCAGCGGAGCGTCAGCCCCGGCCTTCCGCTCGCCCCAGGCGGCGTCGGCGTTGATGTCGGCCAGCAGACCGGACCAGGCGGCGTCGGCGATGACGAGGTTCAGGAAGCCCTTCACCACGTTGTAGGAAGCCACGGCCTCGCAGCGTTTCAGCAGCTCTTCGCCGATGGCCCCGGCTGTCTCCTCCGGGCTCTTGCGCGAGACGCGCAGCAATGGGAATACCACCACGGTGAGGTTGCCCTCAAACGTTTCCTTCGTCTTCTGCAACTGCACCATCTTCTCGGGCACGTCCTGCCCATACAGCTCCTTGACGGCAGCCTGCACGCCCAGCTGTATTTCCTTCTCTATACTGCTCATTTCTTGTCGTTTAGTTTTGTTTCCGTATGCAAAGGTACACCAAACGGGCCGAAAGACAAAATCTAATGCCCTCTTTTTTTCTCTCTCCCCCACCGCACGCCGGTTTCTCCACCGCCGGCACGGCCCGCCGGAGCGACTTGAGCCATGCGGCAAGACAACGTCGTTGCGCTGTGCCGACACCGCCGGGGTCGTGGGGATGACGACGAAGACGGGGCGTCGGCTTGCCCGGCTTGTGGCGGACTTGGCCGTGCGACGGGTCGGCCTTGAAGTCGGCTTTGCGGCCTGTACGGCTTGCCCGCTGGTCTGCCCTGCCCTTTCGGTCGGCGTGGCTTCGACGGTCGGCTCGCTTGGCTGAGACTGCCCGAAAGCCTGTTCCGCCAGCCCGTTGACCTGCTCGGCTGACCCGTCGACCTGCTCGGCTGACCCGTCGACCTGCTCGGCTTGTCCGTAGGTTGGCTTTGAAGTCGGCCCTGCGGCTTGCTCGGACGGCCCTGCGCCCTGTGCGGCTTGCCCTGCGACCTGCTCGCCCTGCCCGGCGGCCTCGGTCTCGACGGTCGATGACGGCCGTTTAGGGAAACTTTCTTTCTCTACGCTCTCTTTCTTTGAAGAGATAATTATATCTTTGAGTTGAGCCTTACCCTGAGCCTCACCTTCGGTGAGCAGGAGTGTTAACGCGCGAGCGTGAGAGTTTTGGGCGTTTTTTGTCGATTTTTGGCCGTTTTTGGGGTTTTCTCCGAGTAGGGAGCTGAGTTGTCCCTGTGGGAGAAACGCTGATTCCTCCACGGTTTTTTGCGTTTTCGTCAACGGCTGCGGAAGCCGAAAATTGGCTTTCCATGCGGGTTTCTCCGATAGGGACGACTTTGCTCCCTGTGGGAGAAACGGAGGCGTCTTGAGCCTTCCCGCGCTGCTTGGCCCAACGTTTTGCGTTGGCCTGCGCGCTCCATGCCCTCCTCTGCGCGTGCCGCTTGGCCTCGCGCTCACGGTCAAGGTCGATCTCCTGCTTTATCGTCGCGAAGGCTTGCGCTGCCAGGCACTTCAGCTGAGAGGGTCTTCGTCCTACGCCATACCTGACTATGGCGTCCAAGACCTTCAGTCTGACCTTCCCGGGCAGACCGCCCAAGACTTCAGCCCACGAAGCATGAAAGATGAATGACTCGTTCTGCATTGATTGTCTCCTCCTGTCTCTCTGCACTCGAAGAGCGGCAAGCCACGCCCGTGACGGGAGGCCACCGCGTCCTCAAAGTGCTTGAGATGAATGTCGCTTACTGCGGAATGTTTACTTTTTTGCTGTTAAAATGTTCGCTTTTTACTGTAAAATTACTTGCCTTACGCTTTATAACATTGCTTTTAGGCGTTAAATATTCGCTTTACGTTGTAGGATATTGCTTTGCGTTGTAGAATATTTGTTCCTTGTTGTAAAATATTTACTTTTTTTGCTTTAGGATGCTTGCACGAAAACGCCCGCGTCTCCTCCTTCCGTCTCCGCCCACGTCCCAACATAATCCGCGGCCCTTGTTGGGGCGCAGCTGGGGGCGGCCGAGCGCGTTGAGGCAGGCGTCGGCGAGGCGCGGACACGACGGACTCCGCTGTCGGGCAGCGTCCGCCATGAGGCCTCGCCTTCCTTTGGCTTTCATCCTTTTCCTTTCCTTCTCGCAATCATTGGGTCGATAAATTCTTGCCGCCAAGACAATCGCCATGCGGCTTGGTCTTTCTTTTCCTTTCATTTTTTCCTTTCCTTTTAGTAATCATAGGGTTAATAATTTCTTGATGCAAAGATAATCAAATATTCTCGAATATACAAGGAAAAACGAAAGTTTTTTTTGTTAAATTTATAAAGTTTTTCGCCTTTACGCGTCTCACCACGCCCCAAGGCCCATCAGCGTCCTTTTGCACCCCGTCTCACGGCTATTCATGCAGCTTTCGAGCCTCTCCAATATTCTCAAAGACAACCATCAAAAAGCGCGCACGAGACACCCGTGAGCCTCATCCGGTTTCTATAAAGCCCGTTTTTCTCGTATACAAAAGATTGAGGAAACCAACTTCTTTATAAAATAACTCGTAAAAACAACCGAAAAATTTGGCGTTCTCAAACAAATTTGCTAACTTTGTAGGCACAGAGACCGCCGCGCTCTTTGACTTATTGAACAAAAAAAACAAGAAACAGCACTGATTTTCTTTTGTTGAATTGTTTTTTTAGTCTGCCCGAATAGTCAAAAGTGCTTGAAAGGTATTTACGCCGACAAAGCACGCTCCACGTTCGCCTCATATTGCTCGCGGGTCAACCCGTATTTGCTCAACACGCCCTCAAGCGACGTCCCACGCGCAACTGCGCCATAGACTCCCATGACGCAGAGGGCAAACCTTGGCATCTCCTTGCCGACGAACCCGGCACGCATGCCTGCTGCCAACTCCTTGCTGTCAGCCATAATATCCTTTTGTCTCCTCTTATTTTCGTATTCGCACTTATTATGGTTGTGGTTAGCTAAAAAATCAGTATCTTTGCAAGAGCAGGGACAACAGCACGGCCTGTTCCTTAAAACAAAACTTTAATCAAGAAAAAAATGGATAGATACGCCAACTACAAATACTACAAAGGCGAAAAGAGTAACCCTTTTCAAGGTAAAGACTTTGGCAAAGCATTTTGGTGGAAACTGGAATTATATGCTTTTGAAGCCCAGGACGAAAAAGAAAAGGATATGCTTTCTCTGACCATGGTAACATATCTTAAAGAACATCTATGGGAGGGAGACGGTCAGCACGACACCACAAAAGAAGAAATGCTGAAACGTGCCGATAAGTTGTATAATCAAGGCTTTTGGTCTCGTGATTACGTCGGGCTCAAACAACACACGTTTCAGCAAGCAATGGATCGTCAACAAATTTCCTCAAGCTCAACGTAGAACGGGCATTTACTTACTTGCCTAAAGAAACGAAAAATGCAATCACAATTTTACAATAAACATGATGGGCAAACAAGTAGACGCTTTGCTGAAGTTCTGCCGATACTATCACGGCGAAAATGGCTGCAAAAGCACAGATACAGATGTTCAGACGCTGTTCAACATTGAAAAAATGTGGGTCGATAAAATGTGCGCTGAAAACAGTGATTTTGGCACTCTGCTTGACGAATATATCACGTTCGGTCTGACTTCGTTTCGCGAAACAGATGATATGCCGGTTACATTGAAAGCACTTCTGTTCAATCGTTTCACACAGTACAACGACCGCATTGATATTGATGCGTTCAAGACATGGTACAAGAAGCATTATAATTGAAGAATTACTCTCGTGAACATTTTCACAAATTCACAAAAGAAATCACTATCTTTGCAAAAGCAAAGACAACCCAATAACCTTTAACTTTGCAAACCCCAAAAAAGAAGACAATGAACCAAGAATTAAAACAAAAAGCACTGGAATGTTGGCAAAAATATTTCCCGACGGTCGAACATCCGATTGCCGCGTTCTATTCCGATACACTGAGCGGGGCGGCGTATCAGCCAAAACCCGCAGACAACAGTCGCGGCTATACCTGCATATTCGCACAGATGGCCCGGCTGCACAAAGGAACCGCACTTGCGTTTGATGTCGACAATCTCGGATGCTTCGGCTCGCGCCTGGCCATTTTTGGCGGAGAATATCTTGAAGAAGCCACGGTGAAACTCCTGTGCGAAATCGAAAAGTTTAAAATCGACCGTGAGCAGGCCAACATGATGCACGATATAAATCCAAAAGCGAGACCTACGGGAAAATATCTCATCATGAAGCCGCTGGACCAGCTCACTGAGGACGACGAGCCGGAAATATATATAGTCTTTGCAAAGCCAGATGTCATTTCGGCCCTACACACTCTTGCGAGCTTTGACGACACCCGCGTTGACAATGTGATCGTACCGTTTGGTTCCGGTTGTGAAAGCGTTTTTGCGTTTCCATTGGAAGAAAACAGACAGGAAAACCCGAGAGTCGTACTCGGAGGGATGGACACGGCGATGCGCAGTTGTGTAAGACCGGAGCTGCTGACCATAGCTATGCCGGCATCACGTTTCAGGAGAATGGTTGACAACGCCGACAGCTCATTCCTAAGCACCTACATTTGGCAGGGGCTCCGCAGACGTGTCGAGTCACAAAAATAACACAGCAATGAGTATCGGAAGAATTAAGGCCATGAATCCATTCATGGCCTTAATTGCCTCACGAGCTTGAAGTCATCGCGCCCCTTCGGAGGTCTTGCGTGCAAAGCTAATCCATTATCACTTAAAATATACTCAAACACTTCCGCAACCCCATTCCCCTTATCTTCGTATCACAAGCATTACTTGTCTCTGAATGACTTGAATCGGTATTCCAGCGAGCGCTTCGCAAGTTCGGCAAAACCTGTCAGTTTTATAATAGCTTTAGAAGAAGGTAACTTTAAAGTGTTGTGATTAGCTAAAAAATTACTATCTTTGCAAGAGCAAAGACAACTGATTCGAAGGAGATGTTTTGACCATTGCGTTGTGATTAGCTAAAAAATTACTATCTTTGCAAGAGCAAAGACAACTGACGTTAGGTTCTTGGAGGCATAACAGGGTTGTGATTAGCTAAAAAATTACTATCTTTGCAAGAGCAAAGACAACCGAGCGTAAAAAATCAGAGCGTGAAAGTACGTTGTGATTAGCTAAAAAATTACTATCTTTGCAAGAGCAAAGACAACAGCGATTTCCTAATCGCACGGGTGGCAGCTGTTGTGATTAGCTAAAAAATTACTATCTTTGCAAGAGCAAAGACAACCTAAAGGCGGAGATACTGGCTTTAGTGGATGTTGTGATTAGCTAAAAAATTACTATCTTTGCAAGAGCAAAGACAACCTGATTTGCTTTTGTGATATGTTTTAACAGGTTGTGATTAGCTAAAAAATTACTATCTTTGCAAGAGCAAAGACAACAGTGCAAAGGTGCAAAGGTAGTTAATACCTGTTGTGATTAGCTAAAAAATTACTATCTTTGCAAGAGCAAAGACAACAAATACGGACACATTTAACCCTCTCGATCTGTTGTGATTAGCTAAAAAATTACTATCTTTGCAAGAGCAAAGACAACCGTTTTCCATGTATGTTTTATACACGTAATGTTGTGATTAGCTAAAAAATTACTATCTTTGCAAGAGCAAAGACAACTTTTAACTCGCTTTTCGGTTGAGGTCATAGGTTGTGATTAGCTAAAAAATTACTATCTTTGCAAGAGCAAAGACAACAAGGTAAGCACGCAACGAATCAAGGATAACGTTGTGATTAGCTAAAAAATTACTATCTTTGCAAGAGCAAAGACAACGCTTGAGACGTTTAGCCCGACGGCTATGCTGTTGTGATTAGCTAAAAAATTACTATCTTTGCAAGAGCAAAGACAACGTTATAAAACTTTATAGCACCTTCTTTTGTGTTGTGATTAGCTAAAAAATTACTATCTTTGCAAGAGCAAAGACAACGATCGTAATCATAATTGCAGCCGTGAACCGTTGTGATTAGCTAAAAAATTACTATCTTTGCAAGAGCAAAGACAACAAAGTAACCAAGTGGAGTTACCCACTCTGTGTTGTGATTAGCTAAAAAATTACTATCTTTGCAAGAGCAAAGACAACAATAGTTTCGCGGCGTGGCTGTCTTGGCTTGTTGTGATTAGCTAAAAAATTACTATCTTTGCAAGAGCAAAGACAACCAAAGCCTGTGCAATTTGCGCCTGCACTTGTTGTGATTAGCTAAAAAATTACTATCTTTGCAAGAGCAAAGACAACCCTCGGTCAATAAAAAGTAACCAAGTGGAGGTTGTGATTAGCTAAAAAATTACTATCTTTGCAAGAGCAAAGACAACCTCGGTCAATAAAAAGTAACCAAGTTGAGGTTGTGATTAGCTAAAAAATTACTATCTTTGCAAGAGCAAAGACAACTACATCCGGCGGCGTTGCTGTTTGTGTATAGTTGTGATTAGCTAAAAAATTACTATCTTTGCAAGAGCAAAGACAACCTTTGCGCGCAGCACTTGGGATCTAGTCCTGTTGTGATTAGCTAAAAAATTACTATCTTTGCAAGAGCAAAGACAACCTCCGAAGTCATGACTACCGCTAACACTCAGTTGTGATTAGCTAAAAAATTACTATCTTTGCAAGAGCAAAGACAACGAGTTGGTCATAACGCACGAGGTTATGGCAGTTGTGATTAGCTAAAAAATTACTATCTTTGCAAGAGCAAAGACAACTTGATTCTTGAAAGTAACTGATATTCAAATCGTTAAGAAGAATATTAGAAAGAAAAAAAATCAAGACGCAAAAAGAATCCGAGCAGAGACGGCTCGGATTCTTTTGTGTGTTGACAACTCGGTTAATCGACTCGTTAACCGAAAGTTCTGTAACGAAATGGAGATTTCAGAAAAGTTCCAATTGCTGATAAGGTGCATTTGTTTTCTTTTCTCTCTTGCAACTGAATATTTCGATGTCGGCAAACTGGCGGTCGGTGATGCACATGATTCCAATGTTTCCCTCTTCAGGTATCAGTCCTTTTACACGCTTGATATGCACTTGAGCGTTTTCCATACTGGCGCAATGACGCACATAAATGGAGAACTGAAACATCGTGAAGCCGTCGCCCATAATCTCTTTCCGGAAGCGGGCAGCCATCTTCCGTTGTCTCTTGGTCTCCGTAGGCAGGTCGTAAAGCACAAGCACCCACATGACACGATATTCATTTAAACGGATCTTCATATACAGAAGGATAAGCTATCTTGCGGCTTTCGCCATTGAAGCATTTGGCCAGACTGGCCGTAGTCTCACCGACGGCAATCATCAGCGGGCGCCGTTTCCCGCCAATCCTCACGTCGATGACAGGGATGCCAAGCAAATCTCTTTTCATGTCAGTCGTTAGTTGATCGGGCAGACTCTCATGCTGGGCCATGATGGTGATGACGGCCTCGTCGACATAAGGACGATAAGGCTCCATGATGTCGTCGGCCAGACAATAGGCATTGTAGCGGTTGTGGTGATGAATGCCATAGACAGGCAACAGCCCGCTGATGACCAGTGAGCGTGCCACGACGGCACGCAGGATGGCGTAGCCATAGTTGAGCAGGCTGTTGGGTGCCTCGCCGTCCTGTGCGCGGATGAAATCGGGGCGATCGGAGAAGATATTCTTCCAGTAGTAGACGGCCGCTTGTGCCTCATAATTATCAGGATCACCACTCCTCACATTGCCTGCCATTTTAAATAAAGTGGCAGGACTCTTCACTGAATATTTCACGAGCATGCCAGCCTGGTTCTCTATTTTGGCCTTTACCGTCTGCTGCCAAAGTTGCTTGCGCAAAGGGAGAGAGCACTCTATCTGCTTGCGGAATCGTTCGTTCTGCAGCGTGTTGCCCTCAAGCGGCATGAGCAGGCCGGCCGGCATACGCTTGCCATTGCAGGTGATGATGGCGCTGCTGTTCTCCAACAGGGCACTAAGCAGTCCTTGCGTGACCGTGATGCGCTGATGGTCGAGCACAACAATGCCGATGTCTTCTATGGGAACGGTGCGCACCGATTCCTTCCGGATGGCCTCAGACAGTGCTTTCGCCGTCTCCACCTCCGGCAACTTGATGACCATCTGTCCATTAGACAGGGAGAGATAGGCCGGATTGCCAAAATAGAGTGTCTTCTTAATCATTCACAGACTCACATATGCCTAAGCGATTAACCTTTAATTTGACGCAAACAGCTTTAATACTAACCTTATCATCGGTCAACTCCACCTTATTATGACTACCATATTCTTTTCTATCGGCAATGACTGTAGCTATTCTTTCTGGAATAAAAAAACTTCTATTGGCTGAACATGACACCATCTTCCATATTCTTTCCGGATTCAGTTGGCGCACGTCGACATGCTCTCCTTCCTCCGGAACGTAGACAAGGTCGTTGGGCGAAAGCGTGAAGAGCAACGGATGCCCCTCCTCGTCGCGATCGGGAGCCGGCGGCATACCGGCCTTTTCGTTCTCGACAGCTTCATTGAAGGGTATGCTCTCGAAGTAGCGTTTGCCTTCCTCGTCGGCGTAAACGGCAAAGAAGAGATTGGTTCCCTTGTCGGCTACAACATATTTCTGATTCTTGTTTCCGATGTTCCCAACTGGAAATTTCAGTCCCAATGCGTCCACGACACGTACCTTCAAGATGGGTTTGTGGTCGTGGCCGTTGTTGAGTTGGCGGATGTTCCGGTTCATTTCGGCAATGCCATCGGCCGAGAAGGCTGCCTCGCTGTTACCATCATACCGGGCCAGGTGACGAGTCAGGATTGCCCGGATGCCACTGTCGGTGACAGAGTCTATCTTCTTTTGATTGAAAGTAGTGTCTATGGAAGTGCGTAAGGCAACCTGTTCAGCTACCGCAGGCGTGTAATAGATTTCGACCCGTGAGATGTCTTTTCCGCCAACGGTATAGCCTCTGTCCTTGAAATATTTCACGATGGTTTTCTTGTCAGGATTCTTATAGAGCCCTATCACCTTTTTTACTTCCTTTCTGACGTCCTTGTCCTTGATCATGTGGCACTGATCAAGGGCTTCGGCCAATTTCACCTTCTTGACGGTTTGCAGCCTCACGAGACCGTGCACAGTGTCCTTGTGCAGCGACTTTCGGATGCTCCAACCGTCGCCTTTAACCTGCTTTTCGAGCTTCTTTTGCCCGTTTTCATAGTGCCAATAACGGTTAGTCATGCGGTTGATAACGCGTAGATTCTGCTTGAAACTCACAATGACGCCCGCAAGTTCTTTTCTTACGTCCTGCGTGAAGGTGGGCCAGGGCTTGAGAAACTGCCACACATAGTTGCCGTTGGCATCGGTCTCGACCTTCTCACACAGCTTGCGTTTCAAGTCATGCCGCTCCCCTGCCTGCCCGGCACGTGCCGACACATTGTTTAGATAGTTAATATGGTCGCGTGTGGTGCAGGCTATGACGATAGCGTCCATGGCATGATGACGGTGATCTATGCGCTTCTTGCTGAAACCGCGTGACAATTCGAGCGGGACAGAAGTCCGGAACCAGCGGTGGCCCTGATCGGCCGTCCACTCACCATAGGCGTTAGAGCCGGTGAGATCATTCATGCGCATGAAGCGTGGAGCCACAAGGTCGTTCCACACTTGGCTGATGCCCCATTCTTTCTTGAGCCGGTCGGTGATGCGGCCGTTGGAGGCCAGCACATGCTTCGACATAAAGGCATCCTCATCCTTGTCTCTGACCAGATGGGAAAGTATGCCGATGGCCTGTCGGGCCATATAGCGGCTGTCGTTCATCTGCCGCTCGATGAAGCTATCGGGCAGATCGTCCATGAGCAACCTGCGCATCTTGGAGCGGTTGCCGGCATAGTGCTTCTTGACAAACTCCTCATATTCGGTCTTGTCGAATATTCTGATGGTTCCACCCAAGTTGGCGGGGATGACACGGCCGCCTTTCTCGACGATGAACTCATAGCCGAACATGCGGTCCTTATACTTGTTGACCTCGCTCTCGCAAATCACTTTATTGCTGAGCGAATCGTCGAAATAGCGCGACTGCGGTATGACGTGCTCAATCTCATAGGCGGGCGTGAAAAGTTTTGAGAGCGGAATGACACGGCCCGTGTAAGGTGAGCGATACTGCTGCTCCAGCCACAGTTTGTAGCGGTTGACATCACTCTTGCTGATCTCTGACGAAGGGTTGCCAAGACTGCCGGAAATCTTGCGGATGTCGTCGGGTTGATCAATGGTGGCATCGTTGAGCACTGTGTCCTCATAGATTTTAAGTATCTCTTGTTGGCTGGGCGATTGCGGGCGCACCCCTTCGATGCCATATTCGGGACTGGCAAACTCCTGCAGGAGCTTCCGGATGCGCAGATTCTTCTGCTCGTTCTCCCTGATGCGCTGCGTCATGCGTGCACGCTCTTGTGCAGGTGCCTTCAAGTCTCGTCCCATCTCCACGTGCACCTCGTCAATCTTTCCATACGTTTTCCAGACATCTCTGACCACGCGCAGGGTCTCTCCGAGCACCTTCTCAACGATAGGGTTACGCAACGCGTGCTGCCGGAAGTGTTCTCGCAGATAACGGTCGATGTCGGCCGGCTTCTCCCACCGCTCTGTGTCGGCGGCTTCCGAGTGTCGGCCATAGACCACATAACAGGCAAGCCACACGGGCAACCTCTGAAAATCTTCAGTCTTCCGCAATGGGAGGTTTTTCCCTTTTTGCTGTTGAGGAATTTCGTCTTCCCCCTGCACAATGCGGTCGATGCGCAGGCGTGTCTGTGGAGCGATGGCATCGGCGCTCCAATAGCGCCCGGTACGCATGAGAGGCAAGAGCTTCTTGATGGCTTTCTCCGAGTAGGCCCCATAATCATCGGCAAAAGGCTCGGCGTGCTTGAGGCTGTCAACCAGCGTGATGGCATCGATTCCATTGCTTCGGGCAAATCCTTCCAGGGCCTTTTCCAGCTGAATGGCGTCGTCGACCGAATAAAGTATGTGCCACAGCTGTCGTTCCTGTCCGGAGGTGAGACGGGGTTGCCCGGACACTTTATCCATGGCCTTGCGCAGCAGACTGTGAGTCTCATTGCAAGGAAAGGTTTTGTCTTCCACAAAGTTCCACCTGAAACGCTTCTCATCGAGATGGAAGTGGGCGAGAAACTGCTTCTGGTTGATGTCCTTGCGGTCGCTGAGAAAATCGAAGAGATCACAGATGTCGTCGGGCGAATGGAGGTACTCGTCGGTGACATCGACATCCATGCGTGTCTTGCCGTTGACCTCTTTCTCGCGCTCACAGATGCGCAGGTTTCCGATGAACTGCCACAGACGGAATTCCTGGAAGATGGGATTCGACCGGGGAACGCACTTAATGGTCTTGCTGACTATCTCGCCCGTCTCCTTGTCTATATAATGATATGTCTCATAGGGACAATCGGCTATTTCGCTTTTCTTGCTTTTCAGAGGCCGTTGATAGAAGATGATGTCATCGACAATGAACCGGGCGAGGTTACCGCGAAGGGTCGATGCCACGTGCGACTCATTGTTGCGGTAGAGTTCGCTGACGCATTTTTGCAAAGTGACACTGTCGTTAAGCTCCGGCAGGAAGGCGGCTTGTGCTCGCAGAATCTTCTCCAGCTCGTCCCGATAGTACTTGCGCTCAATGGTTCTGACAAGTTTTCCCCTTACTTTTATGTCCGGCTGTTCGAGCATGTTGTCATATATATAAGTTCCAACCGTGACTTGAGCCTCATTGATGGCCTTTTCAGAACGCTTCTTCATGAGCGTCCAGTCATCGTCCTTGGGATCACGCAGGCTGATTCGTGGCTTTCCTTCTTTGTCAAGCTTTACCTTACCGTCCTTTCCAAGCTGAGTGGTGACGATTACTTCCACAAGGTCACCAGGTTTGCGTGGCGGCACAGGACCGGCTTTGCGTTGCATGACACCGTCTTCATAAACCACGTCATAAAAGTTCCAATCTGCGCGTTTCTTGTCGGAACCTGTCATCACCACCTCTTTGACGGTGAGCAGGCGATATTCTTCCAGCTTGTCGGTGGTCTCCTCACCCAGATCATCCTTTCCACGCAGCTGATAATATCCGCGTTTGGCATTGAAGTTGAGTATAATCCATGCCAGTTCCTCACGTGTGACTGGTCTTGTCAAGGCTTTTTTGCGAAGATAGTAGATTGTCCAGTCGTAAGGTATCTTTTTGCCATTGGCGGTTAGTTCAGGATGACGGTTGGTAAACTCGGCCAGCATCTCACGGAACGAGTCCATGAAAATGAACTCACGGTGACCGTCGGCGGTCTTGCGATAAGGCAACAGGGGCTCTCCATGACCGATAAACTGACCGGGGTGCGTAGTCCAGTCGATTTGTTCTTCATAATGCCATGGCAACCATCCCAATACATGCAGCACGCGCAGCAACCGCTCACGCCGCAGGACAGCACGTTCGTAAAGCCGACGTGTACCGCGGAAATCGGTACGTTCCGATGCCGGTGATTTTAAGTTTCCTTTTTCATAGTCGCCCAAAGTGGCGGCATCCATAGGGATTATTCGCGATCCGGCTTTAATGACGAGCTGACGGTCTGTGTCCACCAGAGCCCAACCAATACTATTCGTTCCTAAATCTAAGCCAAGAATGTTGCTCATGTGTTCAAAGGTCTTTAATTATTAATTTAGGGCAAAGATACATTTTTTCTTTCTAATATTTTGTATTACAACCTATTTTTTGTATCTTTGCCCCATATTTTTTAGCTAATCACAATAAGGATTATTCCGTTGTGAAAACATCTTGGGCGGGGTGACTCGCCCTTTTCTTGTATAAATGCCCCACCCATTTTTTATTTTTAAAATCATATTAGGTCGTACTCTATTTGCAGAACATCGTTTCGCACCCGGACGTAGCAAGGGAAAAAACTGTGTTTTTTCTTTGTCATGTCGTTCGTTTGCACTATATTTGCAAGCAAAAACCCGCAGGAAAGGAAAACGAGATATGTCATTGATTCATGTAGCCAATCCCATTTACGACTCCGTCTTCAAGTACATCATGGAGGACGACCGCATCGCCAGGACGTTGCTCTCCGCGCTGCTGAAGAAGGATGTGGTCAGCGTGGAGGTGCGCCCCCATGAATATGCCAACGAGACGAAGGACAAGATAGCCATGTTCCGCATCGACTTCGGGGCGCGCGTCCGCGACGCCGACGGCAAGGAGAGCCTCATCCTGATCGAGCTGCAGAAGACATGGGTGGAGACGGAGACGCTGCGCTTCAGGCAGTATCTCGGCGCGCAGTACAACAGCCGACGCAACATCGACGAGTCGAGCGCGAAGAAGACGGCCTATCCGATGGTGTCTATCTACATCATGGGACACCGCGTGGGCGACATCGAGGAGCCCGTGCTCTATGTCCATCACAAGGCTTACGACTACGACGGGCGCGAGGTGCTGCGTGGCATGCCGGACCCGTTTGTGGAGAGTCTGGTGCACGACAGCGTCATCGTGCAAATCCCGTTGCTGCACGGGCGGGTCAACAAGCGTCTGGACAAGGTGCTGAGCGTCTTCGACCAGACAAAGGCCGACGAGGAGGATCCGCAGTTGCTCTGCCTCGACGAGGACGCCTATGCCGATGATGCCGACATGCAATACATCGTTCACAGGCTGACGGCTGCCGCCGCCAATCCCAGAATAAGGCAAGACATGAACGTGGAGGACGAATACTTCTCTGCCATTGAGGACCGCGACACGGCCATCATGAACCGTGACAAGCGGATCAAAGAGCAAGATGGGAAGATTAAGGAACAGGATGGCAAGATCAAGGAACAGAGCGGAAGGATCAAAGAGCAGGACGGAAAGATTAAAGAGCAGGACGGAAAGATTAAAGAGCAGGACGGAAAGATTAAGGAGCAGGACGGAAAAATCAAGGAGCAGAGCGAGCAATTGGAGAAGACAAAAAACCAATTGAGGCAGTCGAACGATCAGTTGAAAGAGAAAGACAACCAGCTGAAAGAACAAGAACTGCTGCTCAAGTCGCTGATTGAAAAGATGGGAAGCCTCGGTCTTACCCAAGAGCAGATTGCCGAAGCGACAGACCGGACTCCCGAAGAAGTTGAAAAACTATTGAACCGCAAAGAATGATATTTCTACCCTAAATCTGTTGATGAATTATCGTCTTTTATACATAACCCTATTGGCCTGCGTGCCATCACTGACGAAAGCTCAAACAGAAACGCCAGAAACACACACAACAGGCCGACAGCCATGGGAGGAGAGCTATGAGCAATGGCTCGACATGACGGACGAAGAGAACACATGGGATCAACACGACTACGAACTGCTGCAAAGCCTTTCGCTGAACAAACTCGACTTGAACAGGGCCACGCGTGAGGATTTGGAACAGCTACCGTTTCTTTCCGCCCAACAAATCATGGAATTGCAGGAATATACATACCGCTATGGCGGCATGCGCAGCCTGGGCGAGCTGAAAATGATTCGAAGTCTGGACCATTTCACACGCTCGTTGCTCCTCCAGTTTGTCACATTGACGCAGCCGGAAGCACTCGCTGACACCGCCCGCACACGGCATGACGTGCACCAGCGGCTTCTCGTGACAGCCAAACTGCCCACCTACACCCGCAATGGCGACAGAACCGCAGCCTCAAGCGGTGGCTACATAGGCCCGCAATGGCGACACTGGTGGCGCTACATGATAGACGTGGACGGCCAATGGAAAGCCGCCGCCATTGGCTCGCAAGACTCAGGCGAGCCTTTTTTGCATGACAAAAACAAACGGGGATGGGACTACTATTCTCTCTACGTGCTCTACCGTCCGAAGCCGTTGCCCGTCTGGAAGGCAGAACGCCGACCTCAGTGGTTTTCGCTGAAGGACGTGGTGGCCGGACGCTACCGTCTTCACATGGGCATGGGACTCGTACTGAACAACAACCTCAGTTTCGGAAAGGCCGGGACATTGCAATCGCTGGGCCGATCCTCACATCTTGTCAGCGGCCACAGCTCACGCTCAGAAGCCAACTACATGCAAGGCGCGGCAGCCACGCTCTCTGTCTACAAGACCCAGAAGACCTCTCTCGACATAACAGGCTTTTTCTCATGGCGCAAGATAGACGCAACGCTTGATGACAACGGAAACATACGCACCATCTTGCGCACCGGCTATCACCGCACACGGTCGGAGATGAGCCGGCGACACAATGCCTCACAGACGGCTTACGGCGGCAACATCAACTGGCGATGGCAACGGTGGCACGTTGGCATGACGGCTGTGGAAACAGGATTCAACAGACCTCTACACCCTGACAAACGCCAGCTCTACCATCAATGGGACGCCACCGGGAAAAACTTCTGGAACGCCAGCGTGGATTACGGATACACCAGCAGCCAGCTGAACATCAGCGGCGAGACTGCCTTAGGCGACGGCAAAGGCTGGGCCACCATCAACAGTGTCAGCTGGCTGGCCACGTCGTCGCTCCGGCTGATGACCCTGCAGCGGTTCTACTCCTACCGTTACCATGCCTTGCTGGCACATACTTTCAGCGAGGGAGGCAGCGTGCACAACGAGAGCGGCGTCTACGTGGGTGCCGAATGGAGTCCGTCGCGCGGCCTGCAACTGTCTGGCTATACCGATATGACCTATTTCGCCTGGGCCAGATACCGCGCCTCAGCCTCGTCGCACGCCTGGGACAACCTGTTGTCGGCCGCCTACAGCGTCGGCGCATGGACCTTTCTCGCACGCTATCGTCTGAGACGGCGCGAATATGACAATGCCGACAAAACGGCTCTTGTCCATACCACCACGCAACGAGGACGTCTCAGCGCACGTTACGACGGCACCACATGGCACGTTCACACGCAGCTCAACGTGGCCGCGTCGACCACCGGAAAGACCAGCCACGGGTGGATGCTGACAGAACAAGGCGGTTGGACATGGCACCGGCTCTATGCCTATGCGTCGGTAAGCTATTTTCACACCGACAACTATGACACCCGGCTCTACGTCTACGAGCGTGGCCCGCTCTACACCTTCTCAGTTCCCATGATGTATGGCGAGGGCATCCGCTACGGCATATTGGTTCGTGCCGACATTGGCAAGCACCTCTACCTGCTTGGCAAGATATCGGTGACCGATTATCTCGACCGCAACCATATCTCGTCGGGCATGCAACAAATAGACCAAAGCAGCCAAACCGACGTGGAAATACAGTTGAGCGTCAAGCTATGACATCAGCGGAAGCCACCGTACGATAAAACAAAAACAGAGAGAGGACACGACTTTTCAGTCGTGTCCTCTCTCTGTTTGATTGGTTTCCTGCTTTCTTTTTTTACAGGCTTATCACGTTAGCCATACAGGCAATCGGCGCTTACTTGATGACCACCTTCTTGCCGCCAACTATGTAGAGGCCATGGGTGGGATTGCTGACCCGGCGGCCCTGCAAGTCGTAGATGGCCTCTTCAGCCTTCTTGGTGGTGACAGGAGGCACGCTGATGCCATTGGTTGTCTGCCAGCGGGCCTCAGCGGCATTGAGCACGAAGTTGTCGGCAATATTGGCCTTGTTGACGCGGTGCAACAGAGCGACGACACGCATGTTCTTCTCCACCTCCTCGTTGGTGAGGCTGATGCCGCTGTAGGTCACGTCGAACGTACCGTCCTCGTTGACCGTCAGCCGGTCGCCGATGGCTTCCTTGTTGTAAGTGCCACGGATAACGCCATTGTGCTTAAACACATCTTTCAGGTCGGCCGGGCCGTCAGGCTCGTCGTAGCCTTCCTGCGGATATCTGGCAGACACGGGAATACTGTCCTCGACGAGGAACGCAGAGATGTAGACCTCCTTGCTCACATAGTCGGAAGCGACGCGTCCATGCACACGCAGGCTCACCTGGCCGTCGTTGGAGCGCGTGGGCTCGACGAAAACCTCGGCCTGAGCGAACTGGTCGGCAGCGGTCTCGAAGGCAGAGACAAACATCTCGCCACTGTCAAAATAGCTGCCAAACATGATGCCCGTCTGACCCTCATACTGCGTGCGGTTGAACGTTACGGCCGGGTTGTAGGAGTCTCCGTTGAAGAGATACTCGATGGCCTTGTCGTTGTCGCAAGTGAAATCATCGTAACGGTAACCGCAACGGTGGCCCAGATAGATGATCTGACGGCCCGACTCACGGCAGAGCTCCAGTCCTTGTGCAAGATAGTAGGCCATGTCCGGGCAGTTGGGACACGGCATCCTGGGCAACTCGTCCACGAGCGGAACGCGGATGAAGTCGTCCTGTGACACGGCAAGCGTTGTCTGCGAGCGGCGGGCGTCCTGTGCGGCCGTACCGTTGATGGTCGTGGCCCACGCGCTCCATGTAGCCTCTGTGCTGCCCTCGTGGCCCGAGCGCAGCGTGGTGGTGATATTCACGCTTCCATAAGCGGGCACGGGACTGCTGAGAGTGATGTCACGCATCGTGGGCTCGTGGTCGCCCTGTCCTTGCATGGCAACGGTGAGCGACGTGATGGGCGCCGTCGTGAAATTGTGGATATAGAGTCCGCCCTCAAAGTCGGTCGACGGGGCTACGGTTTGCGGATGCGTCGTATTCTGCACATAGGCCGTGCGCTCCAACTGCGGTGCGGCCACGGCACTGTCGAGCAGGGCAGCGATGCAGAGCGTGCCACGGTCGGTGAAGCTCTTCCAGTCGTCATCCTTCAGCTTGAACCAGCAGGCACCGGGCACGCTGGCCTGTCCATAGGCCACGAAGGGGCGGTTGTCGCTGAGCGTCTCGTAGACCTGTGCGCCGACATAGATAGGCTCGTCGCCGATGGTCAGCGGCTCATCGAAGCACACGTCATTCCATCCTGCCTCCAGCGTGGTTACCTTCTGAGCCACCATGTTGTCGGGCGTTCCGGTAGCGGCCATGACGTAGTTGCGCGTCTGGTTCTTGCCATTGCGGTATCGGTGCTGCAAGAGCACGCGCACGCCAAGAATCTTCTGTCCCTTGAGACGCTGCAAGGCAGGGTCGGTGGCAGGGTCGAGACAGACGGCTGCCTTCACGAAACCGCTCTTGTCGCCCAGTCCGAGCATGGACTTGTCAGCATCGGCGATGTCGTTGGGCGCGAAGCCATAGGGAACCGTCGCCGTCTGAGCCTGCGAGCCAAGCGCGCAGGCCAGCAACAGTGATGCGATGATATTTCTTTTCTTCATATTTTATTTGCACATTATTAGAAGACCACCTTCTTGCCGTTGACAATATAGATGCCGTGCTGCGACATCTTGTTGACGCGGCGTCCGCTGAGGTCGTAGACGCGCAGGCCCTTGTTCTGCTTGTCAGCGCCAATGGTGCTGATGCCGGTCGTTGTGTCTACGTCAAAAGCTGTCGAGTTGATAATCTGACGGTCGAAGTTGTCATTGTCGCCGCCACGGTTGATGAAGGCCACGATGCGCAGGTGCTTGAGATCCCATTCGGGGTCGATCTCGGTGGTGAGGGTCTTCGAGAAGTCGCCGGCACCGCCGATCAGGTCACCCTTGAAGTCAGACGACATAATCTCGCGAATGATGGTCGGATGAATGTATTCGCCCTTGCGCTCATCCTTGTCGTCCTTAGTCCAGAACATCTGGTCCTCGCTGAGCACGCTGTCCTCCATGAGATAGACCGTGCAATAGAGCTGTTCGCCGTCGGCCAACACGCCGTCGGCCACATTGCCGGTGACATTGACCGTCAGCTGATCGCCGTCGAGCGAGGCGTCGCCCTCGATGCTGGCGAAGGTAGGCATCTCCAGCACGGCGCGCAGCACGCTCTGCCCGAACTCGGGATAGAGCGACGAGTGGAGCGGCGTATTGGTGCCGAGAAGCACACCCGTCGTAACAGCCACGTAGCGTGAGCGGTTGATGCCCATGCACGGCAGCTCTACGGCCATCGAGTCGCCCTCGGCGAGCCACAGCGAGAGAGCCAGTGCGTCGTCATCGCCCGTCATGAACTGGTCGTCCATGTGCTGACTGACGTAGTTGACCTCATCCTTGAAAGGATCGATGGTGGGCTGTATGCACTCCTCATAGTAGGTGGGCGACATATAGCTGTTCTCACTCTCGAAGAACTCTACGAGCGGATAGAAGTCATAGTTGTTGGCCGTAGCCACCGACACGCCGAGGAGGTTGAGCTCCAAGGCTGTGGTATCCTTGTTCTCCTTGTCGTTGATCTTGGTCATCGTCATCTTGGTCTTGCCCGATCCGAAGCAGTAGATCGGCACGGTGACGCGCTTCGACGAGCCCGAAGCAATGCCGCTGGAGATGGTGACGCGCTCGGTGTGGATCTGGTCGCCCTGCTGGAAGGTGAGCTCAATGTTGTTCATCGTCTTCGAGCCCTTGTTGGCGATGAAGGCCAGTGCCGTAGCGTTCTCGCCCGTGTAGACCACGCGGTCGTAATGGAGCGACTCGATGTTGCCCACAGCCTGGAAGTCGCCGTTGCGGTCGGTGATGCGCAACATGACAGCCAGCATGCCGAAGTTGCTGGCGTCATACCAGTTCTCGTCACCCGTAGCCGTGGTGTCGCCGACCATATGCGTGTAGCAGCTGTTGGGAATGTCGTGAGGATAGAATGTCGGCACGACATAGAGGCCCTTCGGCATGTCGGTGTAGAAGCCGACGACAAGCGTATCAGGGTTCTCGGGGATGACATAAGTGCTGTCGAAGACGATCGTGTTCCAACCCGGAGTGTTCGACTGATAGCTATAGCTCACCGTCGCGGGCTCGGAATTGAGTGCCACGTTGTCGCCGTTGAAGCCTTTGCGCACGAAGCCCATATACTGTCCGGTCCGCTGTGACGTGTCCCATCCGGCAAGCATGCCCGTGATGGTTCCGCCAGCATAAGGTTTCAGCATCTCCGGCGTGAGCAGGATGGCGAACGCGCCGCGCGAGTCCATGTTGGCGGCAAATCCGTCATACTCATAGATGTACGAGTCAGGCGAGCAATAACCAAGGAAGAGGTGGTCATTGCTTCCCTCCATGGGTTTCGACTGGGCTGCCGCTGGAGCCTGGCTGTTGTTCTGACGGTGGCTGAGCCACTGACCTTGTGCTGCCGACGGAAGGGCCGTCATGGCGGTGGCGGCAGCAAGAAGAAGCGTCTTTACGTAAAGCTTTCTCATTGTCATAAGGTGTAATTTTAAAATAAATGATTCTTTCCAATTTGTGACAAAGTTAGTTATTTCTCACTGTAAAACAAGAAAAAAAATAGAAAAAAATGTTGGAAAGTTCTATATTTTAATGCTTTTACCCTCATTTCCGCGCTCAAACGGTATTTTTTATGTATCTTTCTGCACAGCCCGACTACGTAAATGAATCGTGCAATCCGTATTCTATGAAAAGGATAATACATCACAAAATGAAAAAGACACGTCACATCCCCTTCTGCCTCCTGTGCTGTCTCGCGCTGCTGACGGCCGTTCCGGGCATGGCCAGGAAGACCGCCGATGCCGAGACCAAGCGGCTCATGGAGCGCACCGAACCCTATCTGAAGCGCGTGGAGGTGCAGCCCGACTGGCTGACGTCGCGCCTGCAGATGTACTGGACCACCCACGCCACCGACGTATATGTGGACGGAGAGCGCTTCAGCCATCCCGGCGGACAGCGCGCCCCCGTGCCCACGGTGAAGTATGCGGGCACACGCAGCAACGCATCCCAGTATAATCGGCCGCGGCTGGAAGACATCGTGCCCTACGACGACAACGAGCAGGGCGACGTGACGTTCGTCAACAAGGCCACGGGAAAGATGGAGAAGGCTCACCCCTCGAAGACCGGGTGCAACATTCAAGGCGTCAACCGGCAGATCATGGGTATCGCCCGCGACGCCGCACGCCTCTACCACGCCACGGGCGACCGACGCTGGGGGCAGATGGCGGCCGCCGTGCTTACCACCTATATGAAGGGCATCTATCACCGCAACGTGCCCATTGACCTCAACCACGGCCATCAGCAGACGCTGGTCGGCATGACGACGTTTGAGGTCATACACGAGGACATCATCAACGAGATCACGCAAGCCTACCCGCTCATCGCCGACCTCGTGGAGGAAGACCGTCCGCTCATCGACGCGGCCTTGAAGAAATGGGCCGAGAACATCATCGCCGGAGGCGTTCCACACAACAACTGGAACCTCTTCCAAGCCGACTTCATCATGAAGATCGCCCTCGTGCTCGGTGACGACAAGACCTATGCCGACGGCAAGGGGCGGCAGTATTATCTCGACTATATCGCCCACCGCAACAGCATCCGCCAGTGGAGCATGGACAAGCTCATCGACTTCGGCTTCGACAAGCGGTCAAAGACGTGGTATGAGTCGCCGGGCTACAGTCTGACCGTTCTCAACACGTTCGCCGACTTTGCCAACCGCCTCGACCGTGACGCAGGCATCGACCTCTTCCGGCAGCACCCCGTGCTCACGGGAGCCTTCATGACCTCGCCCCAATACTTGTTTCCCAACCGCATGTTCGCCGGCTTCGGCGACACCCATCCCGGCTACATGGGCACGGGCGGCATGGATCTGTTGCTCGACTATGCCGCACGCCACCGCGACAAGAAGCTGTCCGACAGCATCCGCGCGCTCAAGGAGGCCGTGCAGCCGCAGGCTCCCGTCGAGACGGTGGAGCGTCATGTCAGCCAGATGTTCTATGCGCCCAACGTGTCGTGGCTCGTCATGCGCACGGGCATGCACCGCCAGCACGACCTCATGGCGTCGCTCAACGGAAGCCTCGGCAACCACCAGCACGCCAACGGCATCAGCCTGGAGCTCTATGGCAAGGGCTACGTGCTCGGCCCCGATGCGGGCATCGGCAAGCAACTCTACAGCGGACTCGACTATGCCGAATACTATTCGCAGATGCCGGCCCACAACACGGTCGTCGTCGACGGCATCTCGTCCTATCCCATCATGATGTCAAACCACGCCTTCGAGCTCGTCGCCGCGCAGCCGCAAGTGTCGGCCGCACAGCCTTCCAGCGGCTCGCTGCAGGAGCGGCGCGACTCGCTGTGCTACGCCACGGTGCGCTTCGTCGAGCCAGAGACGCAGGCCTTGCAGCAGCGCACGGTGGCCACGGTGAAGACCGGAGTCACCGGCGGCTACTACATCGACGTGTTCCGCAGCCGCAAGAGCGCGGGCGGCGACAAGACACACGACTATTTCTACCACAACCTCGGGCAGACCATGACGCTCACCGCACTCGACGGCTCGCCGCTGCCCCTCCGTCCCACCGACGAACTGGCCTTTGCCGGCGGTCATCTCTACGCTTATTCCTATATATACGACAAGGAAAGCGCGCCCGCCGACCAAGGCGTGAAGGCCACATTCACCACACGCATCGCCGACGAACAGGTGGCCAAGGCCCTCGACGGCCAACACGAAATCACGATGACCCTCTGGATGGCACCGTCGGCAGGACGCACGGCCTTCCGCGCGCTCTCGCCCGCCAATCTCGAATATGAGCGCATGCCTCACCAGCCCTACAAGGTCGGCGAGCAACCGGTACTCACCTTCGTGGCCCGCCAGCAGGGCGAGGCCTGGCAGCATCCGTTCGTGGCCGTCTACGAGCCGTCGTCCGACACTGAGCCGGGCACGGTCGGGAAGGTCTCGTTCTTCTCACCCGACGAGCCCGACGCGGTCGGCATCGCCGTCACCCTGCGCGACGGACGCGTGCAACGCTACGTGAGCCACGCCGACGGCACGCTCTCCCGGCTTCCCTAAAACAGGGAAAGGAAGGACAGCCGAAAACTAAAAAAACTCAAATAACAATACGTTCGGTTTCTCTGACAAACCTGTCTTCTTCCGACCGGCCGCGTCTCGTCCTGCCGGCAGCATCGTTCAGGTTTGTCATCTGCCACCTCCTTGAAGTGCGAAAGACCATCTTTCACACCTCGGGAGGTGGTCTTTTACAAGGCAAGTAACGACTGTTTACCGACCAAAACGGCATCTCCGGCGCACCGCCTCACCACAAACACGAAAAAGGAGAGAGACATCCGTTCCTCCTGCTGACGCAAAGAAAGCAAAAAGAAAAAAATCCAGCAGAATATCGCTTGAATTATAACGACATTCTCCGGACATCTCATGAGATTGCCGGACACCGCCGCCGACCGCCGTCAAGACCGCTTCCGCAAAACGTTCGGGCGGCCGCGGGGGCCGTCTCCGCAAGCCCGCCTGCGGCCGGACGCGACCGGACGAAGGCGAGGGCAAAGCGAGAAGCTGAGGTCGGAAAACGAGGCAGCCGGGCGGCTGCGAACATTCAGAAAAAATAAAAACCACGATAATGCTTCTTGTTTTGCGGATAAAATGCTATCTTTGCAAAGTAACCAAACACTTTTAGCCTTATGATGAACTTATTGATTGACAAACTGCATACAGGACAGAGTTCGCTGGTCGTATTGCATGAGGGCGGCATCCGTCAGTTTGAGGGCGTTGGCGTGCGCAAGCTCTACGACCTCCAGAACAACGAGCCCGAGCTGCTCTACGAGAGCAAGCTCGCCGCCAAGACCGTCGGACGCACCGCCGCCAAGGTGATGGCCGGCTGCGGCGTGAGCGAGGTCTATGCCGACATCATCAGCGAGGCCGCCTGCGACGTGCTCCGCGACGCCGGCATCAGGGTCGGCTGGGGGCAGAAAGTAGACCATGCGCGCTTCCTCCGGATTTGGACAAGCCTGGGCGAGACCGTCTGAGACAGGCTTTGTGGCCAAAGCTCTTTGTTTTTTGACAGAAAATTAGTAATTTTGCGGTCAAAGAACAAAAACAAACAAAACTCTATGGAAGAAAAACATTTCAAGCGGACCACGGTGACCGCCGCCTTGCCCTATGCCAACGGCGGTGTGCACATTGGTCATCTGGCAGGCGTCTACGTGCCTGCCGACATCTACGTGCGTTACTTGCGCCTGCGGGGCAACGACGTGGTCTTCATCGGCGGAAGCGACGAGCACGGCGTGCCCATCACCATCCGCGCCAGGAAGGAAGGCTGCTCGCCGCAGGATGTATGCGACCGCTATCACAAGATCATCAAAGACTCGTTCCACGAGTTCGGCATCTCCTTCGACGTCTACAGCCGCACCACAAGCAAGGTGCACCACAAGTTCGCGTCCGACTTCTTCCGTAAGCTCTACGACGACGGCAAGCTCGTCGAGCAGGAGAGCGAGCAATACTACGACCCCGAGGCCCGTCAGTTCCTCGCCGACCGATACATCATGGGCACCTGCCCCCACTGTGGCAATCCCAATGCCTACGGTGACCAGTGCGAGAAGTGCGGAAGCGACCTCTCGCCCTTGGAGCTCATCGACCCACACTCCACCATCAGCGGCGCCAAACCCGAGAGACGGAAGACCAAGAACTGGTATCTGCCGCTCAACGAGTATCAGAACTGGCTCAAGCAGTGGATTCTGGAAGGGCACAAGGAGTGGCGTCCGAACGTCTACGGGCAGTGCAAGTCGTGGCTCGACATGGACTTGCAGCCGCGTGCCATGACGCGCGACCTGGATTGGGGCATCCCCGTTCCCGTGGAGGGCGCCGATGGCAAGGTGCTTTATGTATGGTTCGACGCACCCATCGGCTACATCTCCAACACCAAGGAGCTCTGCGACAACGAGCCCGAGCGTTGGGGAACATGGCAGAAGTGGTGGCAAGACCCGGAGACACGCCTCGTCCACTTCATCGGCAAGGACAACATCGTGTTCCACTGCCTCATCTTCCCCGTCATGCTCAAGGCCCACGGCAGCTACATCCTGCCCGACAACGTGCCATCCAACGAGTTCCTCAATCTGGAGAACGACAAGATTTCCACCTCACGCAACTGGGCCGTATGGCTCGACGAATACCTGCGCGAGTTCCCCGGCAAGCAGGACGTGCTGCGCTACGTGCTCACCGCCAACGCGCCCGAGACCAAGGACAACAACTTCACGTGGAAAGACTTTCAAGAGCGCAACAACTCGGAGCTCGTGGCCATCTATGGCAACTTTGTCAACCGGGCCTTGCAGCTCACGCAGAAATATTGGGACGGCGTGGTGCCGGCCTGCGGCCCGCTGCTCGACGTTGACAGCAAGACCATCGACGAGTTCAAGGACGTCAAGGCCAAGGTGGAGACTCTGCTCGACGGCTTCCACTTCCGCGAGGCGCAGAAGGAAGCCATGAATCTGGCCCGCATCGGCAACAAGTATATCACCGAGTGTGAGCCCTGGAAGGTGTGGAAGACCGACCCGAAGCGCGTCGAGACCATTCTCTACATCTCCCTGCAGCTCGTGGCCAACCTCGCCATCGCCTTCGAGCCGTTCCTGCCGTTCTCCAGCAAAGACCTGCGCGACATGATCGACATGAACGATTTCGACTGGTCGCAGCTCGGACGCACCGACCTTCTCCACCCCGGACACCAGCTCGGCACGCCCCATCTGCTCTTCGAGAAAATCGAAGACGAGGCCATCCAGCAACAACTCGACAAGCTTGAGGCCACCAAGAAGGCCAACGAGGCCGCTGCAGAGGCTGCAGCCTACAAGCCCGAGCCCATCAAGCCGAACGTTCCCTTCGACGACTTCGAGAAGCTCGACATCCGCGTCGGCCACATCAAGGACTGCCAGAAGGTGAAGAAGTCGAACAAACTGTTGCAGTTCACCATCGACGACGGCACCGGCACCGACCGCACCATCCTATCCGGCATTGCCAAGTTCTACAAACCGGAAGAGCTCACAGGCAAGGACGTGCTCTTCATCGCCAATCTGGCACCACGCAAGATGATGGGCATCGAGAGCCAAGGCATGATTCTCTCGGCACTCAACGCCGACGGATCGCTGGCCGTCACCACCACGCTCAGCACCGTCAAGCCGGGCAGCCAGGTGGGATGAGCCTCCAAAAGGAGCCTGTTCAGAAATCAAAGTTATATCTGACATTTTTTAAGAAAGGAATATCTACACAATGAGGAAATTATTCACCTTCACGTTGCTTCTGTTCGTTGCCGTCTGGGCCAGCGCGCAGAACGTCAACCCCGTCCACTTCACCGCCGCGCTGAAGATGGGCAAAGGCACCGAGGCCGAAGTCGTCTTCACCGGTAAGATTGAAAAGGGATGGCACGTCTATTCAACCAATCTGGGCTCCGAGGGCCCCATCGAGGCCACCTTCCATGTCGACAAGGCGGAGGGCGTGCAGCTCGTAGGCAAGTTGCAACCCAAGGGACATGAGATCAATGTCTACGACAACATCTTCGGCATGAAGCTGCGCTACTTCGAGAACAGCGTACAGTTTGTGCAGAAAATCAAGTTCACCAAGCCCACCTATAAGCTCGACTGCTATCTGGAGTTTGGTGCATGCAACGACGAGATGTGTATGCCACCGACGCAGGTGGAGCTGCACAAGGCCGGCAAGTCGCCTGCCACAGAGCAGGCAGATGCCCCCTCGCCACAGCAACTGGCCAAACAGAAAGCCGACTCGTTGGCCGCAGTGGCCACAGCCAAGGCTGACACCGTGACCACTGATAGCACCGCGCCTGCCGTCACTGACGAGCAGATGGCCGGCCTCGACAAAGACCAGCTCTACAAGCCAGTCATCAAGGAGCTTAAGGCACTCGATGACGCCGGAGCCACCACCAACCGCTCGCTTTGGTATATCTTCCTGATGGGCTTCGTCGGCGGCATTCTGGCTCTTTTCACGCCCTGCGTGTGGCCCATCATTCCCATGACGGTGAGCTTCTTCCTCAAGCGAGCCAAGGACGACCGCAAGAAAGGCGTGCGCGATGCCATCACCTACGGCATCTCCATCGTCGCCATCTTCCTGCTGCTGGGCATGGTGGTGAGTGCCATCTTCGGCCCGGCCACGCTCAACGCGCTGGCCACCAACGCCGTGTTCAACACCTTCTTCTTCCTCCTGCTCGTGGTCTTTGCCGTGAGTTTCTTCGGCTGGTTTGAGCTTAGGCTACCCTCGTCGTGGGGCAACAAGGTCGACACCAAAGCCACCAACACCAGCGGCCTGATCTCCATCTTCCTCATGGCGTTCACGCTCGTACTGGTCAGCTTCTCCTGCACGGCACCCATCGTGGGCCTGTTGCTGGTCGAGGCCGCCACAAGCGGCGACTGGATAGCTCCCACAGTCGGCATGTTCGCCTTCGCCCTGGCCCTGGCCCTGCCGTTCACGCTCTTCGCGCTCTTCCCGAGCTGGCTGAAGAGCTCGCCAAAGTCGGGCTCTTGGATGAATACCATCAAAGTAGTGCTCGGCTTCGTCGAACTGGCCTTCTCGCTGAAGTTCCTCTCCGTGGCCGATCTGGCCTATGGCTGGCACATCCTTGACCGTGAGGTCTTCCTCTCATTGTGGATTGTCATCTTCGGCATGCTCGGCATGTATCTCATCGGCAAGCTGAAGTTCCAGTCGGATGCTGTCGGCGGTGAGATTGACAAGCCCATGCCCGTGCCATGCATCATGCTCGGTCTGTGCTCACTGGCCTTCGCCGTCTACATGGTGCCAGGCTTGTGGGGCGCGCCCTGCAAGGCCGTAAGTGCCTTCGCACCGCCCATGAACACGCAGGATTTCAACCTCAACACCAAGGAGGTACATGGCCATTACACCAACTATGAGGAGGGCATGGCCGCCGCCAAGGCACAGGGCAAGCCCGTCTTCCTCGACTTCACCGGCTTCGGCTGCGTCAACTGCCGCAAGATGGAGGCCGCCGTATGGACCGATCCCACCGTGGCCGACAAGCTGACCAAGGACTATGTGCTGATCTCACTCTTTGTCGACGACAAGACTCCGCTGCCCCAGCAGCTCCGCGTGAAGAACACCGACGGCACCGAGCGCACCCTGCGCACCGTCGGCGACAAGTGGGCCTACTTGCAGCAGAACAAGTTCGGCGCGCTTACGCAACCGTTCTATGTGCCCGTCGACAACGACGGCAACCCACTCTGCGGCAGCTTCTCTTACAAAGAAGACATTCCGGCCTTCACCAATTTCCTCGACAGAGGACTGGAAGCCTACAGAAAATAATTTTGGAAGAAGTCTGGAGATAACCGTTAGAACGTAAACAACATGTTGCAATCAGAAATACGTCGGCAGATTCTCGACCTTATCCAGCGTCAGGTGGTGCCCGCCGTGGGTTGCACCGAGCCCATGGCCGTAGCCCTGTGCACAGCCCGCGCCACAGAAGACTTGTGTCGGCGGCCGGAGAAAATCACGGCCTTGCTCTCGGCCAACATTTTGAAGAATGCCATGGGAGTGGGCATTCCGGGCACAGGCATGATTGGCCTGCCCATCGCCATCGCGCTGGGAGCCATCGTCGGCAAGAGCGAATATCAGCTCGAAGTGCTCAAAGACCTCTCACCGGAGACGCTGGAGGAGGGCAAGCGCTACATCAAGGAGCGTCCCATCGACATACAGCTCAAGAAGGACAACTGCGAGAAGCTCTACGTCGAGATTGTCTGCGAGGCCGGCGACGACCGCGCCGTGGCCGTCATAGCCGGGTCGCACACCAACTTCGTCTACGAAGAGCGCAACGGCAAGGTATTGCTCGACAAGCGAAAATGTCTCGGCGAAGAGCAGGAAGAGCAGGAAGTGGCACTAACGCTGCATACGGTGTGGGAGTTTGCTACCACGTCGCCCGTCGACGAACTTCGCTTCATCCTGCAGGCGCGCGACCTGAACATGCGGGCAGCGGCCGAATCGCTGAAAGGAAACTACGGCCATTGTCTCGGCAAGACCATGGATCGGCCACTCTCACACGGACTCTTCGGTGACAGCATCTATTCGCGCATCATCTCGAAGACCGCCTCAGCCTGCGACGCGCGCATGGGCGGTGCCATGATTCCTGTGATGTCCAATTCCGGGTCAGGCAATCAGGGCATCTGCGCCACCAATCCAGTCGTGGTGTTTGCCACCGAGAACGAGAACACCGAGGAAGAACTCATCCGCGCGCTCACGCTGAGCCATCTCACGGCCATCTACATCAAGCAGAGCCTCGGCGTGCTGAGTGCGCTGTGCGGATGCGTCGTGGCCTCCATCGGCTCAAGCTGTGGCATCACCTATCTCATGGGCGGCGACTACGAGCGCGTCTGCCATTCGGTGAAGAACATGGTGGCCAATCTCACGGGCATGATCTGCGACGGGGCCAAGCCGAGCTGCGCGCTCAAGATCTCGTCAGGCATCTCCACAGCTCTGCTCTCGGCCATGCTCAGCATGGAAGGCAAGCATGTGACAGCCGCCGAAGGCATCGTCGACCAGGACGTCGACCGATCGATTCACAACCTGACGGTCATCGGCAAGGAAGCCATGTGCTCCACAGACGACATGATACTAAACATCATGACTCACAAGTCGTAAGCGTACTGCCGTCAATCGTAAAGTCCTAACCGATTCTTTCATCAAGGAAGATCCGGTTAGGACTTATTTTTTTACGTATCCCTTTTCCCTCATTCGTATTTCAATAAAAAAATGACGAAGCGAATGAGAACCCTACAGATTATCCTTTTGTGGCTGCTGGGCAGCCTCATGTCCATGGCTCAGACAGCCTCACATACCTGGAACCCCAATCTTTCGGGCGGACGTTACCGCAATCCGATCATCGATGCCGACTACAGTGACCCCGACGTATGCCGTGTCGGCAACGACTACTATATGACGGCATCCTCGTTTGCCGCCTTTCCGGGGCTACCCATCCTCCATTCAACTGACCTTGTCAACTGGGAAATCATCGGCCACGCGCTCATCGACAGCTATCCCGTGCTGCCACAGCACCGTGGAACGGCACTCGATTACCGCACAGGCATACAACATGGAAACTATGTATGGGCGCCCGCCATACGCCACCACGACGGCTGGTTCTACATCTACTGGGGTGACCCCGACCAAGGCTTGTTCATGGTGCGCACGCAGAATCCGCGCGAGGCGTGGTCGGAACCTGTGCTTGTGAAGGAGGGCAAGGGCATGATCGACTGTTGCCCGCTGTGGGACAACGACGGACGGGCGTGGCTCTCTCACGGTTGCGCAGGCTCGCGGGCCGGCATGAAGAGCGTGCTGTTCGTAGCTCCGATGTCGGCCGACGGCACCCACGTCACCGGCCCGTCACGCATTGTCTACGACGGACACGAGAGCCAGCCCACCATCGAGGGCACCAAGTTTTACCATCACGACGGCTACTACTACATCATGTCGCCCGCCGGAGGCGTAAAATATGGCTGGCAGGTGGTTCTGCGCAGCAAGAATCCCTATGGTCCCTACGAGGAGCACGTGTCGCTGGCGCAGGGACGCACGAAAATCAACGGCCCACATCAGGGCGCGTGGGTGCGGACGCAAAACGGCGACGACTGGTTCATTCATTTCCAAGACAAGCACGCCTATGGACGCGTCGTCCACTTGCAACCGGCCCGATGGCAAGACGGATGGCTCGTCATTGGCAACGACAAGGACGGCGACGGCTGTGGCGAGCCCGTGGAAACGTGGACAAAACCTAAACTGCCGTCAACAAGCAACGTACAACCGGCTGAAGACGATGAGTTTGACTCTATTCTACTGGGTCACCAATGGCAGTTTGAAGGGCCATGGAGTCACTACTGGTATTTCTGCGACGCCTCCCGGAGCATGCTCAGGCTCTATGGGCCGCAGGCTCCTGACAGTTTCCGAAATCTCAGCGACCTGCAGAACGCGCTACTGCAGAAGTTTCCCACCGAGAACTTCACGGCTACGGCACGCCTGCGCTTCATTCCCAACCCCGAATATGAGCCCAAGGGCGAGGAAGGCGGATTCGTGGTGATGGGGCAAGATTATGCGGCTGTCAAACTGGTGAGCACGCCGGAAGGCTGCGTGCTGCGCTATGCCGTCTGCACGCAAGCGCAGGACGGTGGCGCAGAGCAGACACTCTGTGAGCGGCCGGTGCCGCTGCAAACGATGCCCAAGCCCTATACACAGCGATATGCCGTCGACGAGATTCCACAGCCGAGAGCCGCCACACCTTTTATATATATGCGCGTACGCGTGTGGAGTACAGGCACAGGCAACAGCATAAAGAGCCATGCGCAGTTCGCCTTCAGCACCGATGGCCACCGCTTCGAGCCATTGGGGCAAACCTTCCGGGTCGTCGAGGGAAAATGGGTGGGTGCCAAGCTCGGCTTCTATTGTCTGCGGCCGGGCGCTAAGAACGACAGCCCGTGCCTGGAGGTCGACTGGATTAGGTTCAAGGCGTAGGTCGCTACGACCTCATCGGCAAGCGACAGATGTGGCGGAATTTGTCAGAACAAGTGAAAATAATTAAACTTTGCTGACAGATTCCGCCACATCTGTCAGCCTCCCGAAAAGCACAACGCACGGGCACGGATATTGCGAAGACGTGGGTGAAGCTTGAAGCTCAGAGAGCCAACTGAAAGGAGGTCTCGAAGAGCAAGAGCCGAAGAAAAGATTTTGCAAGCAAGCTCAAATCAAAGGCAACTTCGAGGCGAGCGAACGAGACTGAATCAATAAGACAAACAAAGAACAAAAGGCCGAGCGCCACAAGGAGCGAGGCCTGTAAAACAAACACAGGAGGATTAAACATTATGATGTATCCAGCACTTCGCAACGCCATGAATTGGTTAGACAACAGTTTTGACGATTTGTTCAACAATGAGGGGTGGTTGCCCCGCACGAGTGTGACGGCTCCGGCCATCAACGTCAAAGAGACCAAGAACGAATATGAAATAGAGCTTGCCGCTCCCGGAACCACGAAAGACGACTTCAATGTCAACCTCGACAAGGATGGCAATCTGGTCATAAGGATGGAGCACAAGGACGACAAGAAGGAGGAGAACAAGAAAGAGCACTATCTGCGCCGCGAGTTCTCCTACAGCAACTACGAGCAGGCACTGACTCTGCCCGACGACGTAGACCGCAAGAACATCAACGCCAAAGTAGAGAACGGCGTGCTTTACGTCACTTTGCCGCGCACGCAACAGGTTGAGAAAGAGACCAAACACATTGAGATTGCCTAAACGATGGCCAGTTCTCAAGCGTGAAAAAAAGAGGAAGGGACGGCCTCACCTCCACGGTGAGGCCGTCCCTTCCTCTTTTTTTGGTGGTTTCCACCAATTTTGTCGCCTTTATATTTGGTGTTTTGGCTGTCTTCCATTACTTTTGTATCCACAAAAAAATATACAGAACATAATGAAAAAGAAACTCGAACAGATTCTCATTCTGCTCACTTGCCTGCTTGTCATAATGGTGGCAGCCATGCAGCGTGATGGCAAAGTGCTGGGACACCAACTGAAGCCCCAAGCTCAAGACACCATCGCGGCCAGTACGACAACAGCCGACGCGCGCACGCTCGACGACGGAACAACCGTGGTCAACACCACACGCCTGGGCAAAGACATCAGCGGCTACGGCGGTGCTGTGCCTTTGGAAATCTATATCAAGGACGGCAGGGTGGTCAAGGTGGAAGCTCTGAAAAACTCGGAGACACCCGACTTCTTCGACCAAACCCGCACGTTGCTCACGAGTTGGGACGGGAAGACTCTCGCCGAGGCACAAGCGACGAAGGTAGATGCCGTCAGTGGTGCCACCTTCTCCTCACGCGCCATCATTGACAACATGCAACGCGGCCTGCAGTATGCGGCTAAGAACACGGCCAGCCCTGCCACCACATCGCCGGGTATCCCAGACACGAAGACCATCGTCGGGCTCATCGTCGTGTTGGCAGGAGCCATCGTGCCACTCTTCCTACACAACCGCCGCTGGCGCACCGTCCAGCTCGCGCTCAACGTTGTCGTGCTCGGCCTGTGGTGCGGAACCTTCCTGAGTTGGTCACTCTTCATCAGTTACATGTCGGGCGGCATCCATGTCACCGCATCGCTCATTCCCATCGTCATGCTCATCACTGCATTCATCTATCCGCTCTTCGGCAAGAAGCAGTTCTATTGCACCCATATATGTCCCTTCGGATCACTACAGGATCTGGCAGGCAAGACCAACCGCAAGAAGTGGAAGATGGGGCCAAAGACCGTCAAACGGCTGAATCTTTTCCGCCAGTTGCTGTTCGCCGTGCTGATAGTGCTCATGCTCACAGGAGTGTGGTCGGCGTGGGCCGACTATGAGCTGTTCACGGCGTTCATCTTCCAGTCGGCCAATGTCGTGGTCATCGTCCTCGCTGTTGTCTTCGTGCTGTTGTCGGTGTTCGTTCCACGGCCCTACTGCCGCTTCGTCTGCCCCACCGGCTCCCTCTTCAAACTCCTGTAAGGCCGAAAGGGCAAAGCCAAAGAGCCACTCCTCCGTCTATGCACGAGGAGTGGCTCTTTGTATAGGGTGCCCGTAAAGGACTGCCCACATTCTTACCTTTGCGAAAGGTTGGTCAGAATTGATGGTCAGGAATTCAAATGTTCGTCAAGACTCCGCGGTACCCACATCACGCATGGTCAGCGAGATGCGGTGACGTCGGTGATCCACCTCCAGTACCTTCACGCGCACATGCTCATGAAGCTTGACCACCTCAGCCGGATTCTTCACATAGCGGTCGGCAAGCCTTGAGATGTGGACGAGACCGTCCTGATGCACGCCGATGTCGACAAAGGCGCCAAAGTCGGTGATATTGGTCACAATGCCAGGCAGCTCCATGCCCGGCACAAGGTCGTCGACCGTCTTCACCCGTGGGTCAAACTCGAATGTCTCCGCCTGTCCGCGCGGGTCACGGCCGGGCTTCTGCAGCTCGGCGAGGATGTCGTGCAGCGTGGGCAGCCCCACCTCTGCGCTCACATAGCGGTGCAGGTCGATGGCCTTACGCTTTTCGGCATCGGCCACGAGGTCGGCGACCTTACAGCCGCAGTCGGCTGCCATCTGCTCCACGAGGCCATAACGCTCGGGATGCACGGCACTGGCGTCAAGCGGATTGCGTGCCCCCGGTATGCGCAGGAATCCCGCACACTGCTGGAAGGCAGCCGGTCCGAGCCGGGGCACGCGGCGCAACTGCGCCCGCGAGGTAAAGGGCCCATGCTCGCGGCGATAGTTGACGATGTTCTGTGCCAGCACAGGGCCAAGGCCGCTGACATAAGTGAGCAGCTGCCGGGAAGCCGTGTTGACATCCACACCAACCGAGTTGACACAGAGCTCGACCGTCTGGTCGAGGCCATGGCGCAGCTTGACCGGATCCACGTCGTGCTGATACTGACCCACGCCAATGCTCTTCGGGTCAATCTTGACCAACTCCGCCAGTGGATCCATGAGCCTGCGCCCAATGCTGACGGCACCCCGCACGGTGACATCCTCGTCGGGAAACTCCTCGCGTGCCACCTCCGAGGCCGAGTAGACGCTGGCCCCGTCCTCGCTGACGACATAGACCGGCACATCAGGAATCTGCCGAAGAATGTCAGCCGTCTCACGCGAAGCCGTACCATTGCCCACGGCAATGGCCTCCACCTGCCAACGGCGAGCGATGGCCTCAAAGCGTTGCAGCGGCGTGGGCTCGCCGACTTTGCGCCGCTGGGCAATATGCCCCGTGGCAAACACTACGTCGTGGAAGAGCAGGTTGCCTTGCGCATCAAGCACAACCACCTTGCAACCCGTTCGGATACCTGGGTCTACGCCCATCACGCGCTTCTGTCCGAGGGGGGCGGCGAGCAGCAACTGCCGCAGGTTCTCGCGGAAAACACGTATGGCCTCGTCGTCAGCCCGTTCCTTACTCAAGGCTGCAAACTCATGCTCAATTGAGGGACAGAGCAGTCGTCGATAACCGTCGTCGACGGCCTCAGCCACCAAACTCTGGCAGGCTCCCACGCCATGTACATAAAAACGGCGCAGACGACCCATGCAACTGTCATCATCAACCGTGATGCTCACACGCAGCACACCCTCGTCAGCACCGCGGCGCATGGCCAGCAAACGGTGGCTGGAGCAGCGGCGCAGCTCCTCACTAAAGAAAAAATAGTCAGAATACTTCTGTGCGCTGTCCTCTTCTTTCATCTTCGGCACGACACGTGAACAAATCACAGCCTCGCGGCGGAACACGCCACGCACCGTCTGACGCGACCGCTCGTCCTCACTCATGCGCTCGGCAATGATGTCCTGTGCGCCCCGCAGCGCGGCCACGGCGTCGCCGACGCCATCCTTCACGAAGCGCCGTGCCGCAGCCTCAGGGTCGGCCGTACGCTGCGCCATCAGCAAGTCAGCCAGCGGCTCCAGCCCGGCCTCGCGGGCCACTTGCGCCCGTGTGCGTCGTCGCGGCTTGAAAGGCAGGTAGAGGTCTTCCAACTCAGTGGCACTCCAGCTCCCGTCGATGCGTCGACGCAGCTCGTCTGTGAGCCCTCCCTGCGCATCAATGGTCTTCAGTATGGTGGCCTTGCGTCGTTGCAGCTCCTTGAGCCGCTCGCTCAAGTCACTGATGGCCGCCACCTGCACCTCGTTGAGATTGCCGGTAGCCTCCTTGCGATAACGGCTGATGAATGGGATAGTGCAGCCCGCATCGAGCAGATCGAGCGTGGCGTCGACCTGCTCTTCGCGAATATGCAATTGCTGGGATATGAAAGAGGTGAATGGATGCATGTCTGTTTTCTGTCTGTTGTTATGGTTTGCGCAGGCAAAGATAACAAAAAAACTTGGCAGTCGCCACCCTTCACGACGGCAATCTTATAAGTTTTCTCACCGCTACAGCCAAGCAATTGCCGGGTACTACCCATTGCCGAACGCAGGCGTGCGCCGGCATGAAGACGTTCGCGAGCCGGCTGCCACGCCCTTTCTTGCCTTGACGAACGAACGGATGGAGCCGGCGGATCCGCACTATCATCACACGTGCCCGGCAAAACCGAGCGTGAGAAGGCTGAGGCGTGCGGCACCGCCACGCATGATCTCACGGCCACAGGCCAAGAGAGTGGCACCGGAGGTGCATACATCGTCGACAAGTAACACGTGTTTACCCTGCAAACAACGGCTATCAAGCAGGCGAAAGACGTCTTCTACGTTCTGCTGTCGGGCAGATCGGCTGAGGTGGGTCTGGCTTTTCTCAAACTGGGTGCGGCCGACTGCACCCTCAGCGACGGTCAGTCCTGTCTGCCGCGCTATGCCGCGGGCGATGAGCAGGCTCTGGTTGTAGCCTCGCTGACGCTGTCTGACGGGGGCCAGGGGCACAGGCACAATGAGGTCGATGCCGTCGAAGAAGGCTGTCTCGGACGTCTCACGGGCCATGAGCAAGCCAAGGGCTTCGCCATATTCGGGCCGGTTGAGATACTTAAGCGCATAGACGGGCCAGCACGAGGGGCTTCCGCCTTCGTGGAACAGCCACGCGGCAGCGCCCTCCACGGGCAGAAGGTGCCAGAAGAGACGAGCCATCTCGTTGTCGAGCGGGCGAGAGGCATGATGGGTGCGTGGCAGATGGCGCAGACAGGTAGTGCAGAGCAGCTGCTCGCCGACAACCAGCCGCTTGCCACAGACGGCACAAGACCGCGGCGCGATGAGGTCGGCAAGCCGCTGCATGAAAGGACGCATCATGGTGCGGAGAGGGGAAGGTCGAGGTCGGCGATGGCCCGGCGGACGAGGTCGACGGAAAAGCCGCGACCCATGGCAAAGCGGATGAGCTTCATGGAGCACTCATAAGGGGTGCCACCCTTGATGGCGGGCCACTTGGCACGCAGGAGTGGCCGCAACACGCGCAGGTATTCGTCGTCGGACACGTCGTCGAGCAGGGGGCCGTAGACGCTGCTGCTGACCTGTTTAGCCCGGAGGCCCTGCTCTATTTTGTGCCGCCCCCAGGCGTTATAGGTTATCTTATCGGCGATGAAGGCCCGAGCATAGCGTTCGTCGTCGACAAACCGCTTGTCCACAAGCCATGCTATCACGCGCTCCTGCGCCTCACGAGGCAATCCCCACCGACGCATCTTGTCGGCCAGTTCGCCGCAGCTGTGCTCGCCGCGGGCGCAGAGAGCCGACAGGCGTGAAAGGGCCTGCTGCTCGGTGAGGGGTTTGGAAGGAAATCTGTTCATCATTGTTTTTCAGCTGAAAGAACGGCCGACAGAAAACGGTGACGGCCAAAGGCGTCGTCATGAATGGCTACCTCGTCGAGCCCCGACAAGCTGACGAGCTGACGCAGCTGGTCGGCGAAGCGCGGATTGATCTCCAGCCACAGACGGCCACCGGGCACAAGGCTGCGACGGGCATAGCGGGCAATGGCACGATAGAAGCAGAGAGGGTCGTCGTCGGGCACGAAGAGTGCCTCGTCGGGCTCGTGCTCCAGCACGTTGGGCGACATCGCGGCCCGCTCGCTGCAAGCGATGTAAGGCGGATTGGAAACGATCAGCGACCAGCGGAAATCCGCAGGCACAGTAGGGGTGGATTCATCGGGCAGGCGGAGCACGTCACATTGACGGAAACTGACATGCGCCCCGAGGCGGCAGGCATTGCCGGCGGCAATGCGGAGGGCCGTCTCGCTCACATCCCACGCCTCGACCGTGGTGCCTGGCAGGTCGAGAGCCAACGTCACGGCTATGCATCCGCTGCCTGTACCGATGTCGAGGATGCGGTCGAAGTCGGCATAGGCCTCGATTTTCCGGCAAAGTTCTGCCGTCTCAGGCCGTGGGATGAGCACACCGGGACCCACGCTGAACGTGCGATCGCAGAAATCGCACTGCCCGAGAACATACTGTACGGGCTCGCCCCCGGACAGACGCGACATCATTTTTTCGAGTTTTGCAACGTCGTCTGCGGATAATTCATTAACTTTGCCACACGCTATGTCTGTCAGCGACAGGCCGAAAGCGGTCTCCAGCACCGTGCGCACGATGGCACGGGCCTCACGCTCATCGTAGAGCGGACAGAGACGGTGGCATAATTGCTGGTAAATCATACAGTGCAAAGTTAAGTAAAAAAACGAAATGACACAACAAGAAACCGACGAAAAATATATGCGACGCTGTTTGCAGACGGCCCGCGGCGGACAACTCCGCGCCCGTCCCAACCCCTCGGTGGGCGCCGTCATCGTCAGTGCTGATGGCCGCATCATCGGCGAGGGCTACACCTCGGCCTACGGCGGACCGCATGCCGAGGTCAATGCCTTTGCCTCCGTGCGCCCCACCGACGAGCATCTGCTATCAGAGGCCACGGTCTATGTGTCACTGGAGCCCTGCTCCCACTACGGGCACACGCCTCCCTGCTGCGACCTCATCATCAGCAAAGGAGTAAAGCGTGTGGTATGCGGCTGCATGGATCCATTCGCCCGGGTGCAGGGGCGCGGCATCAAAAAGATGCGCGAGGCCGGTATATCGGTCACCGTGGGCGTATTGGAGACCGAATGCAAGGCTTCCAACAAGCAATTTATGACCTTCAACCGCCTGCACCGGCCTTTCATTACGTTGAAATGGGCGCAAACGCTCGACGGCTATATCAGCGGTCCCGGCGGCACACCTCTTCAAATCTCCAACGCCAGCACACTGCGGCTATCTCACCGGCTGCGTGCCGGAAACGACGCTATCCTTGTCGGACGACGCACGCTGCTCACCGACCACCCTCAATTGACCACCCGACTCTGGTGGGGACCCGACCCCGAACGCCTCGTGCTCACCCGTCACGGTGATGCCGACGTGCCCGAAGGCTTCGTGGCTCTGCCCGACATCGACGCGGTACTGGCTCACCTGGCAGAGCGGCAGAAGCAGAGCCTCATCGTCGAAGGCGGTGCCATGACGCTCCAGAGCTTCATCGACCGCGGCCTGTGGGACGAGCTGCGCGTGGAGACGGCCCCCATGCTGGGCCACAGCGGCACCGCCGCGCCGCCGATACCGGCCACCGCTACGCTGCTCAGCCACGAAACCTACGGCGCGAATGCCGTCAGCCTCTATGCCAACGAGGCCGTCGGGAACACAAACAAGTCTATCAGAAAACAAGAGAAACAATCATAGTTTATGGAAAAGGTTAGCCGCAAGGCCGACAGTTGGCACCGCCTACTGCACGACTACGTCTCTATCACCATCGCCATGCTGCTCGGCACCATCGGCTGGTTTCTGTTTTTGCTGCCCAACGAGATACCAATGGGCGGCATCACAGGCATCGCCTCCATCGTCTTTTGGGGCACCGGCATTCCTGCTCAGTATGTCTTCTTCGCGCTCAATGCCGTGTTGCTCATCGCGGCCTTGATTGTCTTGGGATGGCGTTTCTGCATCAAGACCATCTATGGCGTCGTCATCTTCACCGTCATAAGCACCGCCCTGCAAGACTGGATAGGCAGTCTCCACTTCTTTGCCGACCAAAAATTCATGGCCACCATCGTCGGTGGCGTCTTCATGGGTACCAGTGTCGGACTCGGTCTGTCGGCCGGAGGATCGACGGGAGGATCGGATGTCATCGCCGCCATGGTGCACAAATACCGCGACGTGTCACTCGGCAACGTCATCCTTTTCTGCGATCTGGCCATCATCACGTCGTCCTACGTTGTGCTGCACGATTGGGAAAAGGTGTTCTATGGCTATGTGCTGCTCTTCGTGCTGTCATTCTTTGTCGACTACGTGGTCAACTCCATGCGGCGCAGCGTGCAGTTCTTCATCGTCTCCGACAAATGGAAGGAGATCGGCGAGGCCATTAACCAGATTGCCGACCGCGGCTGCTCCACCCTCAACGGCAACGGATTCTATACGCAGAAGGACATCAAGGTCATCTTCTGCATTGCCAAGAAGAGTGAGTCAGGCATCATCTTCGACCTCATCGACGAGATCGACCCCAACGCCTTCGTGGCGCAGAGTGCCGCCATCGGCGTCTACGGCAAAGGCTTCGACCGCTTCAAGGTGAGGAAACGCAATCTGGTGAAAAACAGGATGGCCGGCAGTCTGACGGATTCTACTGACCGCCCAACCGCTCAAAATAGATCATGACGTCTTCCCACGTCTTCATCTCGTCGTTGCCAAAGGGAACGACGGTACCCAGAAAGCCCGTGTCGGGACTGCTGTCGATGAGGTAATCTCCAAAGAGCAACGACTTGCTGTTGCAGAACACCACGTGGTTCCACGCCGCGGCATCGAGCGTGTCTCTCACCCACGCCTGCATGGCCGCCACGTCGGTTGGGTCTTCGGTGGGTGCCGGAGCCACAATGTAGACTTGATAGGTCTCGATAAGCATCTTGAAAGCCTTCTGCAGACTCGACTTCGGATGACCGTAGCCATCCTTCAGTGTCGATGCGTCGATGTAGACCACACCACGCTCGCGCCCTTCCTGTCGGTCGTCAATCCATCTCATCACCGGTACGACGGCATCGAAAAACGCCCGGTCGTCGAGTCGATGCTCGCCATGGAAGTGGATGGCCTGCCGATAATGACTGTGAAAGAGGTCGAAAGTATGCACCAACGGGTCGTGGTCGCCGAAGAGACCATAGACGTGCCGCTGCTCGTCGGCCGTGACATGGGCGAAGCATAGCTCCGTTGTCTCCTTATATTCCTTCACCAACGACTTGGTGACAAGAAACTCCTTCTCGCCGTCCTCGCGCGGATTCATCCACGTCTGCTTGCCCATCAGGTTGTGGTCATGCATGGTCTCGCCCATCTCGAAGGCCGGATTCACCAGAATGCGATCGTAGCCATAAAGCATCTCGCCATACATGCCGCCCATTGACGTGCCGATGATGAGGTCGGGACGCTCCGTCTCGCAGAGCCCGTGCAGCAGGTCCAGTGCAGCGCCAGGGTGCAATGGCAGGTCGCGGGCCACGACGCGCGCCTCGGGAAAAGTCGTGCGGATGCGTCTCACCGTGCCCGACTGGGCCGACGAGCCGAAGCCATGCACATACATAATAGTCTTGCCCTGCATCAGGTCGGGGTATTGTTTAACGTAAGGATTCTCCATCTTTTTCTTTCTCCTTTGTATTGTTCATAGTTAAGAAACGCTACAAAGATACTATTATTCTGCCAAAAGCCTTCCTTTTCCAAACAAAAAGTAGATTTGCCATTTACTATCTTTTAACTATTAAGTGTTTTTCGTCACCCAAAAAATTCGTAACTTTGTGCCAATTGAACCAAACGAAACCCAAAACATGAGACTAAGAGTTTTCAAGACATTGATGGTTGCCGTGATGGTTATCCTTCCCTGCGGAAGCATTTCGGCAAAAAAGAAAGTTAAATAAAGGCAAAAGGATATACGGATGCGAAAATTAATCAGATGGCAAACTATGCTTA
>CAYPJA010000015.1:0-52431 GCA_964411005.1 uncultured Prevotella sp. | reverse complement strand
AGGGAAGCCATAACAAGGAGACCTACGAAAAATGTGTACATTTTTCTTGCTTTATTTATTTTTATTATTTAATATCAGTTTGTCTAAGAAACGTATTTGATCTGCAAAGTAAACACTTTTTTTTGAATTATTCAAATTTAAATGACGAATTATTTCAAGCGCTTTCGAATATTGCCCTTGTTTGATATAAATCTTGGCCAAAGTCTCTGTGTAATAGCCCTTCTCGCTCTTGGAACCTCCATCGGTCTGACTGTCATCATCGATTTCAGGCTTATATTCGGGTTCGTCCTGCAGGGTGAAACTGCCGCCATCGTTGTTGATAAAATTATCAATCAAATCTTGTCCCTTCATTTGGGGAAGATCGGCCTCAGCGCCATTCTCGCTTTCTGTCTCAAGCAGATAGGACACATAGTCGACGGCGGCATCGGCTGGTGTGGGTTTCCGCCTTTTTTTGTTGTCGTCGCTGTCGTCGGCGGGAATGGAATCGAGGAAGTTGTCGATGAGTGCCACGGTGCGGTTCTCGCCCGGTTTCGCATCGGCCTTTTTGTCGTTGCTTTTGAGGCGGTAGTGAGCCGCCTCGACGAGGTTGAAGATGACCTTGCGGTCTGTGATGTAGATGGCGGCGCGCCGCAACTCCTCGTCGAAGGTGCTGTCGTGGAGGATGTATAGGTTCTGTAGCAGCAACAAGCGTGCGGACTGGTAATAGGGATAGAGCGCGAGCAGACTGCGGAGATCGTAGAGGGTCTCCTTGTCCATCTGTTCGGGGTGCTTGATGAGTTGTGTCAGTTCCATCTTGGGTTTTCTATGCTTCGTCGGTGTTTTACCAGTTAGCAACGGTGGAATTGAAAATTTGATCGACGAGATCCTCACACATCTGCTCAACGAGCTCTTCTTGTACGCTGTTGAGGCTGCGCGTGGTCTCGTAGCTGCTGGTGGCGGTGAAGGATCGCTCGAAATCCTGTTCGTGGTCGGCATTGTTGGTGAACCTGACGTTGACCGTCATCGACAGCTCGGTTTGTGCCGAGTAGCCTTCGCTTGACACACCCTTGTTGCGCTGCGAGTACTGAGTGATCTCGCCTTCTATCTTCCTGTCGCCGTTGCGTCTCACGGGTTGAAGATGGGTGTGGTTGGCAAATTCGTCTTTGAGCTGGTTGTTGAACATCGGCCCCATTGGTCCCCACACGTAGCTGGATCGTATGGGGAATTCGCTGATGGTGATGGTCTTGGTCTTGGTATAGTCAATGCTGGAGCCGTTGAGTTTATAGCTCACTGAGCATGCGGCAAGCAATACGCAAAGCGTTGCGGCCACAAAACAGTGCCAAGACTCTCTCTTTGTCCACCTTTTTAATATAGAACGGAATGTTTTATTTGTTTTCGAGGCCATACTGCTTGATTCTACGGTAAAGGGTACGGTCGCTGATGCCTAGTTCCTGTGCGGCTTTCTTTCTGTTGCCGCCGTTGCGTTCGAGTGCTTTCTCTACCATTTGTCTTCCGAGATCACTCAGATTGAGCGTCTCAGGCTCGACTTTTATTTCCTCTGCTTCCGCATATTCGGCCGGGGTCGTCGTGGTGGCCGCATGCTGGTAGCGCACGGGAGCTGTCGGCTGGCCGTTCCTGCTGTCGTCGGCCAGATAGGGTGCGCTGAATCCGGCGGCCCCGTTGAGCGCGCGGGCTTCATCGAGTTGTTTGCGAAGACTGTTCATGTCGCGTCGCAGGTCGGATACGTTTCCGCGCAGTTCATATAGTATCTTGTAGAGAATCTCACGCTCGCTCTCATAGGAGTGGCTGCCCGGTTGGCTGATTGTGACCAGTTGCGTGCTCTCGGGGTCGCGTGGAATGAAGTGCTGCAGTTCTTCGGAATCTATCTCGCGTTTTTTGCTGAGCACTGACATCTGCTCGGTGATGTTCTTGAGCTGTCTAACGTTTCCTGGCCATTTGTAGCTCAGCATGAGCTGCTTGGCATCGTCGGTGAGTGTGATTTTGGGGAGTTTGTATTTCTCGGCCATCTGCATGGCGAAGAGGCGGAAGAGCAATAAGATGTCGTTGCCGCGGTCGCGTAGGGGGGGCATCTGGATAGGGATGGTGTTGAGACGGTAGTAGAGGTCCTCACGAAACCGTCCCTCGCTGATGGCCTTGCGCATGTTGACATTGGTTGCGGCAACGATGCGTACATCGGTCTTCAGTATTTTTTGGCCGCCCACGCGGATGTATTCACCGGTTTCCAGCACTCGCAAAAGACGCGCCTGCGTGGCCATGGGCAACTCGCCGACCTCATCGAGGAAGATCGTGCCTTTGTTGGCTACGCCGAAATAGCCTTCGCTTTCGCCAATGGCGCCGGTGAAGGACCCTTTCTCGTGGCCGAAGAGTTCGCTGTCGATGGTGCCTTCGGGGATGGAGCCGCAGTTGATGGCAAAGTATTTCTCGCGCCTACGCGGCGAATTGTCATGGATGACGCGTGGAATAATCTCTTTGCCGACGCCGCTTTCGCCGACAATGAGTACGCTCAGGTCGGTGGGAGCCACCTGAAGAGCGACGTCGAGGGCGTGGTTCAGTCCCTCGCTATTGCCGACGATGTTGTAGCGTTGCTTGATCTTTTGCAGTTCGGTTGTATTCATTGGGTGACAAAATTACATATTTTATTTGGAATACCTGTAATTTTGGCAGTGTTTTTAAGACTGTTTATTCTTTTCCAATTTAATGAGAAGCAAGCCTATTCCCGTCCATACCAGTTCGCGGAGTCTGACGATGAGTGCCACAAAAATTCCGGAGCTGGCCGACAGGCCCAGCTTGGTGATGGAGAGCAGGAAGCCGCCTTCACGTCCGCCGAGTTGCAAGGGCATGAAGAAGAGCAGGTTGGCGAAGAGTGTGGTGAAGGCCATGATGAACACGCAGTCGAGATAGTTGACGTCGTGCATCAGCACCAACAGGATGAAGAAAACCTCGAATCCGCCCAGAAAACGACATGTCAGTTCCAATAACACGGCCGATAAGAAGCGCTTGGGGTTTTGTTTGTGGAGAGCGGCTATCTGTTGGTCGATGGTGTCGAGCTGTTCGCGATGCTTTTCGACGAAAGGTTGTGCCCATCGCTTGATGAGCGGCAGGTGGCGCAGCAGGTTCATGACGCGGTTGGCGAGGCCTTTCTGATAGCCCACGATGAAGAACCACAGTCCCAGAACGCAGAACGCAGTTGCTGCTGTCAGCATGACTCCCAGCAGAAAGTCGACAGGGCGGAAGCAGACGAAGAGTATGATGGCGAGGCCCCAGAAGCAGAAGTGGGTGAAGATGTGGGTCATGACATAGAGTATGACCGATGACGAGGCGCGTTCTGTACCAATCTTGGGTGCCAGCTCCATGACGCGGTAGGGTTCGCCGCCCATCAGTCCGCCGGGGGTTGCATAGTTGAGGGCGAATCCCGATACCGTCACCTTGTAGAGCCACCAGAAGTTTACCTTTGTCTTTCCGTTGGCATTGATGATGGTATACCAAGCCGCCGTATTGAAAGTATAGAGGAAAGCCCAAAGCCCAATGACGGCAAAGAACCAATAGCCCGCATGCTTCAGCCCCGCCCATACCTGTGCGAAGTCGAGCTGCGTCAACATAACGGCCAGTACGATCAAGCCGAAGATGAAGAATCCGTTCTGGTATTTCTTTTTCATTGCAGAAGGATTGGGGCGTTATTCGGTGGTTGGGGGCTCGTTCTTGCTGTTGTCTTGCGGGGTCTGTCCGGCCGGTTGTGGCTTCTGCGCGTTGTCTTTCGGTGCGTTTGGCTTGCTGTTTCCGTTGCGGGGAGCACGCTCACGGATGGCGTTCTCGTGCTTCTTGGGGATGGAGAAGCGCACTTTCTCTCCGTCGTCGTGCCTCTCGTGATAGAGTTTCTTGAGAGGTTGCTCTAAAGGCTCATCGTATTCCTCGCGATGGCGGCAGATGTCGATGGCCAGATAGATGGCTTGACGGAAAGCATTCTCGTCAGCCGTGCCGCGGCCAGCGATACTGAAGTTGGCTGTGCTCTCAGGTGCCGTGCACACGATGGGTAGTCCGGCGAGACTGATGACGCCGTTGGTGGGCTCTAAAGCCTTGAATGGGGCAAATCCCTGATCGTGATACATGGCAAGAATGCAGTCGAAAGCATCGAAAACATTGCCGCTGAAAAGCTCGTCGGCGGCATAGGGACCGAAGACGCTCAAGCCTTGGTCGGCCAGTTTGCTGATGGTCGGTGCGATGATTTCTTTTTCCTCCTTGCCGAAGGATCCGGGCTCGCCGCTTTCCGGATTCAGGGAGAGCACGGCGATGCGTGGGCTGGAGATGCGGTAGTCTCGCCGCAGCGTGTCGTGAAGCAGCGTGATGCGGTTCTCCAGCAGGTCGGCCGTGATGGCGCCGGGCACGTCTTTCAGCGCAATGCCGCTGGTGGCCAAAGCCACGCGCAGCGATTCGTTGACGAGCATGGGCAGGCCTTTTTTGTTGTCGCTGAGGCACGCCTCGATAAATGATTCCTGGTCACGGAATTTCACGCCGCCGCTTTCCAGTCCTTGCTCGTTGGCAGGTGCCGTGACAAGCACGTCGTAGAGACCTTGCCGATAGTCGCTTACGGCGCGGTCGAGGGCGCGGATGGCCGCGTCGGCCGACTCCTTGGTTGGCATGCCGAGATCCACTTTCACCTCATCATCGAAGCAGGTCAGCAGGTTGACCCGTCCCTCGCGGGCCTCACCGGCCTCGCTGATAATGCTGCAGTTGCCTTCGATGTCGAGTTCCTTGCGGTGATAGGCGGCAATCTTGGGCGACCCGTAGATGATGGGGGTGCATAGTTCCAGAATCTCGGGAGCCGCAAAAGTTTTAAAAATCAGTTCGTATCCGATACCGTTGGTATCGCCGTGGGTGATGGCCACACGGATTTTCTTATTTTCCATTGTTGATATATTTGTTATAAAGCACAGCGTTCAGCTGTTGGATTAGGTTTCTTTTCTTCATTTCCGGGGCATAGACAAAGCCCATCACGACAACCGATGAGCCGTCGGCTCGGTCGAACACGCGCGCTGTGAACGGGCCGCCCATGGCGTCGCCTTCCATTTGCCAGAGCCCGTAGAAGCCTTGCGCGTTGCCAATCTGTCGTTTGTGGACAGTGGATTTGACCAATTGCATCCACATCCTGTCGGTCTCGCCCTTGATGTTCGCTTTCAGGCAACTGTCGATGCGGTCTGTTGTCGTGGTTCCCCGCAGGCGCATGACGCAAAGATTCTGCATGCCACGCAAACTGTTGTTGGACATCCAAAGGAAGTCGCGCCCGCGTTTGCTGGCGGTCATGTCGGCTGGAACGAGCATGCGGAATTGGAACAGGCTGTCTATGAGGTTCTCAAAGTGGCGGTTTCCTTTCCGCTTTATTTCCTGGGCGGTGACATTACGCTCGAACGCATCGAGCAGGGGTTGCAGACGCTGAAGCCCGCCGGCAGTCGTCTTGATGACAATTTGGGGGTGGGCATCCACGTTGAGCTTCCAACTGAGGTCTGTGGCTCCCGGTATGCCGGATGGCTCAAAGATGACGATGGCGCGTGCCAGTCGCTTGCTGCCACGGAAATCCTTACGTTTTATGGCAGAACAATCAAACTGAGGCTCTGGCTGCGGAAGCCCGGGCTCGTCTTGTGAGAGCTGTCGGCCGACCACGCCTGCACTGTCGTTGACGACAAGCACCCCGTAGGGGCTGGCGTTGCCTCGTGGCTTTCGCGAGTCACCGGCCTCGCAAGCGGTGAGCGACAGCAGAAAGAAGGGCAGGATGGTCAGAAGGTGTCTCAAGAGGGTAAACTTTTCTGTCCTTCCTGTCTGATCTCTCCTATCTTGCGTGAAGTGCTTAGCAGTCCGCAGGCAGCATAGATGTCTTGTCCACGGCTTGCACGGATAGTCGTGAAGATGCCGTGTGCCGTCAGGTAGTCGCGAAATGCTTCCATCTTCTTCTCGTCGGCGCCGTGCAGTGGCACGTTAGGGATGGAGTGGAATCGGATGAGATTGATGCGGCAGTCGAGTCCGTGCAGCAGCTTCACTATTTCACGGGCGTGTGCCATCGAGTCGTTGACCCCACCGAAGACGATGTATTCGAACGAGAGGCGGCGCTGGTGTGAGAAGTCGTAGTTGCGCAACAAGTCAACCAGCTCGTTAATGGGCATGCCTTTCTCTGCCGGCATCAGACTGCTCCGCTGCTCATGGAGGGGCGAGTGGAGGCTGATGGCAACGTGGCAGTCGCTCTCTTCCAGGAAGCGTTTCAGCTTGCTCCTTATGCCGACGCTGCTCACGGTGATGCGTTTCGGGCTCCATGCCCAGCCGTAGTCGGCCGTGATGATTCAGGTGGAGAGCAGCACGTGGTCGAGATTGTCCATGGGCTCGCCCTGTCCCATAAAGACAATGTTTGTCAGCGTGTCGGCTTGGGGGAGGCTGTATATCTGGTTCAGGATGTCTGTGACGGTGAGGTTGCCTTCAAAGCCCTGCTTGCCAGTCTGGCAGAAGAGGCAGTTCATCTTGCAGCCCACCTGCGAGGAGACGCATAGCGTGGCCCTGTTGTTTTCCTCAGGGATGTAGACGGTTTCCACATATCTCGTGGGCGCAGGTTGGCCGTCGGTTGTCGGTTTGCGGTCGGTGCGCACAGGAAATAGATATTTGATGGTTCCGTCCTTGGAGTGTTGGGCGTCGATGGGGGCAGCGCAGCCAATCTCGCAGCATGCTTCCAGCTTGGCGCGATTCGCTTTCGATATGTTGGTCATGTCGTCAAGGGACGTGACGCGCTGGCCATATATCCATTTGGCTATCTGTCCACCGGTGAAGGCCGGCATCTCCAACGATGTGGCCAAGTCTTTTAGCTCGGCCAGTGTCATGCCCAAAAGTTGCTTCTTCATAGTGCAAAGGTAGTGCAAACGCTCGAAATGACAAAGAAAAATCCCTTTTTCTTTTCATTTGCGGGTGCGGACTGCTATTATTAAAAGTGCGAAAAAGTTGATGTCAGTTAGACTTTTGTCTATTTTTTTATTATCTTTGCATATCTTTTATATACAATTGTCTAAAGATGAGAGAAAAAGTAGACTGTTTCCTGCCGTGTGACCAGCCCGCCGCCATTTCTGGCGCGCTCGACGACATGCACAGGAGCCAGAGCGTCCAGCATATTTATTTGCTTATGGCGTCTTCTGCGGAAGACGGAGTTCCCACAGGGTGTCATGCGCTGCGCTGTGACAGCTTGACTTCGGTTTCCACCCTGTTGCAGATCGATGAGGAGGCAAGTGCCGAATACGTGCTGTTGAGCTTGAGTTCGACTCCGTTCAGCCTGGGGCAGTATGCGCTTGAGCGCATGCTTCGGGCAGCGGTTGAGACAGGGGCGGCGATGGTTTATGCGGATCATTACACCGTAGAGCATGGTGAGAGGAGAATACATGCCGTTATCGATTATCAGACAGGTAGCCTGCGGGACGATTTCGACTTTGGCCGGCTCGTCTTGATTCGGTCGGAATGGCTCCACGAATGGGCCTCATGGCGGAAGACCGTCTCAGAGAGGAAGGATGATGCCTATGGGGAGGCCGACTGGAAATATGCGGGATGGTATGAGTTGCGTCTTTTCCTGAGCCGCAAGGGCCGTCTGTTTCATCTCAATGAGCTGCTTTACACTGAGCAGGAACTGGATACCCGCTTGAGTGGGGAGAAGCAGTTTGACTATGTGAATCCGCGCAATCGCGTGGTGCAGGTGGAGATGGAGAAAGTCGTGACACGGCATCTCGACGCCATTGGCGCAAAGATAGATGTCACCTATTATCGTAAGCCTGACTTCGACGAGCAGGAGTTCGACTATGAGGCTTCTGTCATCATCCCGGTCTACAATCGCGAGAAGACCATTGCCGATGCCGTGAGGTCGGCGTTGAGTCAGAAAACCAGCTTCAAATATAATATCATCGTTGTAGACAATCACTCTACCGACAAGACTACCGGTATCCTTCGCGACCTCGCCAACCGCACCGATAAACTGGTGCATATCATCCCCAACCGCACCGATCTCGGTATTGGCGGCTGCTGGAACGAGGCTATTGGCGATAGCCGGTGCGGCCGTTTCGCCGTCCAGCTCGACTCGGATGACCTCTACTCGTCGCCCCGCACGCTGCAACAGATTGTGGATGCCTTCTACAAGCAGCAGGCGGGCATGGTGATAGGTGCTTACCGCATGTGCGATTTCAGTCTGAACACGTTGCCTCCCGGGCTTATTGATCATCGCGAGTGGACCGATGCCAACGGCTGCAACAACGCCTTGCGCATCAACGGGCTGGGTGCGCCGCGCGCCTTTTTCACCCCGTTGCTCAGGCAGGTCAGATTCCCGAACACAAGCTACGGGGAAGACTATGCCGTCGGTTTGGTCTTCAGCCGTTGTTATCGCATAGGCCGCATCTATACCGAACTGTATTTGTGTCGCCGCTGGTCTGGCAACAGCGATCATGCTTTGGACAACGCTAAGTTGAATGCTAACAATTTATATAAGGACCGGTTGCGCACCATGGAGATACTTGCCCGTCAGCAGATGGTGAAAGGCAAGATCGACCTTATTGCCGACAGTTCCGTTCGTCGGTTCTTTAACCGTCAGTTGGAAGTCTGGGACGACGTGAGAAAACGCTATCACGACCTTCAGCATGTGGAGCTGAAGACCCTTTCTGACGACGGACGGCCGATGACCATGGAGCTGAAGGCTCAGTATAATCCTGCACGCATCGTGTCGACAGGTGCGAAGATAGACCGCAACTCCATAGCCCGCCGCGCTTGTTTCTTGTGTGAGAAGAACCGGCCTAAGGAACAAATGGCCAAGCCTTTCGATGACCAGTTCTTGCTTTTGGTCAATCCGTTCCCGGTGCTTCCGATGCATTTCACGGTGCCTGCCCGCCAACACCGGCCACAGGCCATCCTGCCTTTCTATGGCGAGATGCACAAATTGTTGGCAGACTACAGTGACTTGATGGTGTTCTACAACGGCCCACGCTGTGGCGCCTCGGCTCCTGATCATATGCATTTTCAGGCCGGCACCGGTGGCATCCTGCCCTTGCAGGCCAACTGGCCCCGCCTGAGCCGCAATTTGGAGGTGGTCTATTCGGTCGGTGAGGGCGAAAACATTGCCGTTGTGAGCGATTATCCCTGTCATGCCTTTGTCATCAGAAGCCGGAGCATAGAGTCGGATGTCGAAATGTTTAGCCGTCTCTATCGTGCTCTGGAAGCCGGAGCGAAAAACGAGAAAGGTGAGAAGACGGTCGGCGACAGGGAAAGGATAAGCAACGATGCGGACTCGGAACCCATGTTGAACGTCGTGGCATGGCGTGAGGGTGATACCTATGTGTCCGTGGTGTTCCCGCGCCGCAAGCACCGTCCCGACTGCTACTATGCAGAGGGCGAGGCCGGTATGCTTGTCTCGCCGGGAGCTTTGGATATGGCAGGATTGGCCATTATGCCCCGCAAACAAGACTTCGACCGCGTCACCTATGACAAGCTGGCCGCTATTCTGAGAGAGATGACGGTCTCAGACGATCGGATGCAGGAGATCGTGGCCTGTTTGAGGGAGCCGGAACAGGGCGGACATGCCCTGACAGGAGATTTCGGAGCGTCACTGGCCGGACACGAGCCCGACGTTCATGTAGGCATCGTCAGTGGCGAGCGGATGGCGTTTGCGCTCAATGGCGGCTATCTGGCCAAGGGCGAGCACGTCACCGGGCCGCAGGAGGTGGCTTTCGTGGAGGGCGGCATCCTGTGGAAGGGTAGCCGGTATCGCGAGCTCACGTTTCATCCGCAGTGTTCAGACGCTTCTTTCTCGCTCAGTGATGTCACCATAGGCGTAGGCTTCCATTGGGAGCGCAAGGAGACGCAGACTTTCCTGGGTACGTTGCGCCTCGTTGTCGAAGAGGATAAGATATGCGCCATCAATGTGTTGCCCGTCGAGAAATATTTAGAGAGCGTTATCTCCAGCGAGATGAGCGCCACGTCTTCCCTGGAGTTGCTGAAGGCGCACGCCGTTATCTCGCGCTCCTGGCTGCTGGCTCAGATGGAGAAGCGCCGACGGTTGGCCGATGGTGCGAACAGTTTCTTCTCGTTCACGAGGAAGGACGACGAGCTCGTCCGTTGGTATGACCGTGAGGACCACACCATTTTTGATGTTTGCGCCGATGACCATTGCCAGCGTTATCAAGGCATAACCCGTGAGACGAGCAGGCAAGTGGCGCAGGCTGTTGTCGCCACGCGCGGCGAGATCTTGCTGGCGGATGGTGACATCTGCGACGCTCGGTTCTCTAAGTGCTGCGGCGGCGTCACGGAGGAGTTTCAGTATTGTTGGGAAAATATCCGCAAGCCTTACCTCATGGCTACGCGCGACGCCGCCTCGTCCCTTGCCCGGGTGGGGGCGGCCCACGGCGCGCCGTTGCCGGATCTCACCGTGGAAGCCAATGCCGAGCGCTGGATTCGCTCTTGCCCGGACAGTTTCTGCAACACGCAGGACAAGGCGATATTGCGGCAGGTGCTCAACGGCTACGACCAGGAGACGGCCGACTTCTATCGATGGACGGTCGACTACTCGCAGGAAGAGCTGTCTGCGCTTATTGCCGAAAACCTCAGGCTTGACCTCGGACGCATCGTCGACCTCGTGCCTGTGGAGCGTGGTACGAGCGGACGCATCTCCCGGTTACGTATTGTCGGCACGGAGAAGACTTTCACCATTGGCAAGGAGCTGGAGATACGTCGGGTGCTCAGCCGGACGCACCTCTACAGCTCCGCCTTCGTCGTTGACAAGCTGGATGTCGATGCTGACGGCGTTGCCCGGCGGTTCCGTCTCACCGGCGCAGGGTGGGGACATGGCGTCGGCCTATGCCAGATAGGCGCGGCTGTCATGGGCGAGCAGGGCTATCGGTATGCTGACATCCTGCTTCATTATTATCATGACGCGGCCATTGAGCGTATATATCAGTAAGTCAAGGCATTTTCCCGTTCATAATGACAACGAAAGAAAAGAACAGAACACAGAAGAAACCTTCAACAGATGAAGAACAGACTTAAACAAACCGCCTGGAGCTGGATTCCCAGCCTCTACTTTGCCGAAGGACTGCCCTATGTGGCGGTGATGACGATCTCGCTCATCCTCTACAAGCAATTGGGGCTGAGTAACGCCGAGATCACTTTCTACACTTCGTGGCTTTACCTGCCGTGGGTCATTAAGCCTTTGTGGAGTCCCTTTATCGACCTCATCAAGACCAAACGATGGTGGATTGTCGCCATGGAGCTGCTTATCGGTGCGGCTTTGGGTGGTGTGGCGTTCACCATTCCCACCTCGTTTTGGCTGCAAGGGTCGTTGTTCTTTTTCTGGATAATGGCTTTTTCCAGTGCCACTCATGACATTGCGGCGGACGGATTCTATATGCTTGGCCTCGACGCGCACGATCAGGCGTGGTTCGTAGGCATCCGGTCCACTTTCTATCGGCTTGCCACCATCTTCGGGCAGGGCGTGCTGGTGATGATTGCGGGCAACCTGCAAGTCATCTATCGGAACAGTATCTCTTTCTCATGGAGCCTGATGTTCTATGGTGTCACAGGACTGTTTATAGCCCTGTGGCTGTGGCATAATTACATCTTGCCGCGTCCGGCGGAAGACGCGCCGCGCAAGGGAGGCAATGCCTCCGCCATCTGGCGCGATTTCAAGGAGACCTTCGTCACCTTCTTCCGGAAGCCGCAGTGGCTGGTGGGCATTCTTTTCATGCTGCTCTATCGCATGCCGGAGGGATTGCTGGCCAAGGTGTCGGCTCTCTTCCTTATCGACAATGCCGGCAGTGGCGGTCTCGGACTCTCGCCGCAGGAATACGGACTCGTTCAGGGCACGGTGGGTGTGATAGGTCTCACCCTCGGTGGCATACTCGGTGGCATGGCGGCCGGCAAGGACGGACTGAGGAAATGGCTGTGGCCCATGGTGGCGGCCATCACGTTGCCTGACGCCGTCTACATTTACCTGAGCTATGCCTTGCCCGACAGCCTGTTCGTCATCAACGCGTGCGTGTTTTTGGAGCAGTTTGGCTATGGCTTCGGTTTCACCGCCTATATGCTTTACCTTATTTATTACAGCCAGGGCAACTACAAGACCTCCCATTATGCTTTCTGCACGGCTTTCATGGCGTTGTCGATGATGATTCCGGGTCTTTTCGCCGGTGCGTTGCAGGAAATGGTGGGCTATCGCATGTTCTTCATCATCGTCATGGCGTGCTGCGTCGTGACGGTCATTGTGTCGAGCCTGCTGAGGATTGATCCCGAGTTTGGCAAAAAGCAACAGAAGGGGCGTGAGAACCGGGCGTGAGAGGGGCGTGGCGGAGCCGATGTGAGCATCAAAGGATGTCGTGTTTTAATTTTTTTTAAAACATAAGCTGCCGGCTTCTTTATCCACCTATTATTGTGTAACTTTGCAAGTATAATAAAATATATAACAAGAAGAAATGTTTGAGAATCTAAGCGAAAGGCTGGAACGGTCTTTCAAGATGCTGAAGGGCGAAGGTAAGATTACGGAGATCAATGTTGCCGAGACCTTGAAGGACGTGCGCCGGGCTCTGCTCGACGCTGACGTCAACTACAAGGTGGCCAAGACGTTCACAGATACAGTCAAGAAGAAAGCTTTGGGCATGAACGTGCTGACGGCCGTCAAGCCCGGTCAGATGATGGTGAAAATCGTGCACGACGAGTTGGCCGACCTGATGGGCGGCGAGTCGGTCGGCTTGAATTTGCGGCAGAAGCCTGCCGTCATCCTGATGTCGGGCCTGCAAGGTTCGGGTAAGACCACCTTCTCGGGCAAGTTGGCCAATATGCTCAAGCAGAAGCAGCACAAGAATCCCCTGCTCGTGGCCTGCGACGTCTATCGTCCTGCCGCCATCGAGCAGCTGAAGGTCGTCGGCGCGCAAGTCGGCGTGCCCGTCTATTCGGAGGAGGGCAGCAAGAACGTGAACGAGATAGCCCTGCATGCCATTCAGGAAGCCAAGTCGAATGGCCACGACGTGGTCATCGTCGATACCGCGGGCCGTCTGGCCGTCGACGAGCAGATGATGGATGAGATTGCCTCGCTGAAGGAGGCCGTCCGTCCTGATGAGACCTTGTTTGTCGTCGACTCCATGACCGGTCAGGATGCTGTCAACACGGCCAAGGAATTCAATGACCGTCTCGACTTCGACGGCGTGGTGCTGACCAAGCTCGACGGCGACACGCGTGGTGGTGCGGCTCTGAGCATCCGCACGGTTGTCACCAAGCCGATCAAGTTTATCGGAACGGGCGAGAAGATGGAGGCCATCGACGTGTTCCATCCCGACCGCATGGCCGACCGCATTTTGGGCATGGGTGACGTCGTGTCGCTCGTGGAGCGTGCGCAGGAGCAGTTTGACGAGGAGGAGGCCAAGAAGCTGCAGCGCAAGATACAGAAGAACAAGTTCGACTTCAACGACTTCCTGCATCAGATCGAGCAAATCAAGAAGATGGGCAACATCAAGGATTTGGCGGCGATGATTCCCGGTGTGGGCAAGGCCATCAAGGATGTCGACATCGACAACAATGCCTTCAATGGCATCGAGGCCATCATCCGCTCCATGACGCCGAAGGAGCGCACCAACCCCGAGGTGCTGAACATGTCGCGCAAGATGCGCATAGCCAAAGGCTCGGGCACCAGCATTCAGGAGGTGAACCGCCTGATCAAGCAGTTCGACCAGACGCGCAAGATGATGAAGATGGTTACCGGCAATCAGATGGCTTCCATGATGAGCCGGATGAAAGGAATGAAAGGAATGACGAAATGACACTGATAGACGGAAAGGCTACAGCTGCGGCCATCAAGGCGCAGATAGCAGACGAGGTGAGAGACATCGTGGCCGCGGGCGGCAAGCAGCCGCATTTGGCGGCCGTGCTTGTCGGGCATGACGGCGGCTCCGAGACTTATGTGAGGAATAAGGTCTTGGCCTGCGAGCAGTGCGGCTTCAAGTCGTCGCTCATCCGCTATGAGGAAGATGTCACCGAGGAGGAGCTGCTGGCCTGTGTGGACAGGCTCAATCGGGATGCCGATGTCGACGGCTTCATCGTTCAGCTGCCGCTGCCTAAGCACATCGACGAGCAGAAAATCATCATGGCCATCGACTATCGCAAGGATGTCGACGGCTTCCATCCCGTCAATGTCGGTCGTATGGCCATCGGCTTGCCCTGTTTCATCTCGGCGACCCCGTTGGGCATCCTGACCTTGTTGCAGCATTATCAAATCGAGACCTCGGGCAAGAAGTGCGTCATCCTCGGCCGCAGCAACATCGTGGGCAAGCCCATGGCACAGCTGATGATGCAGAAGCAGTATGGCGACGCCACGGTCACCGTGTGCCACAGTCATTCGAAGACGCTGAGACAGGAGTGCCGGGAGGCCGACATCATCATAGCCGCCATCGGACAGCCCGACTTCGTCACGGCCGACATGGTGAAGGAAGGCGCCGTCGTCATCGATGTGGGCACCACGCGGGTGCCGGATGCCACGCGCAAGAGCGGCTTCCGCCTCAATGGCGACGTCAAGTTTGACGAGGTGGCGCCCAAGTGCTCGTTCATCACGCCCGTGCCGGGCGGCGTAGGGCCGATGACCATTTGCTCGCTGATGAAGAACACGCTCGCCGCGGGCCAGCGCAAATTCTATCAGAACGTATGACGGCCGAGGAATGGTATCAGAAGGGGAATGATTACCGGCGGCAGGGCGACTGGCAGCATGCCATTGACTGCTATCTGGAAGCCATCGGGCTGGATCCCGACTCGCCGGCCCTTGAGGCCAAGGAGATGCTTGATGCCATTCTCGGCTTCTATCATAAGGATGCCTACAATCCTTAGGAGCCTGCGCCTGTGGCCCCCCGACGCTCAACGCCGACGGGGAGGCCGGTGAGGCCGGGGGGACCGGGGAGAGACGGGCGTCAGCTCAAAAAAAACAAGACAGCGACTAATAACAAAAATATTATGGGAAAAATCAGAGGTGCCATAGTCGTCAACACCGACCGCTGCAAGGGATGCCAACTGTGCATTGTGGCGTGTCCGAAGGACGTCATCGCGCTGGCACAAAAGAGAGTGAACGTTCACGGCTATCCCTACGTGGAGCCCGTGCGTCCCGACGACTGCATCGGGTGCGCGAGCTGCGGCATCGTGTGTCCAGACGGATGCATCACCGTATATAAAAAGAAGGAGGACTGACTATGGCAGAACAAGAAGTGACTTTAATGAAAGGCAATGAGGCCATTGCCAACGCGGCCATCCGCTGTGGCGCCGACGCTTTCTTCGGCTATCCCATCACGCCCCAGAGCGAGATCATCGAGACGCTCTCCGAGCTCAAGCCGTGGGAGACCACAGGCATGGTGGTGCTGCAGGCCGAGAGCGAGGTGGCCTCCATCAACATGGTCTATGGCGGTGCCGGCGCGGGCAAGCGCGTCATGACAACCTCGTCGTCGCCCGGCGTGGCCCTCATGCAGGAGGGCATCAGCTACATGGCGGGCTGCGAGATTCCCGGAGTAATCGTTAACGTGCAGCGCGGAGGCCCCGGATTGGGAACCATCCAACCGTCACAGAGCGACTATTTTCAGGCTACTCGCGGTGGCGGTAACGGTGACTATAACGTCATCGTGCTTGCGCCCAACTCGGTGCAGGAGATGGCCGACTTTGTCGACCTTGCCTTCACGTTGGCTTTCCGCTATCGCAACCCGGCGATGATTCTTTCCGATGGCGTCATCGGTCAGATGATGGAGAAGGTGGTGCTGCCGCCTTACAAGCCGCGCCGCACCGAGGAGGAAATCAGGCAGGAGTGTCCTTGGGCCACGACGGGCCGCACGCGTGACCGCCAGCCCAACATCATGACCTCGCTGGAGCTGCGCTCCGAGGAGATGGAGAAGCGCAACCTGGCCCTTCAGGCCAAATACAAGGAGATACAGGAGAAGGAGTGCCGCTTCGAGACGCAGCAGCTTGACGACGCCGATTATGTCATCGTGGCCTTCGGCTCGGCTGCCCGCATCTCCGAGAAGGCCGTCGAGATAGCCCGCGAGCAGGGCATCCGCGTGGGCCTGTTCCGTCCCATCACGCTGTGGCCGTTCCCCGGCAGGCAGCTGCTGGAGGCGGCCAAGGGCAAGAAAGGCGTGCTCGTGGCCGAGATCAATGCCGGGCAGATGATCGAGGACGTGCGTCTCGCCTTGGGAGGCACCGTGCCGAGCGACCATTTCGGACGCTTGGGCGGCATCGTTCCCGAACCGGAGGAAATCGTCAACGCATTAAAAGAGAAACTGGGGGCATAACTATGGCAGAGAATATCATATCACCGGAGAATATCGTCTACAAGAAGCCGGAACTCATGAACGACGTTCCGATGCATTATTGCCCGGGCTGTTCGCATGGCGTGGTTCACAAGCTCGTGGCTGAGGTCATCGAGGAGATGGGCATGGAGGAGAAGACCGTCGGCGTCTGCCCCGTAGGCTGCGCCGTCTTCGCCTACCGCTATCTTGACATCGACTGGCAGGAGGCCGCACACGGCCGTGCGCCTGCCGTGGCCACGGCCGTCAAGCGCCTGTGGCCCGACCGTCTCGTCTTCACCTATCAGGGCGACGGCGACCTGGCATGCATCGGCACCTGCGAGACCATCCACGCGCTGAACCGCGGAGAGAACATCGCCGTCATCTTCATCAACAACGCCATCTACGGCATGACCGGCGGACAGATGGCACCGACCACCCTTGTCGGGCAGAAGACGTCGACGTGCCCATACGGCCGCGACCCGAAGCTGCATGGCTGGCCGCTCAACATCACTGAGCTGGCCAGTCATCTCACCGGCACATGCTACGTGACGCGACAGAGCGTGGAGTCGGTGGCCAGCATCCGCAAGGCCAAGGCTGCCATCCGCAAGGCCTTCCGTGCCAGCATGGAGGGGAAGGGCTCCAGCCTGGTCGAGATCGTGTCCACCTGCAACAGCGGATGGAAGCTCTCGCCGGTGAAGGCCAACGAGTGGATGCGCGAATACATGTTCAAGGAATATGTGAAAGGTGACTTGAAGGACACGACAGGCGAATGAGCCATGTCTCTTTTTAAAAAAGCAACGACAATGAAAACAGAGATAATTATCAGCGGCTTTGGTGGCCAGGGCGTGCTCTCGATGGGCAAGATACTGGCCTACTCGGGCCTGATGGAGAACAAGGAAGTGACGTGGATGCCCGCTTATGGCCCTGAGCAGCGTGGCGGCACGGCCAACGTGACGGTCATCGTCAGCGACGAGCGCATCTCCTCGCCCGTGCTCAGCAGGTATGACGTGGCCATCGTGCTCAATCAGCCGTCGCTCGACAAGTTTGAGCCGAAGGTCAAGCCGGGCGGAATCCTCATCTACGACGGATACGGCATCATCAATCCGCCCAAGCGCGACGACATCGCCGTCTATCGCATTGACGCCATGGACAAGGCTGCTGAGATGAAGAATGCCAAGGTGTTCAACATGATCGTGCTGGGCGGCCTGCTCAAAGTGTGTCCCGTGGTCAGCACGGACGGTCTGAACAAGGCGCTCTACAAGAGCCTGCCCGAGCGTCATCACGGCCTCATTCCGCTCAACATGGAGGCCGTGGACGAGGGCATGAAGATTATCGAGAGACAGTGAGACATCCGTTTCTCTTTCTGCTCGTCATGGCTTTTGCCCTTGCCGCCTGCGACAAGGGGCTGTTTGAGGTGCATCCCTATGACCTCCACATCACGGGTGCCACCAACGTCAACGCCGTGAACATGGAGCGCATAGAACAGGCCACGCAGGGGAAAGACACCCTCCGCGTGGCCTTTGTCAGCGACAGTCACCTGTGGCTGAGCGAGTTTCGTGACGAGGTGGACGACATCAACCGCCGTGACAGCATCGACTTCGTGATTCATTGCGGCGACATCACCGACACGGGTACGTCCAAGGAATACATGTGGGGGCGCGACATCTTTCAGCGGCTCAACAAGCCGCACGTGATGCTCATCGGCAACCACGACTTCCTGGGCACGGGCGATCAGTGCTATAAGAAGATATTCGGCAGCCTCGATTTCTCGTTCATTGCGGGCAGGGTGAAGTTTGTATGCCTCAACACCAATGCCACCGAGTACGACTACCTCGCGGCGGTGCCCAACTTCGATTATATGGAAGAGCAAATCACTGCCGACAGCAGCCGCTTCGACCGCACGGTGGTGGTGATGCACGCGCGTCCGGGAAGCGAGCAGTTTAACAACAACGTGCGTAAGTCGTTCAACTATTATGTCCATCTTTTCCCCGGTCTTTATTGCTGTGTCAACGGCCATGACCACATTTTCCAGGCAGACGACCTTTTCGACGACGGCCTGATGTGGTATGGCGTGGCATCAGCTGCCAAGCGGGGCTATCTCATCTTCACTTTCACGCCGCAGGGCTACAGCTATGAGAAAGTCAGTTTCTAACCTGCTCGTCGCCGCGGCCCTCGTCGCGCTTCCGCTCTTGGCCCATGCCGACGGTTCGGACGGCCATGTCTGCGGCCTGCCCGACGGCCGTGCCTGCGGTCTTGACGCTCATGTCAAAGGCTCGGACGCTCATGCCTGCGGCTCGGACGGCCGTGTCTGCGGTCTCGGCGGCCATGACGCCGGCCCGGACGGCAGCGCAGACGCTGATACGGTCTTCACGCAGGAAGTGGAGCCGAGCCGCTACGACCTGCGCGTTCACCGCTACCGGCGTCATTGGGGCGCGCTCATCCCCACTCAGCTCATCCTGCAGAACGCGGGCAACATGGGCTACCTATCGATGGGCATCGGGTGGGACTACGGGCGGCGGCGCCAGTGGGAGACCCACCTGCTGGTGGGCTTCATCCCCAAGTATTCGAGCTCGTGCGCCAAGGTCACCACGACGCTTAAGGAGACCTACACGCCGTTCAGCATCTATGTGGGCCGCGGTTTCGCCGTGGAGCCTCTGTCGACGGGACTGTATGTCAATACCGTCTATGGCGGCGAGTTCTGGGGGCGTCAGCCGGGCCGCTATCCTGTGAAATACTATGAGGCTCTCTCGACGAAATTCCGTGTGAATGCCTTTCTTGGGCAGCGTGTGACCATGCGTGTTCCCAACAACCGGCGCCTGCTCGTGAAGAGCGTGTCCGCCTTCTATGAGCTCAGCGTCTGCGACCTTTACGTGCGCGCCATGTTTCAAGACAGCTCCGTCTCCTTGTGGGACGTGCTCGCGCTCTCGCTGGGCCTGAAGGTCCAGCTGCTCTGAGACAGGACGCAATCTGCCCCCTTTGTCTTCCTTTCCTCGCGCGTTGCGTGGGAGACAAAGGGGGCAGATTTCTGCTTGAGCGGGTTGTCTTTTTACCTTCCGGTCTGTTTCCTCTCAGCTTGAGCGGGTTGTCTTTTTACTTTTCAGTCTGTTTCCCCTCTGCTTGAGCGGGTTGTTCCTTTTGGTTTGTTTTCCTCTCTGCTTGTGAGGACAGGCCTTTCCTTTCGGTCTTATTTTTTCAGCTTGAATGAGTTCTCGATGCTCATGAGCTCTTCCGCGAAGAGCTTGTCGACCTTCAGCCGCTTCTCTATCTGCGCGCAGCTGTGAATCACGGTCGAGTGGTCGCGGTTGCCGACGAGCTTGCCGATGCGGCTGGCCGGCATCTTCGTGTATTTCTGCGCCAGATACATGCTCACCTGCCGCGCTATGACGTAGTCGCGCTTGCGGCTCTTGCTGTTGACGTTGGCCGTGGTCACGTTGAAGTGTGTGCACACCGTGTCGAGGATGTCGTCGACGGTGAGCGGCTTGTCGTCGACCTTGACGGCGCGCCGGATGACGCGCTCGGCCAGCCGCATGTCCACTTTGCAGTTGTAGACGATGGAGTAGGCCATGAGCGAGTTGATGACGCCCTGCAGGTCGCGCACGCTTCCGTTGGCCGTCTCGGCGATGAACTGTATCACGTCGTCGGGTATGGTCAGTCCGTCTCGGCGTATCTTGCATCGCAGGATGGCCTTGCATAGCTCCACGTTGGGCTTCTCAAGCTCGGCGATCAGGCCGCAGGAGAAGCGTGTGATGAGGCGGTCGTTCATGCCTTTGAGCTCTACGGGCGGCCGGTCGGAGGCGAGGATGATTCGTTTGCCGTTGCGGAAGAGGTGGTTGAAGATGTGGAAGAAGGTGGTCTGCGTGCCCGGTGCCGTCACCCACTCCTGTATGTCGTCGACGATGAGCACGTCGATGGTCTGATAGAAGTTGATGAAGTCGTTGATCTTGCTCTGCATCGTGGCGTTTGTGTATTGCACCTGGAAGAGGCGCGCGCTGATGTAGAGGATGCGCTTCTGCGGATAGAGCTCTTTGCTTCTCACGCCGATGGCGTTGACGAGGTGGGTCTTTCCGCAGCCCGACGGGCCGAAGATGAACATGGGGTTGAACTGCCTGTTGCCCGGATGCTCGGCGATGGAGAGTCCCACGGTGCGCGGCATCTTGTTGCTGTCGCCCTCGATGTAGTTGTCGAACGTCTGGTGCAGGTTGAGCTGTGGGTTTAGCTCCTGCGGCCGTGCGGCGTCGGGCGTCGGCGGCTGGTTGGCGCGTGTCTGCCGCTGCGGCTTGGGGGCGGCGTCGGCGGGGTCGGCCTCGATGTTTTGCGTCAGTCCGTGCTCCTTGTCGGTGACGATGCGGTAGCGCAGGCGCACGCCCTGTCCGAAGGTGCGGTGCAGGACCTTGCCCAGCAGGGCCACATAGTTTTCCTCCAGATATTCGTAGACGAACGGGCTGGGCACCTGCACGAGCAGGGTGTGCGTCGATTCGTCGAACGACTCAAACTGGATGCGGCTGAACCATGTTGCATATTGCTGCTGGGAGACGTTTTGCGCGATGAGCGCAAGCGACTCGTCCCAACGTTGCTTAGGACTTACATTCATTCCGGGAGATGTTTTTTCCGTGTGTCTCTTTTCTTTTACTTGTCTTTCTTTCCGACCACTTACTTGTCTTTCTTTCCGAACACTGAGAAGTGTACGTAGCGTTTTGGATGCTCACGCAGGTTGATCACGAGCGAGTCGGCGTGGGCCATGGTGGCGTTTAGGTTGTTGTAGAGGCTCTTGTCGTTGATCAGCAGGCCGAGCGTGCCGTCGGTGGAGTTCATCTTCGTGGTGAGCGCGTTCACGTTGGCGATGGCCTGATCCACTTGCGCCATGGTGCCTGCCACGTCGATGGCGGCGAGGTTGGCCGTGAAGGCTTGCGTGTTGTCGAGCACGCCGTTCATCTTCTCCATGGCTGTCCCGGCCTGTCCCATCAGTGCGGGCATGCGGCCGTTGATGCCGGTCATCAGCGTGTTGAGCTCGCGTGTGGAGACGGTCAGGTTGGCCGTGATGGCTTGCATGTTGTGCAGCGACTGCGCGATGGCGGGGTCGGCGAGCAGCAGGTTGACGCTTGTCAGGATGGAGTCGAGCTTGGGCAGCATCTTCTCCACCGTCGGCATCAGCTGCGCCACTGCGCCCATCATGCCTGCGTTGATGTCGCCCGTGAGGGTGTCGCCGGGCTCAAACCGCTCGCGCGGGTTGTTGGCCAGCAGCAGGTTCATCTTGATGTTGCCCATGAGGTCGCCCACGATCTCGGCCGTGGAGCCGCGCGGGATGCGCAGGTCGTTGTCGACGTCGAAGCGCACCACGGCGCCGTTGTTGCCCTGGTAGTCGTAGTCGATGCCCTTCACCACGCCCACTTGGTAGCCGTCGGCGTAGATGGGGTTGGAGGCCGAGAGGCCGCTGATGTCCTTGAACTTGATGTAGTAGGTGTTGCTGTTGCTGAAGAGCGAGATGCCCTTCAGGAAGTTGAGGCCGAAGAACAGCACGATGATGCCGATGATGGCCACGAGCGCTATCTTTACTTCTTTGGTGAAAAATCTCATAGTCTGCTACTTCTTTTTGTTTTTGTTCTGCTTAAACTCGCGTATGCCCTCGCTGATGTCCATCTTTTGTCCGTTCTTGAAGGCGATGATGAAGCATCCGGGAAACCGTTCGAGGATGTCCTTGCGGAGTCGGTAAATCTCGTTGTAGTCGGTCGACGCGCCGTAGGTGTATTTGACCAGGCCGCCTTCCTCAAAGCTCTGACAGCCGCTGAGGCCCTTGAAGTGGTCGTCGCCCTCGCGCAGCTTGCGGTCGCCTGTGAATATCTGTATCTTGAAGACGGGCGCGCTGCCGTCCTCTGCGGCCTGTGCCGTCTGTACGTTGGCCTGTCGGGCCGTCTGTCCGTTGGCCTGTCGGGCCGTCTGCCGGGTGGTCTGTCGGGCCGTGGCCTGCGGCTCTTTCGTCCGTGGGCGGTCTGCGGCGCGCGTCTGCGTCCGGTCTGCGTCCTGTGTCCGGAGGCTCTTCCGGCGTTCCGTCGGCTGCGCCTGCGGCTGTGGCTCGGCGTCCTCCGCTGCCGTCGTGCCCTTCGTGTCGGGCATGGTCAACGTGGGCATGGCGTCGGCCGCGTCGGGCTGATGGCGCGGGGCGTCGCCGGTGGTGGCGGCCGCGTCGTCTTTGTATTTGTCCTTATATTGCACGAAGGCCTTGTAGATGCCTTGCGCGATGAGGTTGGTCTGGTTGTTGTCGGCCAGCGCGCGCTCCTCGTCGGGCGTGGTGATGAAGCCGAGCTCGATGAGACAGCCGGGCATGGAGGTCTCGCGGAGCACGAGGAAGCCTGCCTGGTGGACGCCCTTGTTGGGCCGCTGGGCCGTGGCGCAGACGCTCTTCTGTATCATGGTGGCCAGCTCGACGCTGCGCTCCATGTACGCGCCCTGCATGAGCTCGAAGATGATATAGCTCTCCGAGGAGTTGGGGTTGAAGCCCTGGTAGGTCTGCCTGTAGTTCTTCTCCTGCACGATGACGGCGTTCTCGCGCATGGCCACGTCGAGGTTGTCCTTGGCGCGGTGCATACCCAGCGTGTAGGTCTCGAAGCCGCGCGCTATCTTGCCTTTGGGCAGCGCGTTCGTGTGCACGGAGATGAAGAGGTCGGCGCGGCATCGGTTGGCTATGTTGGCCCGTTCCATGAGGGGCACGAAGACGTCGGTCTTGCGTGTGTAGACCACTTTCACGTCGGCGCAGTTCTGCTCCACCATGCGTCCGAAGGCGAGGGCCACGCGCAGGTTGATGTCTTTCTCCTTGCTCATGGACCCCAGGGCGCCGGCGTCGTGGCCGCCGTGTCCGGCGTCGATGACGAGCGTGAACTTGCCGGCCGCGCTCAGGGGCAGCACTGCGGCCAGCGCGGCCGTCAGCAGCGTCGCCAGCAACCGCCGGCGTATGTCGTTGTGGATGAATGGTCTCAAAATATATCTATACGTCCTTGTGCAAAAGTAAGCAAATATCGCAAGAAAGCGGTTGGCCGCCTCTGAGATTTATTATTTATTAAGTGAATCCTGCGGGTCGGCCGTGAGATGGATTTCCACGGTTGCCCCGTCGCAGTCGGCCCCCATGGGCGGGTTGAGCTTGGTGACGCTGATGTCGAGGGAGCGGATGCCGTCGAAGCGTTCCGTGATGGCCTCGCCCATGCGTGCGGCCACGCGCTCCAGCAGCCGGCAGGGCTCGGCCATGACGCGGCCCACGAGGCGGCAGAGCTCGCCGTAGTCGATGGTGTCGGCCACGTCGTCGGTGGCCATGGCGCGCGAGGCGTCGAAGCCGATGCGCACCGTCACCTCGTAGTCGTTGCCCACCGTGCGCTCTTGCTCCAGCACGCCGTGGCGGGCATGGAAGCGCAGTCGGCTCAGCGTGATATGGCTTTCTCTCAGCTTCATGGCTCCTCACGCGTTGCGGCTTGCACCGCATCGGGTGCAGACCAGACAGCCGCCCTTGTAGACGAGCGTCTCCTCGCCGCAGGACGGGCAATGCTCGCCGATGGCCAGCGTTCCGTCGGTGATGTATTTCTTCAGGGCGCGCTCCACGCCGTTCTTCCACGTGTTGATGCTCTCGTCCTTGAGCTGGAGCGAGCCCACGAGCTTCGTCACGCGGTCGATGGGCATGCGGTAGCGCAGCACGCCCGAGATGAGCTTGGCGTAGTTCCAGTATTCGGGATTGAACTTCTCCGACAGTCCTTCCACGGTGGTCTTGTAGCCCCGCTTGTTCTCAAACTGGAAGTCGTAGCGGTGGGAGCCGTCGGCGTTGGTCTGCTTGATGATCTTGCCGTGCGTCACCGACTTAGGCAGCATGATGCCTTCCTCGTCGTCCTGCAGACCTGTGAAAATCTCGTAGGGACGGCCGTCAAGCAGCCCTACGAAGGCCACCCACTTCTCTTTGTTGTTCTGGAAGCGCACCACGTCGCACTCCAGCTCCCGGGGTCTCACCTCCTGCACGTCAGCATAGGCCGTGCGCGGCTTTTTCTCGTTGTTGTCCATGCTTCTGCTTGGTTTTTTCCGATGGCGGCCCGCGGCAGGCACCGTCGGGTCGTTATTGATTTGCAAAGCTACAAAATTTTTTCCTTTTTCCGCCCATTTGCGCTGCTGTTTTTTCGCTTCCACGCGGCTTTCGTGCGTTTTTCCGCCCTCCGTGGCCGGCCGGAAGGGGGAGGAGGCGCGGTGTGAGGGCTGCGTCGGTGTGGCAGGCGCAGAGAGCGTGGCGGCAAGTGTCGTGAGCGGAAAGTTTCTCATTGGGTTGCTTTTTCCGTGCAAAGGTAAGCAATCTTGCTGAGACTGCCAAATTTTTGCGAGGTTTTTTTTGTTTTCTTGTGTTGGCGGTGTTGTCGCCGGACGAGATTACGCGTGTGTTGCGGCCTGTGGCGCGTGGGGCTTGGCCTGTGGCGCGTGGGGTTGCGGCGAGGGGCTGCCGTCGCTGTGGCGTGCTGTGGCGTGCCCGGCTTGCCTGCCCGAAGCCCTGCCGGAGGGGGCGGCGGGGGTGGTCTTGGCTGTCCGTGTCGGATGTTTTGGGAAACTTTCTTTCTCTACGCTCTCTTTCTTTGAAGAGATAATTATATCTTTGAGTGAGAGCCTCACCTAGAGCCTCACCTTCGGTGAGCAGGAGCGTTAACGCGCGAGCGTGAGGGTTTTGGGCGATTTTTGGCGTTTTTGGCCGTTTTTGGGGTTTTCTCCGAGTAGGAGCGTTTTGTCCTATTCGGAGAAACCCTCATTCCTCCACGGTTTTTGGCGTTTCCGTCAATGGCTGCGGAAGCCGAAAATCGGCTTTCCATGCGGGTTTCTCCGAGTAGGAGGCTTTCGTGTCTGTTCGAGGAGGCCTTGTCCGCGGATGTGGAAGCCTCGTCGGTGGCCGTGGAGGCTTTGTCCGCAGCCGTCGGGGTCGCCGTCGGACGGGCCTTCCTGTGCTGCCGTGCGGCGTCTGTCGTCGGGTTCTGTCTGTTCGTTTTTCTCATAGTTGCCGTTCTGGTTTTTCCTTGTTGTCGTTCTGGTTTTTCCATGTTGTCGTTCTGGTTTTTCCTTGTTGTCGTTCTGGTTTTTTCTTATTGCAAAGTTAATCAAAAATTCTCGGATTTGCAAGAAAAACAGGGGAAAAGTGTCTGCCGGAACGGCGATTTTTGTTTTCGTGTTTGCGGTCGCGCTCTGGAGACTTTTGGGTGGCTCTCTCGTGTCGCGTTTGACGGTTTGGGGCGTCGCGCTTGACGGTTTGGGACGTCGCGCTTGTTGGTTTGAGGGTGTCGCGCTTGTTGGGTTTTGAGGTCTCGTTTGTTGGCTTTCTGTGCGGTTCTTGACGGTTTTTCAAGCGGACGGGGAGATGTCGCCGGTGTCGTTTTCGGGGGCGGGATGGTGGCCCGGCGGTGGCCTGTTGGCGGCTTGGCGGTGGCTCGGCGGGCGGCTCGTGCGAGGGGAGCGTCTTGTGGTCGCGGTCTTGTGTGGGTTTTGTTTTTCTTGTTTTTGGCTGAATGTTTGCGTTGTTTGTAAAAGAACTCGTAAAAGTGGCAGAAAAGTTTGCAGGTTTCGCGAAAAAGTGTTATCTTTGCAGCTGGAAAGGGGGAGACCGGGTACGGCTCCTGTGTGCTGCCAATGGCTGTGGCAGCGGTTTTCGGAAAGGAAAAATGATATTTGATTTGAGTTTATGGACAAGAGTGTGAGCGAGAAAACGCGGACGCCGTTCGTCGACATTGTCGGCGTCGGCCCGTCTGATGGCTTGGTGCCGTGCGGTCGTCGGCGCGCCGGACGGGCCCGGGGTGCGGACGGATGGGCGGAAACGAAGAGCACGTCTCCCCGTCGGCCTGATGTGGCTGAGGGAGAGACGTGCGTGGGTTGGGGTCGGACTGTGGGGAGGGCGTGGTCAGAACTCGAAGTCGGCCTGCTGCTTCTCCACTTCCTTCAGTCGTTCGGGGTCGGTGGTGGCCGACGGCGCGCCCTGTGGGCGGATGGTTGCCGGCGAGGCGGCGATGGCCTCCACCTCCTTGGGGCTGGCGAGGAGCGGCTGCTGCGGCTTGCGGCTGACGATCTCGACGGTGCCCTCCAGCGGCGTGGTCTTGCCCTGCCATACCACGGCGGCGCGCACCACGATGCGTCCGGGGCGCGTGGTGGCCTGCACGAGCACGGGGGCCGTTCCCCATTGCACGGCGACGGGGTTGGTGAACGACTGCGCGTCGCCCACGATGCGTCCCTCGCCCTCGACGGTGAACAGGATGCGCTCGTTGTTGAGCCGTTTCACGTTGCCCTGGTCGTCGGTGATGGCGGCCACGACGGTCACCATGTCGGAGCCGTCGGCGTGGAGCGGGGTGCCCTCGTCGTCGACGGTGAGGCGTATGCGCGTAGGCCGTCGGGCCGGGGTCACCTTGTGGGAGGCCACGAGTCGGCCGTCCACGTAGCCCTCGGCCAGCAGGTAGGAGTCGGCCTGCCGTCCGCGGCGCGAGTGCTCCTTGTCGTCCATCACGTGGAAGGCGTCCTTGAAGGTGATGACGGGCGAGGGCATGCCTGCCTCATGGCGGTTGACATGGGTGAGCACGCGGCCGTTGCGTCCGCAGGTCAGCGTCACCGAGTCGCAGTTGCTGTAGACGGTCACGTCGGCCGGCGAGAAGGGCGTCATGGCGTGGGCGACGTAGACCATCGGGCCGTTGTCGGCCATCAGGTTGGGGTTGGGGCGGTTGGGCCGCTGCGCCGTGAACATGTGGTAGGAGAGCTTGGGCTGGCGGAAGTTGTCCATGATGCCGCCGTAGAACGGGTCGGGGTGGTATCCGCGCTGGTGGTCGAAGCTGTGCCAGAGGCAGCCTCCCACGTGCTGCCGCGTGGTGCGGTAGAGGGCGTCGTAGCAGGTGTAGTCGTAGTCGGGTCGCGCGTAGCCCTGTGCCTGCACGAGCATGGCCTGCTCGCCCCACGCGCGGCTGGCGCGGCTGGGCGAGTTGTGCGAGTTCCAGTCGTCTACGTTGTCACCCCACTCGCGTGTGAAGTAGGTCTTCTTCGGGTCGAGGTTCTTGATGGCGTAGCCGGGGTCTCCGGTCTGCGGATGGGTGAACTGCACGTCGAAGTGGGAGCTGCCTCGTGCCGAGCGGTCGCAGGCGGTGTAGCAGTAGGCGAAGGGAAACTCCTCGTGCACGACGGTGCGCGCCGTCTTGGCGAAGTCGTCGGGATAGCTGGTCTCGTTGAGGATGGGCTCGTAGAGCCATACGGAGGGTCGGTTGCGGTCGCGTCGCACGATGTTTCGGATGTCCGAGTAGACGTGCTGCGCGAAGGCGGGGTTGGAGTTCCAGAACTGCCATCCGGGCGTGTTCTCGATGACGAAGAGGCCGAGCTCGTCGCAGGCGTCCATGAAGGCCGGGTCTTGCGGGTAGTGGGCGTTGCGGATGACGCGCAGGCCGGCGTCGCGCAGCTTCTTGGCGTCGCGCCAGTGGAGGCTGTTGGGCAGGGCGTTGCCGATGACGGCAAACTCCTGGTGGCGGTTGGCGCCGATGAGCGGCTCGGCGTAGGGCTTGCCGTTGAGCCAGAAGCCGTCCTCGCCCTTGAACTCGATGCTGCGCAGGCCCAGGCGGATGTAGTAGCCGTCGACGGTGCGTCCGTCATGGTCTTGCAGGCGGACGTAGAGCCTGTAGAGCGTGGGGCTGTCGGGCGACCACAGGCTGACGTCGCGCAGACTGGCCTGCGAGACGGTCTTTCCCAGCCGTCCGCTGCTGATGCTTACGCGCGAGGAGTCGGCCCACACGCGGCGGCCGTCGCGGTCGTGCAACTCCAGGTGCAGGCGTCCGCGGAAGGCGCGGTCGGCCTGGTTGCGCAGGCTCACGGCGACTCGCATCTCCGTGAGCTCCTCCGACACCTTGCCGTAGGAGACCAGCACGCCGCCACCGGCCGTGAGGTTCTCCTCGTTGGCGTCGGTGATGAACGTCTTGCCGGTCTTCACGAGCCAGCAGTCGCGGTAGATGCCGCCGCAGTAGGTGAAGTCGAGTACGTCTTGCGCCTTGCCCGGCGGATAGGACGGGTCGTCGCTGTTGTCGGCCATGACGGTGATTACGTTGTCGGCGCCGTAGCGCACCGCGTCGCTGATGTCGGCGATGACGGGCAGGAATCCGCCCAGGTGGGTCGTCAGCAGGCGGCCGTTGATCCACACCTTCGACTTGCCCATGATGCCCTCGAAGTGGAGCATCAGGCGCTGGCCCTTCCAGGCGGCGTCGACGGTGAAGTGCTTGCGGTACCAGGCCTCGCCCTGATAGTTGACGCAGCCGCTGGCCTCCATGGGCAGCCGCTCGATGCCGTGTGGCAGCGAGACCGCGGGCCATGCGGAGTCGTCATAGTCGGGACGCTCGGCGCCGTCGGCGTGGCCCTTGTGGAACCGCCAGGCCGGGTTCATGCTGTAGGCGGTGCGTCCGGTTCCGGGCACCTCATAGAATCCGGCGGTGGAGAAACGGGGTTGATAGGAGGCTTGGGCGAGCCATGGCAGGAGCAACAGGGCCCAAAGAAGAAGTTTCCTTTTCATTTTTCAAAAAATAGGGACAATGGGTTTGCGTTTGGTTTCGTAGGTGTGCGTCTTCATGGTCTTGCACGGCCTGTGCCGACGGTGTCGGCCGAAAAGGCCCGTGCCGAGTCTTGTGTCAGTCAGCACGGGCCCGTATGGCTGTTCGTAGGGCAGCTTTCCTGCTTACTTCAGGTTGGGGATGCCCACGGTCTGCATATCAGTGTAGACGAGGTTCTCGCCGGCCATGCCCCAGATGAAGGTGTAGTTGCTTGTTCCGGCTGCGCAGTGCACAGACCACTGGGGGGAGATGACGGCCTGCTCGTTGCTCATCCAGACGGGGCGCGTCTCCTGCGGCTCGCCCATGATGTGCATGACCTTCTGGCCCTGTGGCACGTTGTAGTACATGTATGCCTCCATGCGGCGCAGGTGGGTGTGGGCAGGCATCGTGTTCCACACCGATCCCTCCTTGAGCTCGGTGATGCCCATCTGCAGCTGGCAGGTGCGCACGCCGGCCACGCCGTCGATGATCATCTGGTGGATGACGCGGTCGTTGCTCTCCTTGAGGCTGCCGGCCTTGATGTTGTTGGCCTCCTTGAGGGTCACCTTGCGTGTGGGGTAGGAGGTGTGGGCGGTGGCCGAGTTCATGTAGAACTTGGCCGGCTGGGCGGCGTCCTTGCTGGCGAGGGTGATGTCCTTGACGCCCCGGCCCACATAGAGGGCTTCCTGGAAGCCGAGGTCGTAGGCCTTGCCGTCGATGGTGACGGTGCCTTCGCCGCCGATGTTGATGATGCCAAGCTCGCGGTTGTCGAGGAGATGGCTGCCACTGGTGCCCTTGGAGGCGTCCACGCGCAGCGGCTCGATCGAGGTGAGCTTCAGCGGCGTGGCCGCGGGCTGTGCGCCGCCGAGCAGCAGGCGGTCGTAGAGAGAGTAGGTCCAGTTGACCTCGCCGGGGGCGAAGACTTTCTCCACGAGATATTCCTTGCGCAGGCGGTCTGTGGTGTAATGCTTGGCGTCATCGGGTCCTGTGGCCCAACGCACGTCGTAGTGGGTGTAGGCGTTCTCGGCCTTCACCTCGTAGCCCTTGAAGTGGCACTGGGCCTGCGAGCCCATGGCCATGCCGACGAGGGCGGCGGTCAATAATAAAGTCTTGTTCATATCGTTTTGTTCTTAATGGTTTTCAGCGGCTTTGCGCTCGTCGGCGACGATGCGCTTGCGGTTCCAGAGCATCAGGGCCACGGTGGCGGCGGCGAGCACGGCGGCTCCCACCCATCGGCCATAGGCCGTGGCGGCGTAGATGACGTAGCCGAAGAGCGAGCTGGCGAAGTCCATGCTGCCCGCCATGAATCCCTCGGGCACGTTGGCGGCCTGGTCGCCGGTGGCCGCATAGACGGCGGCCGCGGCCTCGGTGAAGGCGGGGGCCATGTCGGTGACGAACCAGAGGCCGACGGTGAGGGCCACGGCTCCGGTGATGAACGTGCGCACGACGTTGCCGTTGGTGTAGGGAAGCATCATCGGGAAGAGATAGAACAGGCCGGCCAGCGAGGCAAGGGGCAGGAACTGGTTGCCCGGCAGCACGACGGCGAGGACGAGATAGGTGGGGATGAGCAGGAGCGTGCACACCAGGGCCGTGGGGTGGCCGATGACGAGGGCCGGGCTCATGCCGATGAACACCTGCTTGCCGTGGAAGCGGCGGTCGACGAGTTGCTTCGTCTTCTCGGAGATGGGCATCAGGCCGTCGATGAAGAGCTTCGTGATGCGCGGTATGAGTTCCATCACGGCACCCATGGTGACGCCGAGGAACAGCACTTTCTTCACCTCCAGGTGGGCCACGAGGCCGATGAGGGCTCCCACGATGACGCCCAGCACGAGCGGCTCACCGAGCACGCCGAACTTCTTCTTCAGTCCGTCGGCGTCGATGTCGAGCCTGTTGAAGCCGGGAATTTTCTCCAGCAGCCAGTTGACGCAGAGCGTGAACGGCACGAAGCTCTGGCAGAAGGGCTGCGGGATGGATATGCCGTCGAGGTTGCCGTAGTAGCCCTGGAACTTGCGGGCGGTGAGGTCGGCCATGACAAGGGTGATGATGTAGCACACGATGGCTGCGAAATAGCCCCACAGCAGGCTCTGGTCGAAGACGAAGTAGACCACGGCGCCGATGAAGGCGAAGTGCCAGTAGTTCCACAGGTCGATGTTCACGGTGCGCGTGGTCTTGGTGATGAGCATCAGGAAGTTGACCCCCAGGCAGATGGGGATGATGAGTGCGCCCACGGCCGTGTTGTAGGCCACGGCGGCTGCGGCGGGCCAGCCCATGTCGAAGGCGTTGAGCTGCAGGTGATAGATCTGCGAGATGGCCGTCAGCGGGTCGCTGAAGTTGGTTGTCAGCAGGGCCGTGACGATGCCTAAGCCGACGAAGCCCACGCCGACGTAGAGTCCGGAGAGCAGGGCCTTGCCGAACTTCATACCGATGCAGAGGCCGATGATGGTGAAAATGACGGGCATCATCACTGACGCGCCGAGGCTGATGATGTAGCTGAAGATTTGTTCCATGATGTTCTCTTTCTGGTCTTGATAGTAAGTCTGATGTTTTTTTCTTTATTTGGGAGGATGACTCCCCCCGGTCTTGGATGTTTGTTCCTAATCTTGGAGGACGTTTGCTTTGTCTTGGAAGATGTTTGCTTTGTCTTGGAGGATGTTAGCTCCTAATCTTGGAGAATGCCCCCTTAGTCTTGGAAGTAGATGCGCTTCACGCGGTTGCTGATGCCCGTGAGCACCTCGTAGGGGATGGTCTCCAGCGTGTCGCTGAGCACGGTTACGGGCAGGTCGTCGCCAAAGATCTCGACGCGGTCGCCCTCCTTGCAGTCGATGCCCGTGACGTCAATCATGCACACGTCCATGCAGATGTTGCCCACGTACTCGGCCTTTTGGCCGTTCACGAGGCAGTGGCAGTGACGGTTGCCGAGCTTGCGGTTGAGTCCGTCGGCATAGCCGATGGGTATGGCGGCGATGAGCGAGTCGCGGTCGAGCACGGTCTTGCGGCTGTAGCCGACGCTGTCGCCGGCCGGCACATGGCGCAGCTGCAGGATGGTGGTTCGCAGCGTGGAGACGTTGTTGATGATCTGGTTGTTGCGTGGATTGATGCCATAGAGGCCCAGGCCGAGGCGGCACATGTCGAGCTGGCGTCCCGGAAAGTGCTCGATGCCGGCCGAGTTGTCGATGTGTCGCAGGATGTGGTGGGCGAAGGCGGCCTGCAGCTTGCGGCTGCCCTCGTCGAAGAGCTCAAACTGGCGGGCCGAGAAGTCGTCGAAGCCGTCGCTGTCGGAGCCCACGAAATGGGAGAAGACCGAGCGGGGGATGATGGCGTTCTGCCGCTTCAGCCGGTCGACAAGCTCGTCGATGTCGTTCTGCGGGTCGAAGCCGAGCCGGTGCATGCCCGTGTCGAGCTTGATGTGGACGGGGAAGTCGGTGACTCCCTCTTTCTCGGCGGCCTTCACCAGTGCGTCGAGGATGCGGAAACTGTAGACCTCGGGCTCCAGGTCGTAGTCGAAGAGGGTCTTGAAGGCGGTCATCTCCGGGTTCATCACCATGATGTTGGCGGTGATGCCGTTGCGGCGGAGGGTGGCTCCCTCGTCGGCCACGGCCACGGCCAGATAGTCGACGCGGTGGTCTTGCAGCGTCTTGGCTATCTCCACGGCTCCGGCCCCGTATCCGTCGGCCTTGATCATGCAGGCAAGCTTGGTCGACGGGTGCATGAAGGAACGGTAGTAGTTGAGGTTCTTGACGAGATTGGAGAGGTTTACCTCCAGCGTGGTCTCGTGCACTTTCTGCACCAGCAGCTCGGTGATTTGGTCGAAACCGAACGTGCGCGCGCCCTTGACGAGGATGACCTCCTCGTGCAGCCCGTGGAACACCTCGCTGTGGATGAATTGCTCGACGCCTTTGAAGAAGTGCTTGTCGGCGATGCCGATGATCTCTTGGTGGGCGCACATGTCGGGTCCTATGCCGATGAATTTGTCGACGCCGCGTTTCATCATCAGCCCGCTGACCTCGTGGTAGAGGCTCTCGGGGCCGGCGCCGCTCTGCTGGATGTCGCTCAGGATGACGGTGCGGCGACGGCCTTGGTGGTCGGGACGCCGGTTCATGAAGTCGAGGGCGATGTCGAGCGAGTTGATGTCGGAGTTGTAGGAGTCGTTGATGAGCGTGCAGCCGTGTCGGCCCTCCAGCACCTCCAGCCGCATGGCGATGGGCTCCAGCTGCCGCATGCGCGTCGCGATGACGGCGGGCTCCAGCCCGAGGTGCAGGCAGACGGCGGCGCAGACGATGGAGTTGGCTATGCTGGCGTCGTCGATGAAGGGGAGGACGTAATGCTGCTCGTCGCCACCTTTATATATATAGGTGACGGTGGTGGCGGTCTCCTTCTTCTCTATGGCCTTGATGAAGAGGGGCGCGTGGCTGTCGCGCGCCGACCAGCAGAGCCTCTCGCCCTTGAGATGGGGAAACTCGGTGATGGTCTGCCGCACGATTTCGTCGTCGGCATCGTAGACGATGGTCTTGGCGTCGTGGAAGAGGATGAGCTTCTCGCGGCATTTCTGCTGCTTTGAGGCGAAGTTCTCCTGATGGGCCTCGCCGATGTTGGTGAGCACGGCGATGGTGGGCTGTATGATGTCGCGCAGGGCGCGCATCTCGCCGGGCTTGCTGATGCCGGCCTCGAAGATGCCCAGACGAGTTTGCTCGTTCATGAGCCATACGGACAGGGGGACGCCGATTTGCGAGTTGTAGCTGCGCGGCGAGCGTGTGACGAAGAGGTCCGGTGACAGTATCTGGTAGAGCCACTCCTTGACCATGGTCTTTCCGTTGGAGCCGGTGATGCCCACGATGGGTATGTTGAATTCGTCGCGGTGGCGCTCGGCCAGCCTTTGCAGGGCCTCAAGCGGGTTGACCACCTTCAGGAAGTTGGCGTCGGGATAGTCGGCCTCATAATGGCCGGGCACGTCGGCAACGACGAAATTGTGAACCCCGCGGCGGTAGAGGTCGCCAATGTAGCGGTGGCCGTCGTTGCGCTCGGAGCGCAGGGCAAAGAACAAAGTTTCCTCGGGGAAACACAGTGAACGACTGTCGGTTAGCAGAAAGCCGATATCGGCAGTCCGGCTGCCATAGCGGCGCGCGCCAATGAGCGTGGTCACTTGTTCAATGTTATAAGTCATTTTCGAAAAGAGTTTTCTTATATTTTAGTTGCAAAGATACACCAAAAAGCAGAAAACGCAAAGGAAAACGGGAAAAAAGAGCCCCACGCGGCCAACATGTGGCGGCGTGGGGCTTTTGGCGGTGCGTGGGCGGAACGTGTGCCGCCCGGCTGCAAAGAGGTTTACTTCTTATGCTTCTTGTCGTATTTCTTCCACAGTTTTTCGGCAGATGCTTTCAGCTTTGCGGTGAACTCCTTGTTGGCCTGCTCCTGTGCGGCCTCCTCGTCGGCGGGAGCGAAGGCGTGGCTGTAGCCTTTCACCTCGTTCCAGTGGCCGCGGGTGAAGTCGGGCACCTCTACGGGCAGGCATCCGTTGTCCATCGAGATGCTTCCGAGCTCGGCCACCGAGCACCATTCAGCCAGGTCGTAGACGTCCATGTCGAGGGGCAGGCCGTGCTGCAGGCAGTAGATGAGACGGCTGTCCATGATGTAGTCCATGCCGCCGTGTCCGCCCACCTCCTTGGCTTTGGCCGTATACTTGACCAGCAGGGGGTCCTGATGCTTCTCAAGGAGCTGCTTCGTGTCGGCGTCAGTGAGGAACATCTCGCCGTTGTAGTAGTTGGTGGTGGTGTTGATGCCGGCCTTCTTCAGGCTCTCGTTGTCGAGCGCGTAGCCTTCCTGGGGATATTTGTTGGCGAAGCCATTCGTGCCGACCAGCTGATACATGCGGCTGTAGGGCTGCGGGGTCATCACGTCGTGCACGATCTGTATGAGTTTTCCGTTCTCGGTGCGGATCATGGTGTTGGTGAGGTCGCCCTGGCGGAAGTTGTCCACTTTCTGTCCGAGGCGCTTCTCGGCCAGCTTCTTGCCGATGATGCTCTTTGTGTCCATGGCGGAGAGCGTCTTGAAGCGGTCGCCGCGATGGATGTCGAGCACCTGGGCCACCGGGCCGAGTCCGTGTGTGGCGTAGACGTCGCCGCGATACTTCATGTTGAAGTCGAGACGCCAGCCGAGCTTGTCGTTGGCATCTTTCTTCCAATAGGAGTCCCAATAGGGGGTGAGGTCGTGACGATAGGCGCCCTGTGCGAAGATGACGTCACCGAAGAGACCTTTCTTGGCCATGTTGAGCGAGTTGAGCTCGTAGAAGTCGTAGCAGCAGTTCTCCAGCATCATGCAGTGGAGGCGTGTCTTCTCGGAGAGGTTGATGAGCGTCCAGCATTCGTTGAGATCCATGGCCGACGGCACCTCGATGGCGACGTTCTTTCCATGCTCCATGGCATACTTGGCCACGGTGAAGTGGTGAAGCCAGTCGGTGGCAATATAGATGAGGTCGACGTCGTTGCGCTCGCAGAGGGCCTTGTAGCCGTCCTCGCCGCTATAGAGGTCGGCGGGAGGCAGGCCGGCGGCACGCAGCTTCTCGTTGCAGCTCTCGGCGCGGACCAGCTCGTGGTCGCAGAGACCCATGATCTGTACGCCCTCCTGATACACCCAGCGGCGGATGGCCTCAGAGCCGCGCATGCCCAGCCCGACGAAGCCCACGCGCACGACGGGCATCTTCGGCGTTGTCAGGTTCAGCGCGTCCTGCTGTCCGGCCGGCCGGACAGGCACCTCCGTTATGACGGTTCCTTTCTCAATCTTGTAAGGCCAGTTGAACTGTGCCCGGGTGCTCGTCGGCAGCAGCAGGGCCGCAGCCGCCAACAGCGTGAATAGTAAATTCTTGTGTCTCATTATTGTTTTTATAAAATGTTAGGTCTTCAGCGTGTTAAACGGTGCAAAGTTAATGAAAGTTTCTGATTTACGAAAGATTAGCAAGCAAAAAACAATTAACCGCAGGCTTTTTTATGCCTTTCGGCAGTGTCGTTTGGATATTTTTTTGGTTTTGGAGGTCTGCGTTTCATGATAAGTTTGAATAATTTTTGGTTTTAGAGGTCTGTGTTTCATGATAAATGACTAACTTTGCAGTCTGAAAAAATAGCTAATGTACATTATTTATTATTATGTCTGAAACAAAAACTATCAAGACAGCGCTCATCTCTGTCTTTCATAAGGACGGCCTGGAGCCGTTGCTCGCCAAGTTGCACGAGGAAGGCGTAGCGTTTTTGAGCACCGGCGGCACGCAAAAACACATTGAGGAACTTGGCTACGAATGCCAGAAAGTGGAGGATGTGACAACGTATCCGTCCATCCTGGGCGGTCGCGTGAAGACGTTGCATCCCAAAGTCTTTGGCGGCATCCTGGCCCGCCGCGACAATGCCGGCGACCTGGAGCAGATGGATCAGTATGAGATTCCGGCCATCGACCTCGTCATCGTCGACCTCTATCCGTTCGAGCAGACCGTGGCAAGCGGTGCCAGCGACGAGGAGATCATCGAGAAGATCGACATCGGCGGCATCTCGCTGATACGTGCGGCTGCCAAGAACTTCAAGGATGTGGTCATCGTGCCCAGCAAGGAAGAGTATTCCGTGTTGCTGGAGATGCTGAACAAGAACGGCGCCCAGACAGCCATCGAGGACCGCAAGCTGTTGGCAGAGCGCGCCTTTGGCGTGAGCAGCCACTACGACACGGCCATCCACGATTGGTTTGCCAAGTAGGCAGGAAGGCAGATGCCCGTTCCGTCCGGGCCCGCAAGGCTTGGGTGGGACGGGGTTCAAAAGTATTCAATATAGATTAAGAATCAATTTCAGGACATGGGATTTTTTTCGTTTATTCAGGAGATCGCAATGGATCTGGGTACGGCCAACACAATCATTATCAGTGATGACAAGATTGTGGTCGACGAGCCGTCGGTCGTTGCCCTTGATCGCCGCACCGACAAGATGATTGCCGTGGGCGAGAAGGCAAAAATGATGTACGAGAAGACGCACGACAATATCAAGACCATCCGTCCGCTGCGTGATGGCGTCATAGCCGACTTCACGGCCTGTGAGCAGATGATGCGCGGACTCATCAAGATGGTTCACACCGGATCGCGCCTGTTCTCGCCGTCGCTGCGCATGGTCATCGGCGTGCCGTCAGGCAGCACGGAGGTGGAACTGCGTGCCGTGCGCGACTCGGCAGAGCATGCCGACGGTCGCGACGTGTATCTCATCTTCGAGCCGATGGCGGCCGCCATCGGTATCGGCATTGATGTCGAGGCGCCGGAGGGCAATATGATTGTCGACATCGGCGGCGGCTCCACCGAGATTGCCGTCATATCGCTGGGCGGCATCGTGAGCAACAACTCCATCCGTGTTGCCGGCGATGACCTCACGGCCGACATTCAGGAATACATGAGCCGGCAGCATAACGTGAAGGTCTCTGAGCGTATGGCCGAGCGCATCAAGATTCATGTGGGCTCGGCGCTCACCGATTTGGGCGACGAGGCACCCGAAGACTATGTCGTTCACGGCCCCAACCGCATCACGGCCCTGCCGATGGAGGTCCCCGTGTGCTATCAGGAGGTGGCTCATTGCCTTGACAAGACGGTTGCCAAGATTGAGAACGCCGTGCTTTCCGCGCTGGAGAACACGCCGCCCGAGCTCTATGCCGACATCGTGAAGAACGGCATCTACCTCACGGGTGGCGGCGCGTTGCTGCGCGGACTTGACAGGCGGTTGCAGGACAAGATCAAGATTCCGTTCCATATAGCCGACGACCCGCTTCACAGCGTGGCCAAGGGCGCAGGCATCGCGCTGAAGAATGTCGACAGGTTCTCGTTCTTGATGAGATAAGCGCCTTCCCATGCGGAATTTAGTCGAGTTCTTAAGAAAGTACAGCCACTGGTTCGTATTCGCTCTCCTCGAGATCATCAGCGTCGTCCTGCTGTTCCGGTATAACAGCTATCAGGGCAGCGTGTGGTTCTCGTCGGCCAACGTCGTGGCCGGAAAGGTCTACGAGTGGGACTCCAGCGTCGAGACTTTCTTCTCGCTGACCAAGGTCAATGAGGAACTCACGCAGCGCAATCTCTATCTGGAGCAGCAGGTGCGGTTGCTCAACGGCCGGCTGACCGCGTTGACCAAGGACAGCGCGGCCGTGGAGAGAGACCAGCTGGCCCTGCTTCAGGAATATAGGCTCATCCCCGCCAAGGTGGTCCACAACACGCTTGACCGTGTCGACAATCTCATCACCATCGACAAGGGCAGCGCCGACGGCGTGCGGAAAGATATGGGCGTGGCGTGTGGCAACGGAGTCGTGGGCATCGTCTATATGTGCTCGACCCATTATTCCGTTGTCATCCCCATTCTCAATAGCCAGTCGAGCATCAGTTGCATGATAGAGGGTCGGGGCTATTTTGGCTATTTGCGTTGGTATGGGGGCGACACCGACAAGGCCTTGATGGAGGACGTGCCGCGGCATGCCCACTTCCGGTTGGGCGAAAACATCGTTACCAGTGGCTATTCGTCCGTGTTTCCACCGGGCATACGGGTGGGTAGAATCTTGCATGTCTACAACTCGCCCGATGGCCTGGCCTATCGCCTGCAGGTGGCGCTGTCGACCGATTTTGGCAAGTTGCGTGACGTCTGTGTGATTGATAATTCGGCCATGGCAGAGCGTGTCGGCGTGCTCAGGTCGGCGCAAGACTCGCTGAGGCTGCAGCAAGGCCACAAGTGAGGCGTGCTTTCGACTCTGCTTAAGCCACTCGTACTGTCTGGCTTTTTTCAGTTCATGAAGTTATAAGCTCAATATTTTCTATTTTAGGAGACCTCAGGAATGAACGTCGATTTGTTGAAAGGCATCTCTGTCTTTGTCATATTGCTTTTGGTGCAGGTGCTTGTGCTCAATCAGATACATCTGTTTGGCTTCGCCACGCCGTTGCTTTATGTCTATGTGGCCATGTTGTTCCGTCGCAACTATCCGCGTTGGGCCATTCTCGTATGGTGCTTCCTGATGGGGCTCGGCGTCGATGTGTTTTCCGACACGCCGGGAGTGGCCTCGGCGGCGATGACGTTCGTGGGCTTCATCCAGCCCTACGTGCTTTTGCTTTTCATCAACCGTGACAGCCCGGACGACCTCGAACCCTCGATGAGGCAGCTTGGCGTGGGGAAGTATTTCCTCTATGCGCTCATCATGACATTCTTTTATTGTCTGCTTTTCTTCTCGCTTGAGGACTTTAGCTTCTTCGACTTGCTCCACTGGCTGCTGTCGGTCGTGGGCAGCACGGTTCTCACTCTGCTGATGATTCTTGTCATTGAAAACCTCCGGCGTGCCTGAGAAACGGGCTGAAATCATAAGGAATGAAGGATTATAACCTTGAGAAGCGGCAGTATGTCATTGGCGGGGTGGCCACATTGATTATCCTTGTCTATATCATCCGGCTGTTCGCCCTGCAGCTGGTCAGCGACGATTACAAGAAAAACGCCGACTCCAATGCCTTTCTGAAGAAAATCGAGTATCCCTCACGGGGTACGATTTCTGACCGCAACGGCAACTTGATGGTCTACGACCAGCCGGCCTACGACATCATGGTGGTCATGAACGAGGCGAAGGGACGCACCGACACGGCCGGTTTTTGTCAGGCCCTGGGCATCACCAAGGACGAGTTCGACCGCCGCATGGATGTCATCAAGGACCCGAGCCGGAATCCGGGCTATTCGAGGTTCACCCAACAGCTCTTCATGAGTCAGCTTTCCGATGCCGAGTACAGCGTCTTCCGCGAGAAGATGTTCCGTTTTCCCGGCTTTTACGTGCAGAAGCGCAGTATTCGTCAGTATGAGACCGGGCTTGCCGCTCATGTGCTGGGCGATGTCGGCGAGGTCTCCGATGGCGACATCGAGCTCGACGACTACTATCAGCCCGGCGACTACATCGGAAAGACGGGCGTGGAGCGGCGTTACGAGAAGCAGTTGCGTGGCGTCAAGGGCGTTCAGATCTTGTTGCGTGATGCCCACGGCCGCATTCAGGGACGTTATCAGAACGGCCAATACGACCAGAAGCCCGTGGCCGGAAAGAATCTCACGCTCGGCATCGACATGCGGCTGCAAGCCTTGGGCGAGCGTCTGCTGGAAGGCAAGATAGGGGCCATCGTCGCCATCGAGCCGCAGACGGGCGAGGTGCTGGCCATGGTGTCGTCGCCTTCTTACGACCCCCGGCTGATGGTGGGTCACCAGCGCGGCCGCAATCACCGCATGCTCTCACGCAATGTGTGGAAGCCACTTCTCAATCGGGCCATCATGGGTCAGTATCCGCCGGGATCCACCTTCAAGACCACGCAGGCCCTGACCTATCTCACCGAAGGCATCATCACGCCCCACACCATGTTTCCCTGCCACCGCGGCTTCTATTACCGTGGCTTGCATGTGGGGTGTCACGGCCACAGGTCGCCGTTGGCGCTGGTCGATGCCATCAGCACCTCGTGCAACGGTTACTTCTGCTGGGGGCTCTATTACATGATGGGAAGCCGCCGGCGCTACAAGAACGTGGACCAGGCCATGAACACGTGGCGCGACTACATGGTCAGCATGGGCTTCGGCTATAAGCTGGGCATCGACTTGCCGGGCGAGAAACGGGGTCTGATACCCAATGCCGAATTCTACGACCGTGCCTATCGTGGCAGTTGGAACGGTCTGACGGTCATATCCATATCCATCGGACAGGGTGAGGTCAACCTCACGCCGCTGCAGATAGCCAATCTCGGGGCAACCATCGCCAATCGTGGCTGGTACTACGTTCCCCATGTGGTGAAGGCCGTGCAGGGCGAGCCCCTCGACACTGCCTTCGTGCGACGTCACTATACCAAGGCGCGCGCGAGTGCTTACAACTGGGTGGTGGCCGGCATGCGTTCGTCGGTGCTCAAGGGAACGTGTAAGTCGTTGCGCGATTTGCCGTTCGACATCTGCGGCAAGACGGGAACGGCGCAGAACCGTGGCCAGGATCACTCCGTCTTCATGGGCTTCGCGCCGATGAACAATCCACGGATAGCCATCGCCGTCTATGTGGAGAACGGAGGCTTCGGCGCCGATTTCGCGGTGCCCATCGCCGGAGTGCTTTTCGAACAATATCTCTCAGGCAAACTTTCACCATCGGCCGAAAAGCAAGCCGATGCTTTACAGCACAGAAGAATAGCTTATGGCAAGGCAAACAGATAAAAATCCCAGCGTCATCCGGTCGCTCGATTGGTGGGCTATCGGTATCTATCTCTCGCTGCTCATCTTCGGATGGATCAGCGTCTGTGGTGCCAGCTACACCTATGGCGACACCGACATCCTCAGTCTGGGCTCGCGCTCGGGCATGCAGATCGTATGGATCGGCACATCCATCGTGCTGGGATTCGTCATCCTCATGATGGACGACCGCTTCTTCGACACCTTCGCCTATGTCATCTATGCGGGCTTGCTGCTACTGCTCTTTGTGACCATCTTTAATCCTCATTCCATCAAGGGCTCCCACTCGTGGCTTGTCCTCGGCCCGTTGCGTCTGCAGCCGGCCGAGTTTGCCAAGTTCGCTACGGCTTTGGCCGTGGCCAAGTTCATGAGCACCTACGGATTCAACATCCATCGCACCAAGGATTTTGCCGTCGCCTGCGCCATCGTGCTGCTGCCCATGCTCTTCATCATCGGGCAGCGCGAGACCGGCTCGGCCCTTGTCTACCTGTCTTTCTTCCTGATGTTCTATCGTGAGGGCATGCCGGGCGGCATTCTTTTCACGGCCGTGGCCATGGTTGTCTATTTTGTGGTGGGCATCAAGTATGAGGACGTGATGCTTTTCGATACGCCCACTTCCATCGGCAAGTTTGTCGTGTTGTTCCTGGTCCAGCTCTTTTCGGCCGGCATGGTCTATACTTATTGCCACGACCGGAAGCGGGCGCTCATCGTCGCGGGCTCTTCGCTGGCCGTCACGCTGCTCATGCTTCTCTTCAGCGAGTTTGTCATTCCGTTCGACATAGTGTGGGTGCAGCTCATCCTGTCGGCCGTGCTCATCGGCTATCTGCTCTTCGAGGCCCTTTCCACACGCATCTCCAGCTATCTGTATATCGCTCTCTTTGCGGTAGGCTCGGTTGTGTTTTTCTATTCGGCCGACTTCCTGCTCAATCATGTGCTGGAGCAGCATCAACGTGTGCGCGTCAATGTGCTGCTGGGTCTCGACGACGACCCGTCCGGCGCGGGCTACAACGTCCATCAAAGCGAGATTGCCATCGGCTCGGGTGGCCTGCAGGGCAAGGGCTTCCTCAACGGCACTCAGACCAAGCTGAAATTCGTTCCCGAGCAGGACACCGACTTCATCTTCTGCACCGTGGGCGAGGAGGAAGGCTTTGTGGGCTCTGCGGGCGTGCTCCTGCTTTTCCTGGCACTCATCCTGCGCCTCATCCACCTGGCCGAGCGACAGCCGTTCCGCTTTGGGCGTGTCTATGGTTATTGCGTGCTCAGCGTCTTTCTTTTCCACGTGTTCATCAATGTGGGAATGGTCTTGGGGCTTACTCCCGTCATCGGCATCCCGCTGCCGTTCTTCAGTTATGGCGGCTCCTCGTTGTGGGGCTTCACCATCCTGCTCTTCATCTTCCTGCGCATGGATGCGGGGCGCAACCTTGTCCGCACGTGATGGGAGGGGACGGCACGTGATGGACGGGGCGTCGACTTACGTTATTTATTCCTAAAAAAGAGAACAGACATCGTTGTTTGTCCCTTATTCTTTTTATATTTGTTGCGTAAAAAACGATAAAATGAAGCGTAAACTGTTTCTGTTGCTCAGCCTGCTGTCGCCCTCTTTGATGGTGGCGCAGCGTCAGATAACCGTTTTCGACCTTGAGAGCAAAACTCCCGTGCGCAACGTGATGGTGTGGGCCGACCATCAGTTTGTCGACTCCACCGACTATCTCGGGCACGTCACGCTGCCCCGTCAGACCGATACGCTCATCGTGAGCAAGCTCGGCTACATCTCCCTTCGCATACCCGGACGCCTCGTGAGCGACACCATTCCGATGCTGAGAGATTTCAGCCTGATTGGCGAGATCGTTGTTTATGGCGAAGACCGAAGCAATCGCTTGCAGCAGCAAGTGGACCGCTGGACGAAGGAAGCGCGCGTCGAGGCCGAGCTCCGACATCCCAAGACCGGCATCTCGTTTGATTTCTGGAGCCTGTTCGACGGCAAGGCCCGCCGCCACCGCAGGGCCATGAGGAAGCAGCAGGCCATCTTTGAGCAGATGGATGAGGATGCCCGCAGGCAGAACAAGGAGCTGGATCCCATCTATCAGGCCTACCGGAAAGCCTTGCAAGAGAAGTCGAGACCCTAAAACGAAAACTAACCGATGCTCTTTTGGGCATCATCAGTGAACCTACCGACATGAAGAAAGCTTTCCTTTCCACCTTATTTATATTAGTGACTGTTGTCTCGGCCCGTGCCCAGACCCTGTTGCCCATGCCGAAATACGTCGACCGTCAGCAGGGCTCGTTCCGCCTCGCGTCGCCGCTCGCTTCGTCGCTTACGTCCGATGCGCGCTTGCGGGTGAGCTGGCAGCCCATGCCGCATGATGAGGAATATAGGCTGCGCGTCACTCCTGACAGCATCCTGATTACCGCGGCCGACTCTGCCGGTTGGCGTCACGCCTTGAGCACGCTTCAGCAGCTTGCCGCGGGGCGGCGCAGGCTGCCTTGTGTGACCGTCAACGACTGGCCGTCCTATCGTTGGCGCGGTGCCATGATAGACGTCTCGCGCCATTGTTTCCCCATCGACTTTCTGAAAAAGCAGGTCGACCTCCTGTCACGGTTCAAGCTCAACCGGCTTCATCTGCACCTCACCGATGCCGGAGGCTGGCGCATGCAGATCGACCGCTATCCGCGGCTGACCTCCGCCACGGCCTTCCGCACCCAGAGCTCCTGGCAACGCTGGTGGATCGACGGCGACCGCCGCTATTGCCAGGAGGGCGACAGCGGTGCCTACGGCGGCTACTACACGAAGGACCAATTGCGCTCGCTCGTCGCCTATGCTGCCGCGAGGGGCGTCACCGTGGTGCCCGAGATTGAGATGCCCGGCCATTCAGAGGAGGTGCAGGCTGCCTATCCGGAGCTCTGCTGCCGCAGCAGCAACGACAGTCTCAACCGTCTGTTCCAGCGTTCGGGCGACCTTTGCCCCGGCAAGGAGCTCACCTACGAGTTTCTTGAGAATGTGCTCACAGAGGTCATGGAGGTTTTTCCATCGGCTTATATTCATGTGGGTGGCGACGAGGCCAACATGACAGCCTGGCCTGCCTGCGACGACTGCCAGGCCCGCCTGCGCGAGCTCGGCACCACCGGTCCCCATGCCTTGCAGGCTTATCTCATCCGTCGCGTGGCCGATTTCCTGCGTCGTCATGGCCGCCGGCTCATTGCGTGGGACGAGGTTGTGGCCGACAGCGTGCCTCCTGGCGTCACCGTGCAGGTGTGGCACAAGGACGACGCGGCCCGGCAGGCCGTCGCCAAGGGCTGCGAGGTCATTCTCTCGCCGGCCCGCTATTGCTATCTGAACAACAATCAGGACGCCCCCGGCACCGAGGCCGGCGTGTCCGGAAATTCTTATCTGCCCTTGCGCGAGGTCTGGCAGTTGCGTCCGCACGAGATGCTGGCTGACACCACGCGCGTGGCTGGCGTGGAGGGCTGCCTGTGGACCGAATATGTGGAGAGTCCCGAGGCGGTCGAGCACATGCTCTACCCCCGTCTGCTGTCGTTGGCCGAGACCGCTTGGAGCGGCGGCCCTCAGGGCACTTACGACGCTTTCCGTGAGCGCGCGCTCGACGTGACGCGGCAGATGCGTGCGCAGGGTGTCAACGCTTTCGACCTGAGCCGGGAGCAGGGAGAGCGCAAGGAGAGTCTGAGCCCCGTGACTCATCTGGCCCGTGGCTGTTCGGTGACCTACAACCGATCCTACAGCCGTTATTATCCTGCCTCCGGCGCGGCCACCCTCACCGACGGACAGCGCGGCGGCTGGTATTTTGACGACCAGCGTTGGCAAGGATTCTCGGGCACGGGGGGCGTCGATCTCACCATCGATCTTGGCCGCGTCTGCCGTGTGCGTCAGGTCTCTCTGACGTTCCTTCAGGCCGCCGATGCCTGGATTCGGCTGCCGGTCGGCTTCCGTGTCAGCATCTCCTCCGACGGTCAGACCTTCTCCGTGCTCACCGACGATCACCCTTCTCCCTGCACCGCCGAGGGCTTGGTGTTTCGTCCGTTCGGCTGGAAGGGCAAGGCCGAGGGACGCTATGTCCGCATCGAGGCCACGCCGCCGTCGGCTGCCGACTGGCTGTTCACCGACGAGGTCATCGTGAGGTGAGCGTTCTTGTTCTTTAAGAAGCCGGATATACGAAGGAAACAAGGCCAAGGCCATCCGGGCCATGATAGACATTGGCCGGCAGGCCGGACGCGAGAAGCTCGTCGAGCTGAGGGCACTGCGCCGGAAGGTGACGGGAAAATGAAGAAAACGAATCAATCCTTATGATAGAGACTGTCAACGGAAAGACCCCCGTGTGGGGCGAGCGCTGCTTCGTGGCTGCCAACGCCACGCTGGCAGGCGACATTGTGATGGGCGACGACTGCAGCATCTGGTATGGAGCCGTGCTGCGTGCCGACGTCGATGCCATCCGCCTCGGCAATCGTGTCAACGTGCAGGATAATGCCTGCCTGCACCAGAGCCATGGCTGTCCTGTCGTCGTGGAAGACGACGCCAGCATAGGCCATGGAGCCATCGTCCATGCGGCCACCATCCGCCAGGGCGCGCTCATCGGCATGAATGCTGTGGTGCTCGATGGTGCCGACATCGGGCCCGGCGCCATTGTGGCCGCCGGAGCCGTCGTGCTTGCCGGCACGCAGGTGGGCGAGGGCGAGCTTTGGGCGGGCGTGCCGGCCCGCCTCGTCAAGCGTGGGGATGCCGCCAAGGCCCGTGAGTATGCCGCCCACTATATGTATATCAAGGAATGGTATCGTACCGAATGAGACAAACAGGGAGGTGAAACATGTGTGAGCTTGAATTGAAAGACGTGTGTCTGGCCGACGGCGGCGCGCTCTCCGCGCCCTTGACGGCGCGCCTCGGCAAGGGTTCTTGCTGTCTTGTCGGTGGCGACGGTGCGCTTCTCACGCGCCTCACCGATGCCGTGGTGGGTCTCGGTCCCGTGGCGTCGGGCTATGTCACCATTGATGGCGAGCCGGTCACGCAGCGTTCCGCACCGGCTTTTCGCCATCTTTTCAGCTATATTCCCCACGATGTCCACATGCCGCCGCTGACCGTCGGCTCCCTCGTCGACTCCTTCTGCCGTCTCGGCCTCAACCGCCGCGTGAAGGTGGAGCGCAGCGAGTTGCTCACGCTTTGGGAGGAGGTGCTACCCGATGCGCCGCAATTTGACGACCGCGCCGACGCGCTCAGCCCCGGCCGTCTGCGTCGGCTCATGCTCTCCATGGCGTGGCTCTTCGGCCGTCCCATCCTCGTGGCCGACCAGATTGCCGATGGCATGACCGCCGATGAGGCCGCCCTCGCCACCAGCTTCCTGCGGCGTCTCGCCGACCGGGGCACGGCCTTGCTGCTGACTGCCGCCGAGGATGACACCGCCCTTGGCCGCTGTGCCGGGAATCAGGTCGCCCCGGAGCTCAGGAGACAGCCCGTATGAATGACAACCGAGCACGCCGTCTCGTGAGAATGATTTTCGGGAGCGGGCTCTTACTTATAAAAACAAACAATGAATATTTCTTTCTTAGGCGTCTTGTTGGGACTGTTGCTGCTGCTCGTCCCCGTCTGTTTCATCCGCCGTTATAGGCTGCCGGAGCTTGCGGCCCTGCTTCGCGCAGGGGGGGGCATGGTTGCTGGGCTGTCTGTCTGCGCCCTCTGTCTCCATTGGGCCATCGGCTCAGACAGCGTGGTGGCCGCTCTCGTGTCGGTCGTACTCATGTCTGCCGCCGCGTCTGTCCTTGCCGTGAGGAAGGCGCGTGTGCCGCTGCGCCGTTTCGGCGGTCCCCTTTTCGTGGCCATGACGCTGACGACGATGATCACGGCGCTCTTCCTGCTTGGCCTCGTGCTGGGTGTGCCGAAGCCTTTCGGGCCCCGGCTATTCGTGCCCGTGTGCGCGCTGCTCATCGGTGCCGAGGCTTTGGCCGCCATGCGTGCCCTTGCCGCCTACGGCCAAGGCCTGCTCCACCATCATCAGCTCTACGACTATTTGCTCGGCAACGGGGCCACTCACCGCGAGGCTGAGGACTGGTTCGTGCGCCGGGCCATGGAGCGCGCCCTGCTGCCCGGCATCGCACGCATGGCTGCTTTGGCCGTTCCGCTCTCGGCCGGCGCGATGTGGGCACTTGTCGTAGCGGGTTTCTCCGCTCTTGAGGCCGCTGTCTTCGAGGCCATGGTTGTCGTGGCCATGCCTGCTGCCGCCCTCGTCTCGCTCTGGCTCGCGCTCCGTTTCTCGCAGCGTCGTGTCTTCGATGACTTTGGCCGCGTGCGTTCCGCGCTTCAGAAGATGGCGGGGCCGCGCCCTGCCGATGCCGTAGCCGGCGATGCCGGACGACAGGATGCCGACGCAGGAGCGGCAACGATTGCCATGCAGAACGATACCAACGAGGAAATTGCTGCCGAATATGAGAAGACGGAATAAGTCAGTGGCGGGCACGCTCATAAGCTTGTGCGTTGCCGCCCTCGCGTTGGTCGTCAGTCAGGTGCGCCAAGAGCCGCAGCCGCAGGAGCCGTCGGTCGTGACGGGGAGCGGCGCGCGCGACGCCAAGGACGTGTCGCCGACGGCGCAGGAGGCGTCGTCTAAGGGCTATGAGCTCCCTGCGCCCGTGGCGGGTGAGATACGGCTGGAGCGGGTGGGCTATACCGTGTCTTATAATAAGGAGACCCGTGAGCCCAACTGGGTGGCGTGGCGGCTGACGCGCGATCATGCCCAGGGCAGGGTCAAGCGCGAAGGCATGACCTTTGCGGAGGATGACGACGTGCCCGAACCGCGTGCCCTGTTGGCCGACTACTATGCTTCGGGCTACGACCGGGGCCACATGTGCCCTGCTGCCGACTGCAAGTGGAGCGAGGAGGCCATGCGGCAGTCGTTTCTGCTGACCAATGTTTGTCCGCAGGATCAAAACCTCAATCGTGGCGAATGGAACGACGTGGAGCAACTCTGTCGTGAGTGGGCCGTCCGCTATGGTGAGGTCTACATCGCCTGCGGCCCTGTCTTCCAAGGCCGCTCGCCCCGTCGCCGACTGGGAAAAGGCCGCGTATGGGTGCCCGATGCTTTTTTCAAGGTGGTCTATTGCCCGTCTGACGGAGGCAAGGCCATCGGCTTTCTCTATCGGAACGGCGACGACCGCCAGACTTACGACGAGAGCGTGCGCTCAGTCGATGCCTTGGAACAGCTTACGGGCTACGACTTCTTTACCGCTTTAGACGACAAGGTGGAGAGCCGTGTGGAGGCCTCGGCCGATTGGAACGATTGGTAACCGGGGTGCGGGCGACTCCTCGTCGCGGGCAGGCTCTTGCCTCTTGGGGTGTCGGCTTTTGGGCTCGCCTGTCTGCAAATGTGGCGAAAAGCCCTTGACTTTGTGGCACAGGAGGAGCATGGACGCTTCTCCTTTTTTCGTGTCTTCGTGCCGGGCCGTCGGCAAGCGGCCGTTATGGGCCGTGCAAAAGACGGTGTTTTGCGTTTCCGAAGACGGTTGGTCAGCGTGCGGGAAGCCGTCTTTCACGCGCAGAAAGACGGTTGTTTGCAGTCCCGATGATGCTGAGGCCTGCTCCATGCTTGTCACGCTGACGCGGAGATACTGACGCGCGGAGGACCCGGCGGGATGTCTCCGCCTGCCCGTGCAACCGGAAGTTGCCGGGAGCTTGAGCGCATTCCGGATGGTTAAAAAAAACAAATAAGCGGGCACCGAAGTATTGTTTTTCAGATAGTTTGCTTACCTTTGCATTTCAAAACGTACATAAACGCGTGAAAATTAAGGAAGTTGTAGACGCCCTTGAACGAATCGCGCCTCTGCCCCTGCAGGCTGACTTCGATAATGCCGGCCTGCAGACGGGATTGACAGAAGCGGATGTATCAGGGGCTTTATTGTGTCTGGACGTGACGGAGGCCGTGGTCGACGAGGCGGTCAGCAAGGGCTGTAATCTCATCGTGTCGCATCATCCGCTCATCTTCCGCAAGTTGCGTCGCATCAGCGACGAAGACATGGTGCAGCGCACGGTGCGCAAGGCCATCAAGAACGACATCACTATCGTCTCAATGCATACCAACATGGATGCCGCGCGGGGCGGAGTCAACCACAAGATAGCCGAGAAGCTCGGACTGACCGACCTGGCATTCTTGGGCAAGACATCGTCGGTTGATGGCGTGGAAGGCGGCGAGGGCGTCATCGGCACGCTGCCGGAGCCACTGGCTGCCGACGACTTTGTGTTGCGTCTGAAGCAGCGTTTTGGCGTGGAATGCGTGATGTGCAACGAGCTGTTGCGCCGGCCCATCCGCCGGGTGGCCCTCTGTGGGGGCGCGGGCGACTTCCTGCTCGACGAGGCTGTGCGGACGGGTGCCGACGCGTTCGTCACCGGTGAGATGCATTATCATCAGTATTTCGGGCATGAGCAGGAGATACAGATTTGCGTGATGGGTCACTATCAGAGCGAGCAGTTCACGCCGGAGATCTTCGAGGAGGTTCTGCGGCGCGAGTGCCCCGGTGTGAGGACATGCATCACGACCGTCAACACGAATCCGATTCTGTATCTCTGAGAATCCATCGGGCCATCCATAAGGCCCTCATCAAGTAAGAAAATTCAATCATTTATCTATAGAATATGGCTAAGAAGAATCCTACAGACTTGACAGTAGAGGAGAAGCTGAAGAACCTCTACCAGCTACAGACGACCTTGTCGGGCATCGACGAGAATCGGGCCCTGCGCGGTGAACTCCCCTTGGAGGTGCAGGACCTGGAGGACGAGGTGCAGGGACTCAGCACGCGTCTGGAGAAAATCCAGAACGAGATAGAAGAGTTTAAAGACGCCATCCAGCAGAAGAAGGGCGAGATTGCCGACGCACAGGCCAGCGTAGATCGCTACAAGAAACAGCTCGACGACGTGAAGAACAACCGCGAATATGACACGCTGACCAAGGAGATCGAGTTTCAGTCGCTGGAGATCGAGCTTTGCAACAAGAAGATAAGGGAAGCTCTCGTGATGATTGACGAGAAGAACAGAGAGCTCGACGAGACACACGCGCAGATCGAGGACCGCCAGAAGGGTCTTGCTGAGAAGAAGGAAGAACTCGACGACATCATGCAAGAGACGCGCGAGGAGGAAGACAAGCTCAAGCTCAAGGCCAAGGAGGTGGAGACGAAAATCGAGCCGCGTCTGCTGCAATCGTTCAAGCGCATCCGCAAGGGTGCACGCAATGGTCTGGGCATCGTCTATGTGCAGCGTGACGCTTGCGGTGGCTGCTTCAACAAGATTCCGCCTCAGCGGCAGCTTGACATCAAGATGCACAAGAAAATCATCGTTTGCGAGTATTGCGGACGCATCCTCATCGACCCGGAACTGGCTGGCGTGAAGCCGACCGAGGTGAAGGAGCTGAAGCCGAAGCGCAAGCGCACCACGAGGAAGAAGAAAGAAGACTCGGAAGATTAATCATGAATTACTAATTACGAATTACCAATTGGTCTGATTACAAATTGTTAATTCGTAATTAGTATTTATTTTTTATATTGTCAAATATCGTTTTCACGTTACAAGGAAGAGCCTTGGGAAATGACGAGTTACTGACTCGTAGTTCGTAATTGCTGATTGTTTTATCGCATTCCCCTTGCCTGATAGATTCTCTCCTTGGCTGCGTTGATTTCCTGAAATTTTCGTTCGGCCGCCTTGCGTATGTCCTCACCGAGGGCAGCCACCTTGTCGGGGTGATGCTTGAGGGCCATCTGCCGGTAGGCGGCCTTCACCTCTGCGTCGGTGGCATCGCGGCTGATGCCCAGCACTTTGTAGGCGTCGTCGAGGCTGTCGGTGGCTGTGGTGTCGCCGGTGTTGCCGTGGGAACTGCCTGCGAGATGCAGCATCGACTCGACATCCACTGCCGACACGCCCATGCAGCGGCCTATCTCGCGGATGGCAGCGGCCTCCTCGGTCGACAGGTGTCCGTCGGCACGGGCGATGAGCACGAGATAGTTGACGAGCTGAAGACGCTGCGCGTAGTCCATGTTCTGCGCGATCTGCCGCGCGGCATCGTCTACGATGGTGCGGTATTCGTAGTTGCCCAGTTGTTTTTGCTTCTCGAAGAGCTTGAGCAGAATCTGCTCGCCCTGCCGGACGGCACTCTCGCCGAAGTTGGCGCGCAGAAACTGCCGCACAAACTCCATCTCGGAGTGCATCACCTTGCCATCAGCCTTGATGACATACGACGAGAGCACGAGCATGGAGAAGAGAAACGAGTTGCGCTGTCCCTCATAGACGCGCTGTCGGTAGTCGTCGGCCTGTTGCCGGGTTCGGCCGTATGCGTTGGCGGAACCGTATGTGTTGCCGAATCCCTCACGGCTGTCGGTGGGCTCGTTGACGGCGTCAAGGCTCTTGTCGAACAGCGCGCCGAGGGTAAAGCCTGCCAGCGCGCCCAGCACGCCTCCCGACATGAAGCCGAGGAAGCCGCCAATCCATTTTCCTATTGCCATACTTCTTCCTCCCTTATTCTATCGGGAACAGCCCGTAGAGTTCTGAGTCGATGCGGTCGGCAATCTTGTTGAAATCCTTGATGTCGTCGCCGAAGTTGGTATGGTCGCCGTCGACAATCATCAGCTTGCCCTTGTAGCCGCCAATCCATTCCTCGTAGCGGTTGTTGAGGCCGCGGAGATAGTCGAGACGGATGGTCTGCTCATAGGTGCGTCCGCGCCGTTGGATGTGCTCGACAAGCGTGGGTATCGACGAGCGGATGTAGATGAGCAGGTCTGGGAGCTTGACGAGCGAGATCATCAGATTGAAGAGGTCGCTGTAGTTGTCATAGTCGCGGTCGCTCATGAGGCCCATGTCGTGCAGGTTTGGCGCGAAGATGCAGGCATCCTCGAAGATGGTGCGGTCTTGAATGATGGTGTCATGACTGCGGCCAATCTCCACGACATCGCGGAAGCGCTTGTTGAGAAAGTAGATCTGAAGATTGAAAGACCACCGATTCATGTCCTTGTAGTAGTCTTCCAGATAGGGATTGTTGTCCACGGGCTCGTAGTGCGGCTTCCAGCCGAAGCGCTTGGCGAGCAAGCGGGTCAGCGTGGTCTTGCCGCTGCCTATGTTTCCTGCTATGGCTATGTGCATGATGTTGTTTGTGATGTGAGACAAGCGTCTATTTGGTCGGTGATTAATTTGAAGTCGAGGGGATTGTCGCGGAAGTCGAGCGTGTCGGTCTTGATGACCAGTTTGCGCCCTTTATACTTGTGGAAAATGAAGTCGTCGTAGAGGCGGTTGAGGTTTTCCAAGTATTCCAGCGGCATCTTCTGCTCGTAGGAGCGGCCGCGCTGGCGGATGTGGTCGACGAGGCGTGTCAGCGGCGATTGCAGGTAGACCATCAGGTCGGT
>CAYPJA010000014.1:24502-53504 GCA_964411005.1 uncultured Prevotella sp. | reverse complement strand
GATGCTCGATGTGGAATATGACTTCCGGATGAGGCTTCAGATGCAGCGTCTGCGCGACGCGCGTATCAGCAGGCCTTTTGTCTCGCTGGCATTGGATTCCCATAAGTTGCCATTGTCACTGTTTCTGGCCGAGTTTCTCAGCTGTGCGACGCGCGTGGAGCAACAGAATCCGTTGCTCTTCCGCTATGTCAGCGACAGCATTGAGTGGCTGGACACAGCCTCTGAGGGGTTCGCAAATTTCCATTTGGTGTTTATGATGAGGCTGACGCGCTTTCTCGGGTTCTTTCCCAATTTGGAAGATTATGCCGACGGCGACTTCTTCGACTTGCGTAACGGATGCTTCACACACGTTGCGCCACTTCATCCTGACTTCATCCAGCCACAGGAGGCTGCGTTGATGCGTATATTGATGCGTCTCAATTACGAATCAATGCATCTCTTCCGCATGTCGCATGAGCAGCGGAACAGATGCATTGATTGGATATTGACATTCTACAGGCTTCATGTGCCGGGCTTTCCTGAGTTGAAGTCACTGGATGTTGTCAGACAGTTATTTGTTTAACAGGCGGCGTACGATAGCGGAGACCACTTGGCCGTTGGCCTGTCCAGCCATCTGATTGTTGGCCAGCCCCATCACCTTGCCCATGTCCTTCATGCCTTCGGCATCGGTCTGGATGATGATTTCCTCTACGGCCTTGGTGATATCCTCTTCCGAAAGTTGTTTGGGCAGTTTCTTATAGAGTAGAATATGCCGTAGAAGATTTCGTTCCGTGCCTTTTCTGCTGTGTCCGGTTGGGATTAGGCGAACGAGATGATGCCCTTGATTTCGTCGTTTTTCTTTTCCTCCGACTGCGCTTTCCGAAAACCGCCACTGGCCTGGTTGCGTATCTCCTCCAGTTGTTGGCGTGTGCGTTTGTAGGTGGGCGTATTCTCTACGCTGAGGATGACGTCCTCATTGTCGAGGTCTTCAGGACGGAACAGGAAGATGTGGGGATGCGGCTTATAGTGCCTGTCCTTGTCCTGTGTGCCATAGTAGCGTCCGCGTCGCAGCTCACGTTCGGCGGCTTCTTCCGCTTCCTGAGCACGACGGTCGGCCTCATCCTGTGTCTGTTTCTTCAGATGGCCGTTCATGCCGTCCACATCCTCGATGCCGAAGCCCGTGGCGAGAATGGTTACTTTGACTCTCTTGCCGAGTTCAGGATCGACAGCAAGGCCCCATTTGATCTCAAAATCATCGCCAAATCTGGCCATGAAGTCGTTGACATCGTTCATCTCTTCCATCATGAGGCCCTGATTGCCATTGCTCTCGCTGGCGAAGGTGATGGAGAGCAGTATCTTCTTGGAGTTGAATACGTCGTTGTCGTTGAGCAAGGGCGAGTTGAGAGCGTCGTCGATGGCTTTCTTCACGCGCCCGTCGCCTTCGCCGTAACCGGTTGACATGATGGCCACGCCGCCGTCTTTCAGCACGGTTTTCACGTCGTTGAAGTCGAGGTTGATGAGTCCGTGCACGGTGATAATCTCAGCAATGCTTTTGGCCGCTACGCTCAGCGTGTCGTCGGCCTTGCCGAAAGCATCGAGCACAGTGAGTTCCGGATATATCTCGCGCAGGCGTTCGTTGTTGATGACGAGCAGTGCGTCGACATGTTTGGCCATCTCTTCCACGCCGTCGAGGGCTTGGTCTATCTTCTTCGGCCCCTCAAAGCGGAAGGGGATGGTGACGATGCCGACAGTGAGAATGCCCAGCTCTTTGCTCACTCGGGCAATGACGGGGGCAGCTCCGGTGCCGGTGCCGCCACCCATTCCGGCGGTGATGAATGCCATCCGGGTGCCGTCGTTGAGCATAGTTTTGATGTCATCGATGCTCTCTTCTGCTGCCTGACGTGCCTTTTCGGGCCGGTTGCCGGCTCCCAGTCCTTCCTTGCCTAACTGCAAGTGTACGGGAACGGGCGAGTCGTTGAGTGCCTGGTTGTCCGTGTTGCAGAGCACGAACGATACATCGTGTATGCCTTCATTGTACATGTGGTTGACGGCATTGCCGCCGCCACCGCCCACGCCAATGACCTTGATGATGCTGTTTTCTTTTTCCGGGTCACCAAAGTCGACCATCAGTGGACCTATTTTATTGTTTGCCATATTGTTTTTGCTTTTTGTTTGTCATATTTGTCATTTGTCGGAATGTGCGGAAAGGTCCTTATTCCTCTTCCGTGATTTTGGTCAGAAACTTCTTCAGTCCTGTCCAGGCCTTATTGATAGGTGAGTTTTCGCGGCGCTTGCGCTCCTCTTCTTCTTGTCGTTTGCGCTCTTCCTCAGCCTTTTGCGCCTCTTCTTTTTCCTTTTTCAGTCGAGCCAGTTCGGCTTCTTTGGCTTTGTCGGCTTCGGTGCGAACCACTCCCGACCCTGGCGTATCAGATGCCGGACGGCTTGTGGGACGGTCGACGGCCGTCTGTGGCGTGTCTGAGAAGAGAGTGGCCTGTTGCAGGTCGTCCCCCGCACAGTTCATGTCGCCTTTGGCCAGCAGGCCGAGCACAGTGTTCATTGTGCCGTTGTGTGCCGTGATTTCCGCGTTGTTGGAGTTGATGGTTGGGGCGACGAATTTCGCGATGCGTATCTTCTCGATGTGTGTATGGTTGGTGAAAGCCTGTGCGATGTCCTTCATGTTGGATCCACCGCCCGTGAGGATGATGCCGCCCATGAGTTTGTCGTAGTATTCGTTAGGCACTTGGAACCATGCGTTCTCAATGATTTCCTCTACGCGCGACTCCACAATCTCGATGAACTTGCGGCTCTCGATGCTTCGGTCGTTGTCGATGGAGTAGGAGAGGGTGCTGTCGATGTCTGCATTCTTAGTGAACGCGCTTCCATATTTCAGCTTCATGCGCTCTGCGTCGCTCTCTTCCATTTGCAGGGAGGCGATGTCTTTGGTAATGTTGTCGCCGCCCAGCGGAATCACAGACAGGTGCCGGAGAATGTTCTTATAGTAGACCGATACGGTGGTGGTCTCTGCTCCAAGGTCGACAAGCACGCATCCGCTGCGCTTCTCGGCTTCGGTGAGGATGCTGTCGGCTAGGGCCAGCGGTGCCAAATACATCTCGGCGATGGCAATGCCGGCATTGTCGAAGCATTTGTTCAGGTTGCGGTAGTTCGACTTGCGCCACAGGATGTTCAGGAAATTGCCTTCCAGACGGCTGCACTCGATGCCCACTGGATCGAGCTGATATTGCGCGTCAACCTTGTATTCCTGAGTGACGGCATCGAGAATTTCCTGGTCGGGATAGCTCATGTTGCGGTTGGCGTCCATGAGTTCGTTGATCATGTCGCTGCTCACAATAGTCAGTTGGGGAAATTCCTTGACGATATTGTTGCGCACGCTGCGGATTGACTGTCCGCTGACGCCCACATATACCTGTGCTATTTTTGTCTTCAAGGTGTTTTCCAACTTCTTGACAATGTTGGTCAAGGTCTGCACCGTCTTGTCAATGTTGTAGACAACTCCCTTGCGGATGCACTGGTTTGACTTCTCCTTGACAACAGCCAGTACGGAGATGCTTCCGTCTTGGTTCTTCAGTCCGGCGATTCCCGTAATCTTGGACGAAACCAATTCTATTGCTACTATAAATTCCTTTGGCATATCGATATGGTCTTTTTATCTATTCTGTTTCTTGTTCCTTTTTCTTCTTGCAGATGATTTGATTGGTAAACTCCAGGTCTATGTATGTATATTTGTTCCATCCGGCCTGTGACAGACCATACTGATAGAACTTTTTCAAGCGCGTCAGCTGCTTGTCGACGAACTCGTGTATCTGCTTCTCGCGCTCGCTTCTATACTTGGAGATGGGCAGCCGGCCGATGTTGATGATGTGGTCGCCGACGCGGGGAACGAGTTCGATGCTGTGATCCGGCGTGACATTGATCTGCACGATTTGGTTTTTCCACAACTCGTTGGCGTTGATGGCCTTGGCGAGAGGCGCGATGTAGTAGCTCGCAAACTGGCGCGTGATATAGCCTGTGGCAATGATGAGATCTGATGTGTAATTGGAGTTGGGCATCACACTGTTGTTGTCGTCCATGTAGTAGTCGTCTCCGCTGGCGGCTTTGATGCGTACGATGGGCAGGCGTTGCGACAGACTGATGTAGACATTGCCGTCCAAAGTCTTGTAGCATTCAGCGTTTCTCACGAACGGACTTTGCTGCAAGGTCTCCTCTATCCGGCGTGCGTCAATCTTGCCGATGGGTTGCGAGAGCGGATAGAGGTAGCTTTGCTCAAGGCGGTTCTTGACCTCATACTTGGAGATGAAACCGTTGGTGGCTTCGTCTTCAATGTCGATGCTGACCTTCGTGCACACCTTGGTCCGCTCGTCAGGCTTGTTGAAAGACGTGACGGCGAAGACAAGATAGACTGCCAGGACAATGTCGAGGCAGACAGTCACTATCTTTTTCCAGTTTACATGAAGTTTCTTCATCGGATGTTCGGGATGTTTTTGTTTCCGTTTGCTTTCTTCTTATTCCTTTTTATATATAAATAGGTGGAAGGCCCGGAAGGTTTATTTCTTCTCCTTGGCCTCTATCAGTTTGGCGATTTGTGGGCAGTAGTCGTCCAAATTGCCTGCTCCTTGCACGACGAGTACGTCAAAGTCGCGTCCCTTGACATAGTCGAGCACGTCGTCTTTCTTGATTATCTCTTTCCGGATGCCCGGTCTGATGTGGTCGTAGATGAGCTGGCTTGTTACGCCTGGTATCGGCTGCTCGCGTGCCGGATAGATCTCGGTGAGCACGACCTCGTCGAAATGGCTCAGCGCATCGGCAAATTCCTTATAGAAATCGTGCGTGCGGCTGTAGAGATGTGGCTGGAAGATGACTGTAATCTTGCGATCGGGATAGAGCTCGCGCAGACTTTTGGCGCATTGCAGAATCTCCTTGGGGTGGTGACCGTAGTCGGAGAGGAATACATGTCGGCTGTTGCGTAGCTTGAAGTCGAAGCGCCGTTCCACGCCATGATAGGTTTTCATGCCGTATTTGAGTTCTTCCGACGTGCATCCGTTGAGCTGTGCCATGGCCATGGCGGCAATGGCATTCTCAATGTTGATTGGGATGGGTTGTCCGAGCTGTATTCCCTTGACGTCCTCAACGGGCGATATGAGGTCGAAGGTGATCTCGCCGTTCTCTATCTTTACGTTCTCGGCATGGAAGTCGCCCTCATCGCGGCTGTAAGTGTAGGTTCTGACGCTCTCCTGCGCGTTTGGTTTCATTTCCAACTGAGTGTGTATGATGAGTGCGCCGCCCGGTTTTATCAGTTCGGTGTAGTGGCGGAAACTCTCCAGATAAGCCTCCTTGGTGCCGTAGATGTCGAGGTGGTCGGGGTCGGTGGCCGTGATGACGCTCATCCATGGACTGAGCCAGTGGAAACTGCGGTCGAACTCGTCAGCCTCGATGACGACAAAGTCGCTCGTGTCGGAAAGGAGATAGTTGGTGCCGTAGTTCTTCGAGATGCCGCCAAGGAAGGCGTTGCAGTCTACATGACTTTGGTGCAGGATGTGTGCGCACATAGTCGACGTGCTTGTCTTGCCGTGTGTTCCGGCGAAGCAGAGTCCCTTGTGGCTTCGTGTCAGTGTGCCGAGCACCTGCGCGCGCTTCTCGATGACGAATCCCTTATCGCGAAAATACTGCAGCTCCTTGTGTTCTGCGGGGATGGCGGCAGTGTAGACGACGAGGCAAGTTTTGGGGTCACGGCAGGCATGAGGTATCTCGTCGGGGGCTTCCTCATAGTGAATCACCATGCCCTCTTTTTCCAATTGGTGGGTCAAGGCGGTTGGTGTTCGGTCGTAGCCAGCGACAACCAGTCCTTTGCGGATGAAGAAGCGGGCGATGGCACTCATGCCGATGCCGCCGGCTCCTATGAAATATACGGCTTTAATATCATTCAGTTCCATAAAAATTATTCTCCTAACGCTAATTTGACGACTTCGTCGGCGATGATTCCGGCACTGTTTTTCAGTCCGAGTTTCTTGATGTTAACTTGCAGGTCGGCCAGTTTCGCGTCGTTTCTGACCGTGGCGAAGGCCTCTTTCATCAGCACTTCGACAGCTTCGGCATCCTTGACGTAGATGGCGGCATTCTTGTTGACGAGTGCCATGGCGTTCTTCGTCTGGTGGTCTTCGGCCACATTGGGGCTGGGCACGAGTATAACGGGTTTGCCGATGAGGCAAAACTCGCTGATTGAGCTTGCTCCGGCGCGGCTGATAATCAAGTCGGCAGCTTTGTAAGCGGCTCCCATGTCACTGATGAAATCAAGCATCTTCAGGTTCGGTATGATGCCGAAGTCCTCTTGCGACTGTTTCATTTCATCATAATAGTATTTTCCCGTCTGCCAGATTATCTGTACGTCGGAGTTCTTCCTGATCATGTCAAACTGCTTGCGCACGCTTTCGTTGATGGTTTTCGCGCCCAGGCTGCCGCCCACAATCAAGATGGTCTTTTTGTCGGGGTCGAGTCCATAGCTCTTACGGGCCTCTTCCTTCGTGAGGTTTGTGTCCACCACGTTCTGTCTTACGGGGTTACCGGTCATGATAATCTTGTCGGACGGGAAGAAGCGGTTCATGCCCTCATAAGCCACGCATATCTTGCTGGCCTTCTTGGCGAGCAGTCTATTCGTGACGCCGGCATAAGAGTTCTGCTCTTGGATGAGACAAGGGATGCCCTTTTTGGCACATTCATCGAGCGTAGGACCGCTGGCGTAGCCACCCACGCCGACTGCCACCATGGGCCGGAAGTCTTTGATGATTTTCTTGGCCATGTGCTCGCTCTTCCAGATCTTGAAGAGTACGATGACGTTCTTGAGCAGATGCTTGCGGTCGAAACCGCAGATGGGGAGGCCTTTGATCTCATAACCCGCTGCGGGCACGCGTTGCATTTCCATACGTCCGAGTGCGCCCACAAACAGAATCTTTGCTTCGGGATGCTTGGCCTTGATGGCGTTTGCTATGGAGATGGCCGGAAAGATGTGTCCTCCGGTGCCGCCTCCGCTGATGATCACTCTCAGTTCCTTGTCCATTTATCTTGTTTGTTTATATTCTTTTTTGCAAAAGTACTCAATTTTTTTCTTTCTTGATAGCTTTTGCTTGTATCTTTTTGCTTGCTTCCTGCTTTATGCCATGGCCGTCTTGCCCATCATGGGCGTGGCGACTTCCGTTCCTGGTTTTTTCTTGGCCGACCTGCTGACGCTTAGGATGACACTGATGTAGGTGCAGTTGATGATGGTGGAGGTGCCGCCCTTGCTGATCAGCGGTAGTGGCTGACCCGTGACGGGTACGATACCCACGGCCACGCACATGTTGAACAGGGCCTGTGTGACAAGTAGCAGGGCTAGTCCCATGGCGAGAAAGGCCGGGAAGTTGTTCTCGCAACGGTTGGCGATGCGGCCTGTGCGGAATAGCAGGATGATATACATCAGTGCTACGAAGATGGCTCCGAAAATCCCCAGTTCCTCGATGATGATGGCGTAGATGAAGTCGGAGAACGCCTGCGAGAGGAAGTCACGCTCTACGGAGTTGCCCGGTCCCTTGCCGATGATGTTGGATGAGGCAATGGCGATGTTGGCGTGTGCCGTCTGCGCGTCCTTGTCCAGGTCCACCTCCTCGGGTTTCAGATCCTTTCCGCTGATGAACTTGTCTATTCTCGACTTCCACGTGTCGGCACGGTGGAAAATCTTGGCCAGTGATCCTTCCTCCTCTTTCTTCTGCTGTGGTCGGGCCTCCTCGGTCAAGTTGGTGGCCGTATTCTCTTCTGAGGTGTCATGACCAACAATCATTACCATCGCCACAGCGAAGACAATGAGCAGCATTACACCGCCGAGCAGACGGCCGAGGTATTTCCACGACACGCGTCCAATGACCATCATCATGAAGATGACGGCACACAGCAGTACCGCCGTTGACAAGTTCTCCAGCATGATGAGCGGAATGATGACCAGGCAGACTAGCATAATGTACTTGAAGGCATGATCGTCGGCTCCCTTGTCTGTCTGCATGGCGCTCAGTATCTGCGCAGTGGCCAGCACCATTGTGCCTTTGGCAATCTCAGAGGGCTGAAATTGCAGGCTGAACAGGCTAATCCATCTGGACGCGCCGTTGGTCGACTGTCCGGCTATGACCACCCAAAGCAGGGTTCCCAACGAGATGAGCAGCAGGAAGGGGGTGAGAATCTTGAAGTATTTACACGGCACGTTGAGCGTGACCAACATGCAGGCAATGCCCATGATGAGTACGCCCACGTGCTTCATCACCGGAGCCCAATAGTTTCCTCCTTTGTAGGTGAGCTCTGACGAGGCAGAGAATACTTCCAGAACACTGATGATGCAGAGGAAGAAGAATACCATCCAGATCACCTTGTCGCCCTTGAAGATATTGTTAAGTGTCTTGTTCATTCTTTTGATCTTTGAGGCCGTCGTTTGTGGATCGGCTCTTCACGTGCGGTTTCATGCGGTCTTTCCGCTGGTTTGTCACAAGGCCCTGGCGAGATTCTTGAACTGGTTGCCGCGGTCTTCCATGTTCTTGAAGAGGTCAAAGCTGGCGCAGCACGGGCTCAGCAACACGGTGTCTCCGGGCTTGGCCATGTCGTGGCAGGCTTCCACGCAGTCTTTCATGCTATGGGTGTCGTGCACGGGAATCCCCAGTCGGTCGAAGTTGTCGTGCAGTTTCTTGTTGTCGGCGCCCAGATAGACAAGGCCCACGCATTTCTGCTTCACCAGATCAGTGATGGAGCTGTAATCATTGCCCTTGTCCTTGCCACACAGGATGAGGATGACCGGCGTGCGCATGCTCTCCAGCGCATACCAGCAGGCGTCCACGTTGGTGGCCTTCGAGTCGTTGACATACTGCACGCCGCCCACCTTGCATACCTTTTCCAGCCGGTGCTCTACGCCCGGGAAGTCGCTTAGGCTCTTGCGGATAATCTCCTTCTTGATGCCGCTGATGTTGGAGGTCAGGCCTGCGGCGAGCGAGTTGTAGATGTTGTGCTTGCCGGTGAGCGACAGTTCCTCCTGTTCCATGTTGAAGGGTGTGGGATATTCCAGCACGTATTTCCCCTCCTCGATATATCCGATGGAACCATTCTCCTTCAGTTCCGAAAACGGGCACGGCACGGCCCGGATGTCATAGTGCTTCAGTTCATCCTTGATCACAGGGTCGTCGTTCCAGTAGATGAAGCTGTCTTCAGCAGTCTGGTTCTGTATGATGCGCATCTTGGCGGCCGCATAGTTCTCAAACTTGTAGTCGTAGCGGTCGAGATGGTCGGGTGTGATGTTGAGCAGGATGGCGATGTTGGCTCGGAATTCATACATGTTGTCGAGCTGGAATGAGCTGAGCTCGATGATGTAGTATTCGTGCGGGTCTTCGGCCACCTGCAAGGCGAGGCTCCGTCCGATGTTTCCGGCCAATCCGGCATCATATCCGGCACTCTTGAAGATATGGTAGATGAGTGATGTCGTCGTGGTTTTTCCGTTGCTTCCTGTGATGCAGATCATCTTGGAGTGGGTGTAGCGCCCGGCAAACTCAATCTCGCTGATGATGTGTGTGCCCTGCTTCATGAGTTTCTGTATCATCGGTGCCTCTTTCGGGATGCCCGGACTCTTGATCACCTCGTCAGCGTTGAGAATATTCTCTTCCGTGTGGTGTCCTTCCTCCCAGGGTATCTGGTGGCTGTCGAGCAGACTCTTATATTTGTCTTTGATGGTCGACATGTCTGACACAAACACGTCGAAGCCCTCTTTCTTTGCCAGTACGGCGGCCCCGGCTCCACTCTCGCCGGCTCCTAAAACGACTATACGTTTCATTGTTTCTTTTGAGTTGATGTTTACAGTTACGTTACCTTATCTTCAGGGTGATGATGGTCAGCGACGCCAAAATGATGGTAATGATCCAAAAACGGATGGTGATCTTGGCCTCATGCTTGGGTACGTGCGGCGATTTGATCAGATATTTGCAGTCGGGATCCAGTTGATCGTCGGTGACACGGAAGTTGTCGTGTATGGGGGTGCGCTTGAAGATGCGCTGTTTCACGCCGTGCCGCTTGCCGATTTTGTAGTACCACACCTGCAGAATGACAGAGAGGCTCTCGACAAAGAAGATGCCACAAAGGATGGGCAGCAACAGTTCCTTGTGGATGATGACTGCGCAGACGCCGATGATGCCGCCGATGGTGAGCGACCCTGTGTCGCCCATGAAAATCTGGGCTGGATAGGCGTTGTACCAGAGGAAACCAATCAACGCCCCCACAAAGGCGCACATGAAGATGACGAGCTCCTGTGACCCCGGTATGTACATGATGTTGAGATAGGCGGCAAACTGGATGTGTGAGCTCACATAGGCCAGTATGCCGAGCGCCACGCCGATGATGGCTGAGTTGCCGGCGCACATACCGTCCATGCCATCGTTGAGGTTGGCGCCGTTGCTGACCGCTGTGACGATGAAGATGGTCATCAGCACAAACAGAATCCATCCCGCCGCAACCTTGTGTTCGCCGCAGAACGGCATGATGTGCGAATAGTCGAGGTTGTGTCCTTTCACAAATGGGATGGTCGTCTTGAGCGATTTGCGCGCCTCGGTGCGGTGCTTGACTACCACCTCCTGGCCGTTTTGGTTCTCGATAGCGAGGTTCTCGTTCATCTTCACGTCGGGCGAGGCCCACAGCACGAGACCCACGATGAGGCCGATGCTGACCTGTCCCACGATTTTGTATTTGCCTTTCAGGCCCTCTTTGTTGCGGCGGAAAATCTTGATGAAGTCATCCATACCGCCGAGAAAACCCAACCAGACGGTCGTGATAATCATCAGGATGAGATAGATGTTGCGCAGGCGGCCCAGCAGCAGCACGGGGACGAGGATGGCCACGATGATGATGACGCCGCCCATCGACGGTACGCCGAGTTTTTTGACACCGAAGGGGTCGATCTTGGCATCACGTTGCGTCTCTGTGATTTGTTTCTTCTTGAGCCACTTGATGAACTTCTCGCCGAACCAGGCACTGATGACGAGACTCAGGATGAGCGCCAGCAACGCGCGGAACGAGATGTAGCCCCACATGTGAGACCCGCTGATGCCGTATTGCTCCAGAAACCGGAAGAAATAGTATAGCATGATGGTGTATGAAAAGTTTTCTGTTTACTTGCTGATGCCGAACACCTCGCGTATGACCTCATGGTCATCGAAGTGATGCTTCACGCCTTTTATCTCTTGATAGTTCTCGTGTCCCTTTCCGGCAACGAGCACCACGTCGCCCCGCTGTGCGAGCATGCATCCTGTGCGGATAGCCTCGCGGCGGTCTACGATGGTGAGTATTTTGCGCATCTGTTCCTTGGTCAGCCCTGCCAGCATGTCGTCGATGATGGTTTGCGGCTCCTCGAAGCGCGGGTTGTCGCTGGTGATGATCACCTTGTCACTCTGTCTCACGGCCTCCTGGGCCATCAGCGGTCGCTTGCCCTTGTCGCGGTTACCGCCCGCTCCGCAGACGGTGATTACGTGGCCCTTGCCGCCGAGTACCTCATGGATGGCCCCTAACACGTTGGCCAGGGCGTCGGGTGTGTGGGCATAGTCGACGACGGCCGTGACACCCTCGGGCGAATGGATGGGCTCCAGCCGTCCATTGACGCTGTGCAGCGTGCTCATCACGACGAGGATATCCTCGGGCTCCTTGCCGAGCATGCGTGCGGTGGCGTAGACGGCAAGCAGGTTGCTGACATTGAACTTGCCGATGAACTGCACGCCGACCTCGTGGCTGTCGATGTCGAGATACATTCCTTCGAAGTGCATCTCGATGATGCGCGCCTTGAAGTCGGCCATTTGGCGGACGGAGTAGGTCTTTACCGTGGCCTTGGTGTTCTGCACCATGACCATACCGTTCTTGTCGTCGGTGTTGATGATGGCGAATGCGCTCTTCGGCAGGCCGTCGAAGAAGGCTTTCTTGGCGTTGCGGTAGTTCTCGAAGGTCTTGTGATAGTCGAGGTGGTCACGTGTGAGATTGGTGAAGATGCCGCCCGTGAACCTCAGACCGCCGATGCGTTTCTGGTGGATGGCGTGGCTCGAACATTCCATGAAGGCATACTCGCAGCCCTCCTTCACCATGCGCCCGAGCAGCTCGTTGAGCTCGATGGGGTCGGGGGTGGTGTGGTCGGTCGGTATGGCCTCATCGTTGATATAGTTGCACACCGTGGAAAGCAGCCCGCACTTATGTCCCATCTTGCGGAACATATTATATAATAAGGTGGCGATGGTAGTCTTTCCGTTGGTTCCGGTCACGCCGACGAGCTTTAGGTGGCGTGAGGGGTCGCCGTAGAAGAGAGTGGCCACCTTGCCCACGGCATCCTCGGTCGACTCCACTTGCACGAAGGTGACGCCGTCGTTTTGCTCCGTTGGCAGCTCCTCGCACAAGATGGCCCGCGCGCCCTGCGCGATGGCCTTGGCAATGAATGTGTGGCCGTCTACCTGCGTGCCTCTCATGGCCACGAAGAGGTGGCCATCCTTGATGCGGCGTGAGTCGATATTGACGCCGGTGATGTCGATGTCGTCAGTCCCGGTGACCTGCAGGGGCTTGACATTCTTGAGCAACTCTTTCAGTTCCATATCTTTTTTGTTCTTGCTTGATTTCTTTTTTTTGATGAGACATTTCCTTGTCGGTGCCGCCCCGTTCATTCCAGTGTGAGCTGTATGGTTTCGCCCTTCCGGATGACATGTCCGGGCTCCAGGCTCTGCGCCGTCACCCTGCCGCGTCCGTTGAGGCGCACTTTTACGCCTCGCTTCTCGATGAGGTAGACTGCGTCGCGCGCGCCCATGCCGTGCACGTCGGGAATGACCTTCTCGCTGACTTGCGGTCTCTTCTCCAACTTGACGGTGCGTGTCTGCGGCACGTCCTCGGCAATACCCCAGACAGGATTGTGTTGCCTGTCGAACTGGAAGTTAAGCACCGACTTCACGCCGAGCGCGTTCAGCACGAGGTCGGCAGCGGTGAGGTTGCCGTTTTTGACCTCTGGCACAAAGACCGACGCTGAGTCGCGCGCGTCGCTCACGTCGAGCTTTAGGTCTTGGGCCATGATGCCTTCGGCAATGTTGTGGAAAACCACGCCGCTCATGCCGCCGCCCGAGGCAGGCAGGCCGCCCTTCTGTATGCAGACAATACAGCTGTAGCGTGGCTTGTCGGCCGGGAAGTAGCCCGCGAACGACAGCAGATAGTGGGTCATGCCGCTCTTGTAGCCAGCCGCTCCTTTCGAGATTTGTGCTGTTCCGGTCTTGCCCGCCACCTTGAAGGAGGTGGATCCGGCCTTGCGTCCGAGTCCCTGGCTGACGACGTGCTCCAGAATGGTCTGTATCTCTCCCAACGTCTTCGGTTTGCAGATTGACTGTCTCATGACCTGTGGCGGATATTCGATGAGTGTCTCACCGTTCTTGACGACGGCCTTCACGAAGCGTGGCCGCATCATCTTTCCGCCGTTGGCGATAGCGTTGTAGAAAGCCAGCGTCGAGATGGGTGGTATCTGCGTCTCGTAACCGATGCTCATCCATGGCAGGGCTGTCTTGCTCCAGTTGTCGTATTGGCCGTGTGAGTTCTTGTGGGGCATGCGGATGTGCGCCGGCGTCGATCCGACGAGGGGTATGTGGAGGTCGTCGGCGATGCCCGTATTATAGACACCGTGCACGAACTTCTCTGGGTTGTTGTGGAAGTGATCGTCCACGATGCGGCTCACGCCGATGTTTGAGCTCACCATGAGCGTCTGTGGCAGCGTCAGCAGGCCGTAGCCGCCGCGCCGCCAGTTGTGATCCTTCATGTCGCGGCCATACATATTCCAAATTCCATTGGCCGTTTCCACGGTAGCAGTCGTGTCGACGACACCCGCGTCGAGGGCCACCATGATACTCACAGGCTTGAACACTGAACCCGGTTCCAGTAGGTCGCTGACGGCATGGTTCTTCACCTCGCGGTATTGGCCATCGATGCATTTCTCCATGTTGACAATGGCCTTGATGTCTCCCGTGGCCACCTCCATCACGATGGCCACACCGACGTCGCCGTTGATGAGCTTGAGCTCGTCGATGACCGACCGCTCGGCCAGGTCTTGCATGCCCACGTCGATGGTGGTTACGATGTCGGCGCCGTCGATGGGCGGCGTGTCCATGATGTCGAGAAACTTGTTGAGTACCTTGCGGCGGTGAATGATGCCGTTGGTGCCGCGCAGGATGGAGTCGTAAGAGAGCTCCAGGCCGCAGCGCGCCGTGTCTTTGGCGCCGAACATGTCGCCCACGGTGCGTCCGGCCAGCGAGCCGTAGGGCCGCTGGCGCGCGTTGAACTCCTCGATGTGGAAGCCGCCCTTGTAGCTGGCGAGGCTGAGCACGGGCAGGTCTTTCACCTCTGTATAGATATTGTAGCTGACGCGCTTCGGCCAGATGGGCCAGTGGCGCGACTGCTTGCGGCGGCCTTCGTCCATCATGGCTCTGAAATAGGCGGCTGTCTTGTCGGGGAATATCTCGCTCAGACCGTGGCAGATGGAGTCCATCTTGACGCTGAGTAGCGAGTCGTTGCCGGCCTCATGCACGGCCTTGAAATCCATGTACAGCTTAAATTCGGGCAGTGACGAGGCCATGAGTTGCCCGTCGCAGCTGAGAATGTTGCCCCGCACTGGCTTGACGCTGACGCTGTCGCGCTTCTGCCGCTCGGCCACTTCCATCCAGTAGTCGTGGCGGGCGGTCATGATGTAGAGTGCCTTGCCGATGACAGCCACCGACACGATCGTCATTAGGATGGCGATGAACGTGTAGCGGGGCATGATGTTTTTTGTGTCGAATTTGCTCATTGCTTACTCATTGGGGACATTGATGATGTAGGGCGGCTGGCTGGCCATCTTCAGCGTGCTGTCCTTATTGGTCTTCAGCAGTTCGAGCACGTAGCTCTCGCGGCTCTGCTCGGTGAGCTCGCTGCCCGTGGAGAGGGCCTTGTACTTGGCGTCTTGCAACTCTTTCTGCAACTTGTCAATCTCGATGAGGTTCTGCTGCACGCTGTAGCGGTTGGAGATGTAGAGCACGAGGAAGAAGGCGATGAGCAGGATGACCCATATCTGGCGTCTGATGGCCTGTGTGTTGAGGATGTCGCCGCCAAGAATCTTCATCAGCGTGAAGTTCTTGGCCTGTGGCGATTCGTCCTCAGTGGCCTGTTCCTGTATGACCTCTTTCAGCGAGGGCGTGTCGTCGGCCTCAGGCGTCTTGCTTCGGTCGTCGGTCTCCTTGGGCGCGTCGGGCACGGGTGTGGGGACTTGGGGGGCGACGGCCTCCATGGGATTATGTTTGTTTTCTTTTTGTTCCATTGTTTCTTGCCATGTAGGGGTGGTGCAGGGTGCCGTTCTTATTCCGCTTCCTTCAGGCCGGGTGCAGGAGCGTCTGTACGATCGGCTATACGCAATTTGGCGCTCCGGCTTCGCGGGTTGCGCTCCTGCTCTTCCTGAGAGGGCACAACGACCTTGCCATTGACGGCGCGGTAGGGCAGGTCGGCGCGGCCGAAGAAGTCCTGCTGCACCTTGCCCGTGGCGTTGCCGCTACGCATGAAGTTCTTCACGATGCGGTCTTCCAGCGAGTGGTAGGTGATGACCGAGAGACGGCCGCCGGGTTTGAGCAGGCTCGTGGCCCCCTCCAACATCTCCTTGAGGGCCGTCATCTCGTGGTTGACCTCAATGCGGAGAGCCTGGAAGAGACGTGCCATGTCTTTCTTGCCGTGAGGACCTTTGAAGAGTGGCTCCACGATTTCCACGAAGTCGTGGGTCGTCAGGATGGGGCGCTGCTGGCGTGCCTTGACGAGGGCGGCCGCGATGCGGCGTGACTGCCGCAGCTCGCCATAGAGGAAGAATATGTCGGCGAGCGTCCCGGCGTCGCTGTCGTTGACGATATCGGCTGCCGTGCGCCCGGCCCGCTTGTTCATCCGCATGTCGAGCGGAGCGTCGAAACGGAACGAGAAGCCGCGGGCGGCATCGTCGAAGTGGTGCGACGAGACACCGAGATCGGCGAGCAGGCCGTCGATGTGGTCAACGCCGTAATAGCGCATCCAGTTGGCCAAATAGCGGAAATTGCTGCGCACGAACGTGAAGCGCGCGTCGTCGACGAAGCGCACGGGCTGCGCCGGGCTGTCGCCGGAGACTCCCGTTTCCGTGCCGAGGATGTTCTGTTCGGCATCGGCGTCCTGGTCGAAGCTGTAGAGATGTCCGCCATCGCCGAGGCGAGACAGAATCTCGCGGCTGTGGCCGCCACCGCCGAAGGTGACGTCTACATACACGCCATCGGGACGGATGTCCAGTCCGTCCACGCTCTGTTGTAACAATACGGGTACATGATAGTTGTCTGTGGTCGTCACCATCTGTTTTCTCTCTTATTTTGTCACGGTCTGAATGTTCTCTGTCTCGGGTGTCATGATCTGCTCGATGGCCTGTCCGAAGTCGTCGGGGCTCATCTGCGCGTCGCCGCTGAAGGGATTGCCGCCCCAGATCTCAATGGTGTCGTCTACGCCGATGAAGCTCACGGCATGGTCGATGGATGCCATTTTCAGGTAGCGCTTGGGGATGAGGAAGCGCCCGTTGGCGTCGAGGGCGATGGGCTCCACGTCGCTCACGAAGAGGCGGAAGATGTTTTGCTCGCGGCGGTTCCAGCGGGAGAGGCGGCTGCGCAACTCGTCCAGCTGCTTGTTCCATACCGATTCGGGGTAGAGCACAAGACAGGCCTGGAAGATGTCTTTCCTCAATACCAGGTTCTCCTCGCCCGATGCTTGCAGCACCTTGCGGAACATGGCGGGCAGGAAGGCCCTGCCCTTGGCGTCTATCTTGGCTTCTATGTGTCCTAAGAATCGCATACGTACATCTTTAATAACGATATTCGGGGTCAAAGATACACAAAATTCCCCACATTTAACCACTTTTCACCACAATTTTAATCAAATATATCTTTTCCGGAGACGGCAGGCGGTTGCGTGAGAGATGACCTGTGCCGGAAATGTTAAAAGCGAAAAACGTAAGAAAACATGACGGATTGTGGTAACCTTTCGTTCTTCCCTTGTTGCCGGAAACGGCCGTTTGTCTTGTCTGGAATGGCTTCCTGATTTGCAATTAGCGGCTTCCGGGCTCGTTGGAAATGGTCTTTTGAAGTGCTGAATACGGTCTTTTTCGAGCCGTTTCATCGCTTTTTAGATCCTGTTTGCAGTAAAAGACGGTAGAAAACATGAAAAAGGAGAAGCGTGGCCGCCTCTCCTGTACTGCAGAGATATTGACTTTGCATGAAATGACAAAATAGCTCTTCAAATATCTTTACTTACTTTGTGTCTTTTCTTGCCGTTTTCGCCATCGCCGGCCTGCCGCTCCCTGTGCGGACGAAGAGTGGGGCGTCAGCATGCGGGCAAGGGTCGACCGCGTCGTGGAAGTGGCTGGGCGGGTGCGGCTGATGGGTGTCCTGTTTCGTCATTGCTGCTGTCTCAGATGTTATACGCTTCCTTTCTGATGCGACAAAAATTACCGAATGCTTACATTTTTTTTGTTAAAAGTGAACGATTTTGAAAAAGTTATGTTATTTTTGCACTTTGGGAGGGAAACATAGCAATTAAGAGAAAGCATGGAGAAAACCATAGACATAGAGAAAGTGCTTCAGGACAAGATGGGTAGCAAGTCACGGCTGGTGCCGGGTTTTGCCGTGCGTTGGCTCAAACGCATTGTCCATGAGGACGAGGTCAACGCCTTCCTGTGGGAGCACCGCAATCAGTATGGCACAGAGTGGCTCACCGAATGTGTGAAGTATCTCGACATGACGCTCCGCATCGAGGGCGAGGAGAATCTGCCCGACAAGAACGACGGCAAGCTCTACACTTTCGTTTCCAATCATCCCCTGGGCGGTGAGGACGGCGTGGCATTGGGCTCCATCATCGGTCGTCACTATGACGGCCGCTTCCGCTATTTGGTCAACGACCTCCTGCTCAACCTCCCCGGTCTGCGCCCTGTGAGCATCGGCATCAACAAGACGGGCAAGCAGAGCCGCGATTTCCCACGCATGGTGGAGGCGGGATTCAGAAGCGATAACCACATGCTCATGTTTCCGGCGGGACTTAACTCGCGCTTGATTAACGGGCGCATACATGACCTGCCGTGGAAGAAGACTTTCATCACCAAGAGTGTGCAATATCAGCGCGACGTGGTGCCCATCTTCTTCAGTGGGCGCAACTCTGATCGCTTCTACCGCATAGCCAACTGGCAGCAGCGCCTGCACCTGAAGGTGAATATCGCTATGCTGTTTCTGGTCGACGAGATGTACCGCAATGTGCACAAGACCTTCACGGTCAAGATAGGAAAGCCCATTCCCTGGCAGACATTTGATAAGAGCAAGACACCGATGGAATGGGCTAAATTTGTTGAAGACAAGGTTTACGAATTATAACGAATAAGATGGAAGAGATCATTCAGCCTGTGGACAAGGCGCTGCTGAGAAGCGAGCTCACACCCGAACGCCAACTCCGCATGACCAACAAGAGCCATAACGAGATCTATGTCATCACGGCGAAAGAGGCACCCAACGTGATGCGTGAGATAGGAAGGCTGCGCGAGATAGCGTTCCGCGGGGCAGGCGGTGGCACCGGAAAAGCCTACGATATCGACGAGTTCGACACTATGGACAACGGATGTCGGCAACTTATCGTCTGGAACCCGGAGGAAGAGGAAATCATCGGCGGCTACCGCTATCTCTTCGGTGGTGACTGGAAGATCGACAGCAACGGACAGCCTGTCCTGGCCACAAGCCACATGTTTCATTTCTCTGATAAGTTCATGAGAGAATATGCGCCTTACACCGTTGAGCTGGGCCGCTCGTTCGTCAGCCTCGACTATCAGAACGTGCGCAAGAATACCAAGTCCATCTTCGCCCTTGACAACTTGTGGGACGGTCTCGGCGCGCTGACGGTCATCAATCCGCGTTGTAAGTATTTCTTCGGCAAGGTGACCATGTATCCTTCTTACATCCGTGCTGGCCGCGACATGATTCTCTACTTCCTCCGCAAGCATTTTGACGACAAGGAAAACCTTGTGATCCCGATAAAACCGCTCAAAATAGAGACTCCTGTGGAGACGCTCGAGGCCATCTTTACGGCTGATAACTTCCGCGATGACTACCGTATCCTGAACCGCGAGATACGCAAGCTGGGCTATAATATTCCGCCTCTCGTCAACGCCTACATGAACCTTAGCCCCACCATGAAGCTCTTTGGCACCGCCATCAACTATGGTTTTGGCGACGTCGAGGAGACGGGCATCCTCATTGCCGTTGACGAGATATTGGAGGAAAAGCGCATCCGCCACATCAACAGTTTCATCAAGGAACATCCGGAAGCCCTCAAGATTACGAGCGGCAGAAACAACGTCATCTATAAGGAGAAAGATGACGGTGACACTTTCCTCAAACTTCGTTGAGCCATCCGGCAGTCCCTTTCTCCTTCGCTGTTATTATCTTTATTAAGCAACATAATTAAGCAACATAGAGGGGCATGTCTTGGTATGAGGAGCCAGCCCCATCAAAGATATGTTGCGCTTGTAGCATGAAGGCCAACTTTAAATGACTGGCAGGCTGATGCCGCTGATTTTCTGATATACATCAAGGGCATATATATCGGTCATGCCGCTGATATAGTCGACGACAGCCATGAGGCGTGTGTCGAGTTGGTCGCTGTCGATGTCATATTGGCTGCTCACGAGATGGATGAGTTGTTGCGAATGGAACCGTTCCGGATTGACGGCGGCCTCGACGAATGTCTCCATCAGTGTCTCCATGATTTTATAACCGGCAAGCTCTACGTCGAGCACGGGCTTGCTGCGGTAGATTTTCTCATAGGACATCTGGGCGCAACGGGTGTAGGCTTCGCGTGAGCGTGGCTCGATGTTTTGCACGAGACTGCCTTGGAAGGTGCCCCTGAGTATTTCCTGTTCGTGCTCTACGAATGTTTCCACGCATTCATGCTCCAACTTGTTGATTACGCAAGCCCGCATATACACAATTTGTTCGTTTTCATCGGTGATTCCCTCGTCGTGGATGCGTTGTAGAATGTGTTCCTGAGACGAGTCGTCGAAGAAGCCGAGTAGGGCATGGCGGGCCTCGTCGTGTGTGATGAGCTTGAGTTTGTGGGCGTCCTCAATGTCCATGATTTCGTAACAGATGTCATCGGCAGCCTCGACGAGATAAACCAGCGGATGGCGGGCATAGCGGGGGGCTTCATTGGAATCTGATAGTCGAATAATGCCCAATTCATCGGAAATTTTCCGATAATAATCGAGTTCGGTGTGAAAGAATCCGAACTTGCCGTGGCTGCCGGCTGCACTGCTCACGAACGGATACTTCACGATGCTGGCCAACATGGTATAGGTCATGACGAATCCGCCCTTGCGGCGGCCGTTGAAACGATGTGTCAGCAGGCGGAAGGCATTGGCGTTTCCCTCAAAGTGGGTGATGTCGCTCCACAGCTCTGCCGACACCATGGATTGCAAGACGGCCCCCTTGCCCTCGGTGAAGAAAGTCTGGATGGCTTTCTCGCCCGAATGACCGAACGGTGGGTTGCCCATGTCGTGGGCCAGACAGGCCGCGCTGACGATGGTACCGATTTCCTCGAAGAGCGTGTTGGCGAGTTGCGGGTGACGTTGTTTCAGCCGCTTTGCGATGTCGTTGCCCAACGACAGCCCTACCGACGACACTTCCAGCGAGTGGGTCAGGCGGTTGTGCACGAAGATGCTTCCCGGGAGCGGAAACACCTGGGTCTTGTTCTGCATGCGGCGGAACGGTGCCGAGAAGATTAGTCGGTCGTAGTCGCGCTTGAACTCTGTGCGCTCTTCGTGGCTCCGTGCGTGCTTGTATTCTTGGCCGAGCCGTTTGTTGGAAATGAGTTTTAACCAGTCCATGAATCGTTGTTTTTCGCAAAAGTAATTAATTTTGGCTAAATATAGGCTTTTTGCTCCTATAAATTTAAATATGTGGGTGGAATTTATTATTTTTGCAATTTAAAGAAAAACTATGGTCAAGATTAAAGTCATCAATGAGGGGCATCAGCCCCTGCCCGCTTATGCCACGGCGCAGAGTGCCGGCATGGATCTGCGTGCCAACATCGACGAGGCCGTCACGCTTCATCCTCTGGAGCGTCGTCTGATACCTACGGGCCTGCGCATTGCCCTGCCCGAAGGCTATGAGGCGCAGGTGAGACCGCGCAGTGGACTTGCGCTGAAGCACGGGATTACTGTGCTCAACACGCCTGGCACCATCGATGCCGACTATCGGGGCGAAGTGATGGTGCTACTCATCAATTTCTCGCATGAGGATTTTGTTATCCATGACGGTGAGCGCATAGCCCAGATGGTTATTGCGCGGTATGAGCAGGCCGTGCTGGAACCGGTGGAGGTGCTTGACAGCACGGAGCGTGGTGAGGGCGGATACGGCCATACGGGCGTGAAGTAGATTAAAGGTTAGGAGCTTGAGATTTGAGATGAGAAAGATAACGCTACGAGGTGTGGCCTTGACGATGGCTGGCGGTATGCTATTGACGGCTTTTGTGCCGACAATGGCGAAGAAAAAGACGGTAAAAACGCCGGTTTTTACGGTTTCGTCGAAGGTAATGAGCCATAATGACAGCCTGCGCTACAACTATTTCTTCCTCGAAGCGGTCAATCAGCAGACGCTCGGACACTATGCGGCGGCCTTCGATCTGCTCAACCACTGCTTGGACATCAACCCCAATGCTGCCGAGGCCTATTATTACAAAGCCATGTATTTGGCCGAACTCAACAGTGACTCGGCGGCTGTGAGGATGATGGAGACCGCGGCCCGTCTGAATCCGCACAACGATTTCTATCAGGAGCGGGTGGCGCAGTATTATACGGGCACAGGCAAATATGACCTTGCCATATATGCCTTTGAGCGTTTGGCTGCCAATAACCATAGCCGCACTGACATTCTCAACGTGCTCATTCGGCTCTATCAGCAGAAGAAGGACTACAAAAATATGGTGCGAACCATTGAGCGGGTGGAGCAAATCGATGGTTCGAGTGAGGAAATAGCACTTTCGAAGATGAGGGTCTACGAGTTGATGGGCGACAAAAAGAGTGCCTGGAAAGCGCTGAAATCACTCTCCGACGAACACCCCAGCGACCTTAACTACAAGGTGATGATGGGCAACTGGCTCATGCAGAACGGTAAAAGTAAGCAGGCACTTAAGATTTTTACCGATGCCTTGAAGGAGGAACCCGACAACAACTATGCGCAGTCATCGCTTTACGACTACTACAACCAGACCGGGCAGGACTCACTGGCCAGGAGCATACGTGACAGAATACTGATCAGCAAGAAAACTCCTTTGCAAAGCAAGCTCACCATGATGCAGCAGGTGATCAGGCAGAACGAACAGCAGGGTGGAGATTCGACCGAGGTTTTGCAGCTCTTCGGTCGTATGATGAAGGCCGACAGTGCCAATGCAGATGTGGCCGAGTTGAAGGCTGTTTACATGTCGTTGAAAAAAATGCCGAAAAGCGATGTCAATGCGGCCCTGCAACATGTGCTTGACATAGCTCCCGACAACGTCGCCGCGCGGTTACAGCTCATACAGAACTTGATGCCTGGCGGCAGTCCTGCGCAGGCCCCTGTCTCGTGTTGGGATTCTGTCATTGCCGTAGCTCATCCCGCTACGCAGTATAATCCCGATGAAATGGCTTTTTACTATTTTGAGGGGGTGGCCTATTACATGAAGCAGGAAGAGGATAGTGCGCTCGACGTGTTTCGTCGCGGCGTTGGCGAGATAAATGCTGAAAGCAATAAAGATTTGGTCTCTGATCTCTATGCCATCATGGGAGACATCCTATACAAAAAAGGAGAGAAAAGACAGGCTTTCGAAGCCTATGACAGTTGTCTGCAATGGAAGGATGATAACATTACGGCACTGAACAACTATGCCTATTTCCTCAGTGAGATGGACAGTAGTCTGCAGAAGGCAGAGATGATGAGTTACAAGACGATCAAGGCCGAACCTGACAATTCAACTTACCTCGACACCTATGCCTGGATACTCTTCAAGCAGAAACGTTACGAAGAGGCACTGATCTATGAGGAGCAGGCGTTGCAGAACACTGTCGACTCGACGGAGGGGAAAGGCGTGTATCTGGAACATGCGGGCGACATTCTCTCGATGCTCGGAAGAACCGATGAAGCCGTGGATTATTGGGAGAAAGCTTTGAAAATGGGGGCTGACAACGCTTTGTTGCAGAGGAAGATTCAACTCAGAAAATATATTGCCAAATGAATATAAAGACTACATTCGCCTGTCTGTTGGCCGTGGTGCTGACACTGGGTGCCTGTGGAACGTCGAAGGTGACGACCGGACAAGGCCAGTCGGTGGCCGGGGCTGATGAAAGAAGCGAGGCCGTGCGCAAGTTGAGCTTTGTGCAGAAGGTTTCCGACAACAAACTTTACCAGAAGAATATCGTAGCGAAACTGTCGTTCACCGTGCAATCGGGCGACAAAAATATCACCGTTCCGGGGCAGTTGCGTATGCGTAAGGACGAGGTGATACGGCTTCAATTACAGATGCCTTTGCTTGGCAGTGAGGTTGGTCGGTTGGAGTTTACGCCCGATTATGTATTGGTTGTGGACCGAATTCATAAGGAGTATATCAAGGCCAATTACAATGACCTTGATTTCTTGCGCGATAACGGGCTGAGTTTCTACAGCTTGCAGGCTTTGTTTTGGAATCAGTTGCTGTTGCCGGGAGCGCGGAAGGTGAGTGAGTCGGATCTCAAGAAGTTTGACGTGAATATCGATGAAACCGCCCAAAACCTCCCTGTGTTACTTCGCAATGGCAATATGACCTATACTTGGACGGCTGACCGCACGACTGGTCGCATCATGCGTGCGTTGGTCAGTTATGTGAGCAGTCATCATGGCACGTCGGCGCTTGACTGGAATTACAGCGGTTTCACTGCTCTTGGCTCTAAGCAGTTTCCCGCCAAGCAGAAGTTCAGCTTTACCACTACGGCTACTAAAGAGAAACGGAGTGTCGCAGTCGTGCTCGATATGAGTAAGGTGACGGTGGATGACAACTGGGACGCACAGACAGTGGTATCGGAAAAATATAAGAAGGTCAATCCAGAGGATGTCTTTGGCAAACTGCTCAACATGTAGGAATGAAACGAATAATTATCATAGCATTGGCGACGGCTTGCGTCATGGGCGTGCCTGCTCAGGAGAAGCGCACGACGAAGTCGAAAGCGCGCACCACCCAAACGGCGCAGAAGGGCGGAACGTCGACGCGGACAAGTCAGACAAAGAAGACTTCTACGACGAAGAAACAGGCGGTTTCATCGAAAAAAAACTCCACCAAACAGACTCGTAAAACCACTAAACAGCCTGCTAAGACGACGAAGAAATCGGGCAATAAGAATAATGCCACCATTTATTCGAACGCTTCAATCAAAGGGCTGCAGAGTCAGCGCCAGAAAATCCAGCAGAAAATTAAGGAACAGGAACAGGCACTGAAAAAAAATCAGGCAGACGTTAGGCAGCGGTTGCAGCGTCTGGAGGCTCTCAATACACAGATAGACGAGCGGCAGAAAAACATTGACGGTATCGAGAACGACATCAAGGGGCTTGATGGAAACATGAATATATTGCAGTCGCAACTGCATACATTGCAAAGGCAACTGCGTGACCGCCAGCAGAAATACATTCAGTCGATGCAGTATATGGCACGGCATCGGACTGTGCAAGACAAACTGATGTTCATCTTCTCGGCCAAGAATCTGGCGCAGATGTACCGCAGACTGCGTTTTGTGCGCGAGTATGCGCAATATCAGCGGCAACAAGGTGAGATGGTGAAAGCAAAGCAGGCGCAGGTGAACGACAAGCATCAGCAGCTTGCACAGGTGAAAGGACAGAAAAACCTGTTGCTCAACAAAGGTGTGCGGGAGCGCGCGGCATTGGAGGGACAACAGAGCGAGCAGAAAGAAGTGGTGGCGCAGTTGCAGGGTCAACAGAAGACCATACAGACAGTCATTGCCCAACAACGTCAGAAGGATGCCGCACTCAATGCCCAGATAGACCGTCTTGTGGAACAGGAAGTGGCCAAGGCACGCGCACGTGCTGCTGCCGAGGCTAAACGCAAGGCTGCCGCTGAGGCTGCGGCGAAGGCCCGCGCTGAAGCGTTGGCACGTCAGAAGGCCGAGGCCGAGGCTCGTGCCCGTGAGAATGAGCGTCGCATTGCCGCTGCCAAGGCGCGTGAGGCTGCGGCGCGTGAGGCTGCCCGCAAGGCTGCGGAGGCTGAAGCGGCCGCACGGCAGGCTCGTGCTGAAGCTGCGCGCAAGTCGGAAGAAACCAAGAATGCGGCCGCTCAACGGGCTGTACAGGAACGGGCTGAGCTCGCCGAACGTGAGGCTTCTCAGGAGCGGGCCCAGGCAGAGCAACTTGCCAAGGAGGCCGAGGCGCAACGTGCGGCTGCAGAGCGCAAGGCTGTGGCCGACGCTGAACGTAGCAGGAAAACAATTGACGCGGCCAACAAGGCGGCAGCCGACGCTGGCCGTTACAGTGCTGCTGACCGCATGATGAATGGCGGTTTTGAGGCGAACCGCGGAAGACTTCCTATGCCAATTACGGGAAATTACAAGATTGTAAGCCATTACGGTTTGCACAATGTCAACGGGCTGAACAATGTGCAACTTGACAATAAAGGTATAAAGATTCAAGGATCAGGAGGCTGTCAGGCCCGTGCTGTCTACGACGGCGAGGTGACGTCGGTCTTTGGCTTTGGAGGCACGCGTGGCGTTATGGTGCGTCACGGCATTTATATCTCCGTCTACTTCAATCTGAGCAGTGTGAGCGTACAGCGTGGGCAGAAAGTCAGTGCCCGTCAGGCACTCGGATCGGTTGGCTCGGATCATGTCTTGCAGTTCCAGTTGCGCAAGGAGACAGCGACGCTCAATCCGGAAGCTTGGTTGGGCAGATAGGTTCAGCAAGATTTTCTTTGTTAGAATGACGCTCCGTCAAGCAGTTGCAGGTATTGGCGGAGCGCTTGGCTGATTTCTTCCAGTTCGATGAATTCATCGGCAGAATGAGAACGCGATGACTGGCCCGGCCCGAGCTTGAATGATGGGAAGGGCATGAGGGCCTGGTCGCTGAGCGTGGGACTGCCAAAGGGCGTCATGCCCAAGGCTATGCATCGGCGCACGAGTGGATGCTGTGGGTCGATGTGGGAAGAATGGAGACGGAAAGAGTGGGCGACGGCTTTCGATTTCACGTGCTTTTGGATGAAGTCGAACACGTCCTCATTGCGGTAATACTCATTAGTGCGCACGTCGATGATGGCCGTGCAGGTGTCGGGGACGACATTGTGTTGAGTGCCGGCATTGATGACGGTGGCTGTCATGAGAGTCGGCCCCAGTAGAGGGCTTGTCTTGGGGAACTTATAATCACGGATCCATGCGAGGTCATCGAGTATTTCATAGATGGCATTGACACCTTCGTTGCGTGCAGCATGGCCGCTTTTGCCATGCGCGATGAGATCTATCACCATCAGTCCTTTTTCGGCGATGGCGGGTTGCATACCTGTCGGCTCGCCCACAATGGCAACGTCTATCCGTGGTAGCTGAGGGAGAATGCGGCTGATGCCATCTTTGCCTGACACTTCCTCTTCTGCTGAAGCAAGATAAATAAGGTTGTAGGTCTGCTCATGGATCGTTAGTTGGCGGAAGATTTGCAGCAAGGTGACGAGTCCGCCACCGCAATCGTTGCTGCCTAGGCCGTAGAGACGGCCGTCCTCGATGACGGGCAGGAAGGGTTGGCGAGTCCAAGTGCTCACGGGACGTACCGTGTCGATGTGAGCATTGAGGAGAAGCGTAGGACGCGATGGATTGAAGACGGGGCTTAAGGCCCATACGTTGTTGGCATCACGTTGCGGACGGAAGCCGCAGCGCAGCAGTTCTTGTTCTATGATGTCGGCGGCCTGGGTCTCCTCCCGGCTGACAGAGGGCGTCGCGATGAGCGACTGGAGCAGCCGGATCGCGTCGTTGAAATAATCGATGGATGGTGTCATGGCCGCTAAGTTACGAAATAATCCCCACAAAAGTTTTGTGTTTTGCGTGATTTGTGCTATCTTTGCATAAATTAAAATACAGATGGTTATGCAGACAAGATGTCATCTTTCAGTCCTCATCCATGAACAGGCGAAAAAGTATGGGACTAAACCTGTCCTGACGTTCCGCAACTTTGGGAGTCTGAAGTGGAAGACGGTTTCTTGGAATCAGTTCTCGATTCGGGTCAAGCAGGTGAGCAATGCCATGCTCAATTTGGGCATGAAGCCACAGGAAAACATTGCTGTGTTCTCGCAGAATTGTGTGCAGTATCTCTATACTGACTTTGGTGCTTATGGCATCCGTGTGTGCTCAATTCCGTTCTATGCCACAAGTTCCGAGCAGCAGATACAGTATATGGTGCAGGATGCGGGCGTGAGATTCCTTTTTGTCGGTGAGCAGGAACAGTATGACAAGGCGCATCGCATCTTTCCCTTGTGCCCGTCGCTGGAGCGCATCATCATCTACGATAGCAGCGTGAGGATTTCCTCGCACGATCCTAATGCCCTTTACTTCGAGGATTTCATTCAACTCGGCGATAAGCTGCCGCGCCAGTCGGAAGTGGAGAACTTGTGGAAGGATGCAAACTACGATGATATCTGCAACATTCTCTATACGAGTGGAACGACAGGAGAGTCGAAAGGGGTTGTCCTCACTTACGGGATGTATGACGCAGCCTTGAAAGCCAACGCGGAATGTGTGCCGATAGGAGAGAAAGACCGCATCATCGATTTCCTTCCTTTCACGCATATCTTTGAGCGTGGTTTCTCTTATCTTGGTCTGTCATGTGGCTCCCAGCTCATAATCAACACTTATCCACGTGAGATACAGGATAGTATGCGTGAGACGCATCCCACTTGTATGTCCTCGGTTCCGCGCTTTTGGGAAAAAGTCTATCAGGCTGTCAAAGAAAAAATAAACAATGCCAGTCCTGTGCAGCAGAAATTGTTCAGGCAGGCTCTCGGCATCGGCAGAAAATATAACATTGAATATCTGTCGCACGGGAGACGCCCGCCATTGGCGTTGGCGTTACAATACCGCATTGTCAACAGCTCCATTTTGAGTCTTGTGCGTAAACAGTTAGGACTGGATCACCCCAACCTCTTCCCGACGGCTGGGGCCTATGTCTCGCCGGAAGTGGAAGAATTTATCCATTCCATCGGATTGTCTATGGTGGTCGGCTATGGTCTTACGGAGAGTTTGGCTACGGTCAGTTGCGACCATAAGGGCGGGGCTTATACCATCGGGTCTGTCGGCCGACCGGTCAAAGGGGTGGAAGTGAAAATTGGCGACAACAACGAGATTCTGCTCAAGGGCCCTACCATCACGCCGGGGTACTATAAACGCGATTCTTTCAACGCGCAGGCCTTTGACAAGGATGGCTACTTCCATACCGGTGACGCTGGCTATATGAAGGATGGTGAACTCTACTTGACGGAGCGTATCAAGGATCTTTTCAAGACCAGCAACGGCAAATATATTGCTCCGCAGATGGTGGAATCGCTGCTGCTGGTCGATAAGTACATCGACCAGGTGGCCGTTATAGCTGACCAGCGCAAGTTTGTGTCGGCACTTGTCGTACCCGAATTCAGAACAGTTGAGCAGTGGGCTGCCGACCATGGCTTGAAATTCAACAGCCGTGAAGAACTCTGCCAAAACAAAGAAGTTCACGATTTTCTCATGGATCGTGTCGAAACCTTGCAGCAGCGGTTGGCTCATTACGAGCAGATCAAGCGTATCACGCTGTTGCCGCACCATTTCTCGATGGAGAACGGCGAACTCACCAACACTTTGAAGATGCGTCGTCCGGTAATCTACAAGAATTATAAGGACGCCATAGAAAAAATGTATGAAGATTAACTA